>CALUYX010000007.1 GCA_944325115.1 Candidatus Gastranaerophilales bacterium | reverse complement strand
TGGTAAAAGAAAACTCTAAAATCCTCGACCTTGGCTGTGGCTCGGGCGCGCTTTTTAAAATGCTCATAGACGAAAAAAAGGTCAAAGGCGTGGGTGTTGAAATTGATGAAAATTGCGTCATTGAAGCACTTGAAAAAGGCTTGAGCGTTATTCAGGGTGACTTAGATGAAGGGCTAAAACAGTTTCCCGACAAAAGTTTTGACTATGCAATTTTAAATCAGACATTGCAATCTACAAATAACCCTGAGCTTGTAATTGATGAAATGCTAAGAGTAGCGAAGCGCTCAATTGTAAGTTTCCCAAATTTTGCATATTGGAAAGTAAGGTTTTACTTGTTCTTTAAAGGTAAAATGCCAAAGAGTAAAGCACTTCCCTATGAATGGTACAATACGCCAAACATTCACCTTTTAACCGTGAATGACTTTTTTGAGTTCTGCAAAAAAAGAAACATTAAAATAGAAGAGTCAATTTATTTAACAAGAAAAAAAATGAGAAGCGGTTTGTTAATCAGAACAATTACAAATTTCTTCTCAGAAGAAGTAGTCTTTGTAATTTCAAAATAAAAAACAGCCCCTAAAAAGAGGCTGTTTTAATTATAAGGCTTGTACTACATAGCACCTTTGATGATTTGAGCAAAGCTGTCAGCTTTCAAGCTTGCGCCGCCAACCAAAGCGCCATCAATATCAGATTGAGCCATTTGTTCTTTAATAGTTTCGGGTTTAACAGAACCGCCGTATAGAATTCTTACTTTATCGGCATTTTCTTTGCCTGCAACTTGAGCAACAGTAGCTCTAATGCCCTTAATTACTCTGTTTGCCTCAGTGCTGTCACAAGTTTTGCCTGTGCCTATTGCCCAGATAGGTTCATAAGCGATAACAACGTTTGCAACGTCAGTCGGTGCAATACCTTCAAGAGCTTTTACAATTTGAGAAGCAATATGAGAGTCTGTTACGCCAAGTTCTCTTTGCTCAAGTGTTTCACCACAGCAGATAATAGGAGTTAGACCTGCTTCTATTATAGCTTTTGCTTTTTTGTTAATCATTTCATCTGTTTCAGAAAACAATTGACGACGTTCAGAGTGACCAATGATAATAAATTTAGCGTCAAAATCTTTAATCATATCGATTGAAATTTCACCTGTAAAAGCACCTTTTGCTTCATAGTAGCAATTTTGTGCAGCAAGTTTAATTTTTCCGCAACCGCAGCTTGCAATTTCATCAGCTACTACGCCAAGAGAAGTAAACACGGGAGCTACAACAACCTCAGGAAGCGCGTCTTTGTCAATATCTTTAATTGCTTCTTTAATACCGCAAACAAGGTTTTTGCTTTCTTCACGGTTATTGTGCATTTTCCAGTTACCTGCAATAATAGGTCTTCTGCTCATTTTTAAACTCCTTATTTTTTGTATCAACATACAAATAATAGCACAAAAAGTGAGTTTAAGAAACTTAAATTATTTCATATGCTCGCTTTCATCGGACGTAACCGTCACGATTCAAGCTTCGCCTAGTCGAGTTTCGCCCTGTCGGCAAGGCTCTCGCCTTCCCGTTCGGGCTCACATCCTTATGCCTGCTCGCTTTCATCGGACGTAACCGTCACGATTCAAGCTTCGCAGGTTCTTTAGCCGTAAGCGGCAAATAGCGGCATATATAGTGACAGTGCCAAAAACAGTACAATTGCACCTATAAATATTAACATTGCAGGCTCAACAAGTTTTGTAAACTTATCAATAATGCCATCTAATCTTTGGTCAATAAATGTCGTACAGTGATGCAGTAACTCACCCAATCTACCTGATTGTTCACCAGTTGCAATCATAAATGTCATCATATTTGGAATTTGATTTGACTGCCTTAGCGCAACAGATAAATGCACACCTTGTTGAACTTTTGTTGTTGCAGCCAAAATTGCATCCTTTAAAACCAAGTTATCGATAGTCATATTAGCAAGGTACAAGCAATCAACAATCGGAATACCCGCTTCATAGGCAACCTGAAGAACTGCAAGAAAGTTTGAATAATTTGCAAACCTTAACAAGTCCGACAGAAGTGGTATTTCAAGGAAAAATTTGTCCACGGGTCTTTTTGTGACATCATTTGCAAGTATATGTTTTATTGCCAACACTAAAAATGTGACAAAGATAATCGGCACAAACCAAAATTTTCTTATAAACAAGCCTAATGACATACATATTTGAGTCATTAGCGGCAACTCTCTGCCTAAATTGTCAAACATTTCTTTGAATGCCGGAAATACAAAGACCAACATTACAGTAACTACAAGACAAGCAAGTATAATTACAAATATCGGATAAACAAGTGCTCCTACAACCTTGCTTTTAATATCATCTTGTTTCTTTAAAAGTTCCAGCATACGTGTCAAGGTTCTATCAAGTTCACCTGAGTCTTCACCTGCTTTTACAAGACCGACAAAAACCCTGCCAAATATTTTGCGGTGTTTCTCCAGTGTCTCAGCCAATGTTAAACCGCCTGCGATAATGTTTCGTCTTATTTCATGGGCAACAGAGCGAATCGCTTTTGACTCGGCATTATTTTCCAAGAATACAAGCGTTTCGATGATTGGAATACCTGTAGAAGTAAGAATTTGCAAAGTCTGCGTAAACTCAATTTTATCCTTTAGAGAAAAAGACTTGATTTTTGTCGGGAGAATATTTTTACTAACAGCCTGACCAAGCGACTTATCAACAACAGAGTCATCAGTGATTTTTGTAGGCAACAACCCCATTTTTTTAAGTGCAGCACGTGCAGAGCGAGCGTCTTGAGCTTCGAGCTTGCCCTTTACTATATCCTTATTATTTTTTAGTGCTGTATAAGAAAATGTTGGCATTAATTCACCTTACTCTTCACTTGCAAGACCCAAGATTCTTACAAATTCATCTATTGTAGTTATACCGTTTAAAATATGCTCAAGACACGCCATTTTAAGAGTCTTCATCCCATGATTAACCGCATATTCTTCAAGTTCGACATCATGAGCTCTTTGGGCAATCATTTTTTTCATCTCTTTATTTATAAGCATAATTTCAAACACACCGGTACGCCCATGATAACCTGTATTATTACAGAATGCACAACCGCAAGATTTGTAAATCGTTGTTTCGGTCAGCTTTTTGATATCTTCCGGATTAGTTAAAATCTTTCTTGCCTCTTCTTCCGTAGGTTTGTATGCAACTTTACACTGCGGACACAATTTCTTCACAAGCCTTTGAGCAATTATGCCGGTTACCGTAGATGAAACCAAATAGTCTTTGGCACCCATTTCAATAAGCCTTGTTATGGTAGCAGCAGCAGAGTTTGTGTGGATTGTACTTAACACAAGGTGACCTGTAAGCGAGGCTGAAATTGCAACTTCAAGAGTCTCAAAGTCACGAATCTCACCGACAAGAATAATATCAGGGTCTTGCCTTAAAATAGCTCTCATACAACTTGCAAATGTAATTCCTGCTTTTGGGTTAACCGCAGATTGGTTTACACCATCCATTTTGATTTCTATAGGGTCTTCAATTGTTGTTATATTGACATCTTCAGAATTCAGAGTTCTTATGAGAGAATACAGTGTACTTGTTTTACCTGAACCTGTAGGACCTGAGGTAAGCACGATACCGTTTGGCAGAGAAATAAGGTACTCGATTTTTTTCTTATCTTCAGGTGATATACCGTCAATTTTAATTTGCTTATCATTATTTGAGTCGGTAATCGCAGGCGCCAAGACCCTTATAACCATTTTTTCTTTATTGCCTACAGGCAAAGTATTTACACGAAAATCGTGATGATTTTTTTTGTATTTAATTGAAAAGTTACCATCTTGTGCACGTCTGTGCTCTGCAATATTCATACGTGCCAAAACTTTAAAACGCGAAACAACAGCAGAATCTACTTTTGCAGGAATTTTTAAAACTTCTCTTAATGTACCATCCACGCGGAAACGCACGGCGTAACCTTCAAGACGGGGTTCAATGTGAATATCGGAAGCTTTTTGGTCAATTGCAAGTGTTACTATCTTGTTTGCAAACTTAGCAACAGTACCTGTTGTATCTTGAATTTCTGTTTCAACTTGTTCCCAAAGAGAGTTTTCTTCTTCAGACTCTGCTTTTTCACTTGCAATTTGCTCAATTAACTTATTTGCGCTTGCTCTTTCGCTTTCATAATAGGTTTTTAAAAATGCTTCATACTCATAATGAGTAACCATCATTACAGTAGGCTTAAGACCGGTTTGATAAACAAGTTCATTTATAACCTTTGAGTCACCGGGATTTACCATACCGACAACAAGAGATTTGTCAGTCATGCTCAAGGGAATAACTTTGTTTTCTCTGACAAAATCCTCAGGAAGAATTGATATGGCAGTTGGCAGAGCGCGCAATTGTTCTGCGGTAGCAAGTTTTACACCCATCTGCGCACCAAGGGCTTCTTTTAATTCTTTAATAGTAATAAAGCCCATTTTAACAAGCACAGAACCAAGTGGAATACCAAGCACTTTTGCTTCGGCTAACGCCATGGTTAACTGCTTATCATTTATTAGACCCTCTTCTATAAGAATCTCACCAATTTTTTTTGTTGAGGGTGAACTTACAGAGTGAATATCGCCTCTTTGAGGAGAATTGTCTTTATTTTCTTCAATCTGCTCTTGCTTTTGCTCTACACTCTCAGTATTATGGACAGAGCTAACTTGATTGTCTTGATGTGCATCAACAACTGAATCGGAATCAACATCTTTAGAAGTTATTGAATCATCCAAAGACTCATCCTCAAAATCCTCATCATCAAGTTCAAGAGTATCATCATCAGAATCATCTAAAAGAATCGGTTCAGATTCCTCCTTATTAGCATGTTTGTTTTCAAATGCAACATCACCAAAGGGGTTTGTGGCAGTTTCCTCAGAGAGGACAGAACCAAATGTTGATGAGAATTTTTTTAAAAAACCTTCAAAGAGTGTATCAAAATTTTGTTTTGATAAAAAGATAAACTCGATTTTTTTGTTTACAATAGGTTTAATGTACTCAATGATTTTTTCTTTGTTAGCTTCAGGCGAAACCGCAACAAAGAAAGATTCGCCCTGCACATTAATCGGCACAAATGAATACTCTTTTGCAACTGCCAACTCAAAATTGTTGGCATGCTCAAAGTTTATTTTTTTTATGAGTTTATCTAGTAAATCATTGGTCATAATTGATTATAAGTCTATTGGTTTTATGTTAGCAATTTCATCTGAAGAATATACTATGTGAGGAGTAATCATAATAACTAACTCTTCTTTAGATTTTTGGTTAGAAGAAGACCTAAAGAAAACACCTACTAAAGGAAGGTCGCCCAAGACAGGTATTTTTGTAATTTGTTGAGTTTCGTTTTCTTTAATCATACCTGCAAGAATAAGTGTTTCACCGTCTTTAATTCTTATATTATTGAGCGATAAGTCTCTTCTTTGAAGCAATGTCGCTTGCAGTTCATCTTCACCGTTTTGACCCGGCGCGTATACTCTTTCTTTAATAGTTGCAAACTCAGGTTTTATGTTCATTGAAACATATCCGTCAGGGCTGATAAATGGCATAAGCTCAATTTTTAAACCTTCATCGTTTCCGATTTCATATGTTCTTGACATACCAGCATTGTCAATTGTTGTAATCAACTCTGTTTTAACGGTTTTTACATAGTCTGAAGTCATATCAATTGTAGATTTTTGACCATTTGTAACCATGATTTTAGGGTTTGTAAGTACTCTACCTTTACCGTTTTGTACAAGATATCTTAATCTGTAAACAAGTGTTGAATCACCTCTATACTTGTCTACCGTATATTTAACAGTACCGGGATTAGCAGAATCAACTACATCATACTTATCGCCCATAAAGAAAGTCGGGTGATTAGCGCTTGAACTCAAGCCTTGTGCTGTATCAAACTGTAAGCTTATAAAAGGAGTCCAAAGATTCCACTCGTTTGCAAATTCTTTTGAACCTGTTTCGTTAAGCTCAACAACTGACATTTCAACATAAGCCATGGGTTGCTTTTTATCATTCTGCTCAATAAACTCTTTAATTACTTTAATCTGTTCATATGAACCGCCGTTAACATTTATTGTTCCTAACTCAGGAAAGTACACAATAGCAAGCGGTGCTGAACCAAACATAGCAATTGCACTGTCATTTGAAGAGTTTGATAAAGAACTGCTTGAATTGTTATCACCCTGTACTACTTTTTGAGTTGCACGGCAAGCAACAATTCCGCTTCCAAGCTTAACTTTTTTAATTTCTTCATCATCGTCTTCAGTATCATCCTCGTCGTCATCATCAGCCATTTCATCTTCTTTTTCGGAAGAAACTTCTTTGTTTATCTCAACAAAAGTGCTGCATAACAACATAGCCATTTCTTTTGGAGTTGTATGATTAACTTTAAATGTGTTAATCATTGGTTTTCTATCCAGTTTTTCAACAATTCTTTTTGCTACTTCAACATCATTTTGCGAGCCAAAAACCATCAATTCGTTTGTTGCGGGATTTGAAGTAACAATTTTATCGTTTGAAAGACCGGTAATTTTTGTACCGAAAATATTGTTATTTAAGAAGTCAGCAATATTCTGCGCTCTTTCGTATTTAACAGGAATTATTGTCAAAGACTGCTTTGTAAAGCTAAGCTTTGTATTAACATCATTTGAGGCAACGATAAGATTTTTGCCGTCTAAAACATATGTCAACTCAGCAGAACGAAGTACCATTAAAAATGCATCATTTAATGTAACATTTACTAAGTCCAGAGTTACTTTTCCTTGTACTGAACTATGGAAAATTACGTTAATACCTGCTTTTTGAGCAAACATTCTAAGAACTTGCTTTACATCAGAGTCCCTAAGTGACAAATTAATTTTTGAATTTGAATTTGTAATTTTAACACTCTGATTTAAATTCACCGCGCCATAACGGTTTTCATCAGTATAATTATTTATGTTTAAAATATTTGAATCTGTTGAATCAGAGGAGTAATAATTTGCAGGTGTGCTAAAATTTGAATACGCAATTTTTTCACCGCTTATTTTGTCATTTTGCAAGTTGACACTCAAACCTGCCCAAGATGACTGAACAAGGGAGAATAACATTACAAATACTGTTAATTTTTGAACTATTTTTTTTGCTTTTTGCGTAAACATTATTATCTAAACTCCTAGGTTATTTTATTCTTATCCGTTATTTTGCAACAACTTCAACATCTGACGCCGAAGTATAGTGCCTTACGCCGCCTGAACCATATACGGCGCTGCCATCAATTTCTATTTTTTGATTAAATCTTTCGCCAACACCTGCTTTATAGATATTTGTACCTTTTTTTACAACTACTGATTGGCGATTTATATCAATAACATTGTAATCATCTACCGTATCACCTTTTTGAACAAAGTAATCAACATCATTTATGGTGATAATTGCAGACGGTTTTACATTATCAAAGAGAATACCCGAAACTGAAACTCTCATAAGCTCCTGTGCATCTTGGTCATCACCAAAGCTATCCGGCGGCACAAGCGATTGAGTCGGAATACCTGCATAATAATTGCCGTTAAAACCGTCAAATGTAGGTAAGAACGGATTCACTCTGCCTGCACTTTCTACATCAACGACAACTTTTTTCTCAGGCTGCAGTTTCTTTGCGCTTTTATCGTTAACTACAGGGATATTTTCGCCCTCGCCTGCAGGCAAATTAACATTTTTATTTATCTGCTCGTCAGTTACAACTGTTTGATTTTGCTGAGGCATATTATTAACAACAACATCTTGATTTGAAGCAGAATTCTTGGGTCCCATAAAAATAAACACTATCGAACCCAAAACTAATACCGCAGCAAAAACAATGCCTGCTATAACAGGAATATCAAGTCCTCTTTTTTGCCCCTGAGAAACAGAAACACTGTCATCATTTGAGGCTTCTTGTGTCTCGTCTTGACTCAATTCATCCAAGTTGTCTGACACTTCAACATCATCAAGCTCATCAAGGATGCTTTGATTTTCATCATCCAATATATCATCGGCTTCGATTGTATCATTCTTAACATCTCCGCCAAAAACTTCAAAAGCGTCTTTTTTTGCTTCGTTTTCAACAACGTTATCTGAAAGCTCATCAACACTTGTTTCTTGATACAAGTCATCTATTTCATCAGAAATACTCTCTTGAGTGCTTTCCTCTTTTATCTCTTTTTCTGTCGTAACATTAAGAGGTTTTACAGGTTCACTTTGCACAGCAGGCTTTAGTGAATATGAATCCGAAGGTAAAACACTGTCGTCCTTAAGTAAATCATCCCAGCTTATTGTTTCGTCATCAATATCTTCATCCAAATTGATGTCGAATTCATCCAAACTGTTATAATCCTCTATATTTTCTTTTTCGTCTTCAAAAAACATTTGTTTCTTTCAATACTATCCGTTAACTATTCTACCATGTGACATTAAAGGTATACTTTTACTCAATATTTATTATCATATATTCATGTCTTCTTGTCGTCAAATTTTGTAAAAAATCATCCAAACAAATTATTCGCAAAAATATTCATCCACATAAACCATCTCTAATCCTTCAACAATTACAGTGTCATCGTTGTTTATTCCAATCTCCTTAAGCTCGCTCCAGACACCCATTGAATCCATAATATTGGATAATCTTCTCACCTGTTGAGTATTGCGAATATCTGTCACGGCGACCAATCTTTTCAACTTTCCGCCCGTAACCAGATATGTATTTTTATTAAGTTTTGTAATCTCAAACGCAGAGTCATCGTTATTATTGTAATCAAAATCCTCTTCAACATTAACTTCTATAATATGCCTTGGAATTTCCTCTACAAGGGCATAGAGCCTATTTAGCAAGGGTGTTAGCCCATCTGATGCAGCACAAGAGATTACAAACAAATCTTTGTCATATTTCTTAAAGTCATTTACAAGCTTTTGAACTTTTTCTTCATCAACAATATCTGCCTTGTTTAAAACAAGCACCTGATGTCTTTTTGAAAGTTCCTCGTCGTATTTTTTTAACTCATTATTAATTTTTATGTAATTATCTATAGGGTCTTGCGCGCTCATATCAACCATATGCACAAAAAATCTGCAGCGCTGAACATGACGCAAAAACTCATAGCCAAGTCCGACACCCTCTGATGCACCTTCAATAAGACCCGGGATATCTGCTACTACAAAGCCGTCGCCGTCAGGTTTTTTTACAACACCCAGATTAGGGGTAAGGGTAGTGAATGGATAATCTGCAATTTTTGGACGAGCAGAACTTATTAAACTTATAAAGCTTGACTTACCGGCATTTGGCATACCAAGCAAACCAATGTCGGCAATTAATTTTAACTCAAGTTCAAGCTCTCTTTCAACAGGCGCTTCACCCGGTTCACAAAACTGAGGGCTTCTTTTTTGAGCAGTTGCAAATCTTGCGTTACCTCTGCCGCCTCTCCCGCCTTTTGCAACCATCACACTCTTTTCGTGCTCATTTAAATCGGCTATAACTCTTCCTGTTTTTAAATCTTTAATAATAACTCCGACAGGAACCTTTAGGCAGATGCTTTTGCCACCATGACCGTGTTGGTTTTTATTTCTTCCGTTTTCGCCGTCTTGAGCTCTAAATACGGATTTGTATGTGAAATCGAGCAATGTTGAGAGATTTTCATCGGCTACAAAAATAACATCTCCGCCTGAGCCGCCATCTCCGCCTGCAGGACCGCCTTTATCGACAAATTTTTCTCTTCGCCAAGCAACGCACCCGTTTCCGCCTCGACCAGAAACAACCTTTACCTTAACTTTATCAATAAAAGCTGCCATTAGCCGACACTCCTGTTTGCATCAGTACAATATAACATTTTGTTTATATCCAAACCAAGAGAAGTAAAGTCGATGTCCTCTTCGCCTTGCAACCTTCTATATGCCAAATCTTCAACCATATTGAGCATATCTAAAAGCGCAGAGTCATCTATTCTTTTATTTTCCCAATCATCCATTACTTCAAGTAAAAACGGATAAACATCCCATGCTTCATATGCGTTAATTACGGATATACTCCTTGCAAAATCTCCATCTTCAATATATTCAAGCCTGAGCATAAGGTAATATTTTGCATATTTAGCAATTTGCTCAAGAATCTTTTTCTCTCCCTGAATCTTAACAAATCTGTCAAAATAAAGAGTAAAGTCAACATATAGTTCTTCAGCAAGAGGCTGTTTACCTCCCTTTTGTATGGTCAGGTAATCAAAAAGAAAATCAAAAAACATTTCTTCGTCAAAATTGAATGATTTTTTTATCTTAAGAAAAAACTCTAAGCCTTCTTCGCTAAGTGCAAGTTCCAAGAATTTTAATATTGAATTTAGAGTATCAAGTTTTGTCATAATTATCCCTAATATTTGTGCATATATACATTCTACCTTGCATTTTCATATTGTCCAAATATGTAACACAGCGTAAGTTTTCTTAACAAAAAGATAAAAAAGGCTCGATTTTACGAGCCTTAATACAACATTTCCATTCTTTTTTTCTCTTTTATGAGTTCATCATAAACCCAAGAGGGAACAAAGTTTTTACCCATCAATATTGCCCCGTGGTTAACAGATGGCGCATGGAAATCCGAACCGCCCGTTATAATAAGACCAAACTTCTCGGCAAGAGATGAAAAGTACTCAACAACCGCAGGAGAATGCTTCCTATGGTATGCTTCAATACCCCTTAGTCCAAAACCTGTCAGTTCTTTTATAAGTTTTTCCGATATATCAACATCAATAGGATGCGCAAAAACAGGAATACCGCCCGCATCATATATAATTTCAACGGCATCATGAGGACTTACGGTTTTTCTTGTTACATAAACGGGAGATGAATCGTTTATGTACTTCGAGTAAGCCTCCATGACATTTGCTACACCGCCTGCAGAAGTTATTGCGCGCGCAATATGCGGACGACCAATACTGCCGCCTGGGGCAACAAGAGCTTTTATGTCTTCAAATTTGACTCTTATACCTGCTTTTTTATTTAAAAGTTCAACTATCTGTGTTGTTTGATTAATACGCGCCTGTTGTTGCTCTTTAAGGAGTTTTACAAAGTCAGGATTTGCTGTATCCATGAAATATCCGAGTATATGAACTTCATACCCCTTATAAATAGTGTTGATTTCAACTCCCGGGATTATTTCAAGCTTATAACCGTTTTTGTTGACGTAATCATATGCAATTTTGTGCGACAAAATGTTGTCATGGTCGGTAAGTGCAATCACATCAAGATTACATTCAAGCGCCGTATCAACCACCTGCTCGGGAGAAAAAGCACCATCCGAGTAGGTGGTATGAATGTGCAAGTCAATCTTCACTTTTACCTCACTATCATTTCTTTACCTCACTAATAAAATTAATTCTTTGAATCTTTTTTGCTATGCCTGATTTTTTATCGAAAGAGATAACACAGGCATTAATTTGAACACAATCTGACTCATCAACATCAAATCTTGAGGGCATAGATGTAGTAAGTCTTTTTAGCGAACTTTGATAATCCATGCCTATAACACCATCTGATGAGCCGCAAAAACCCGCATCACTAAGATAGGCACATTTATCATCTATAATTCTTTCATCAGCCGTCTGAACATGAGTATGAGTACCAACAACAGCTTTAATACCTAAAGATGCGGCATACTTTGCAAAACATATCTTCTCTGCCGTTGCTTCAGCGTGGAAATCAACAAAAGAAATCATATTATCAAAATCGCAAGAGTCTTTTAGTTCATCGACTATCTTTTTAAGAGCCGCAAAAGGACAATCTATTGGTGGCATAAAAGTTCTGCCCAGTAAGTTTATGACAATTACACCATTGTCAAAGACTCTATACCCCACTCCCTGAGCTTCAGGGTAATTATAAGGTCTTATAAGTGCTTTTGAGCTGTCAATATAACTATAGACATCTTTTTTGTCCCATATATGGTTTCCTGATGTCATACAATTTATGCCCCATTCAAGAAACTCATCATGGTTTTTTAAAGTCAGTCCAAAACCGTGCGAAGCGTTTTCAACATTTGCAACGACAAAATCGCAGCTCTTTGCCATCTTGTCGTTATCAAGAAAATCCTTAACTGCTTCTCTTCCGGGACGACCTACAATGTCGCCCAAAAAAAGTAATTTAAAATCTTTAGACATTTTCTACTTTGCAATTTCGGTAACACGAGCTTCCCTGACAACCGTAACACGGATTTGCCCAGGGTATTCAAGTTCATCCTCAATGCGTTTAGCTATGTCACGAGCCAATTTTGCGCTTGCAGCATCGTCAAATACATTAGGTTGAACCACAACCCTAACTTCACGACCTGCCTGAACCGCAAAGGACTGCTTAATACCCTCATAACTGCTTGCAATTTCTTCAAGCTTTTTGAGGCGTTTAATATAGATTTCAAGCGTATCACGTCTTGCACCGGGTCTGCCAGCGCTCACAGTGTCTGCAATTTTTACAAGTGCAGCAACCAAAGTATGCGCCGGAACATCGTCATGGTGAGCTTCTATTGCATGAACTATCTCTTCTTTTTCACCAAAGCGTCTTGCAAGTTCGACACCCAAAGAAATGTGTGTACCCTCTTGCTCCTGATCGACTGCTTTGCCGATATCATGCAACAAGCCCGCGCGTTTTGCCTGATTAACGTCAGCACCCAACTCAGATGCCAACATTCCCGCAATTTGCGCTACTTCAATCGAGTGCTTTAGCACATTTTGTCCGTAGCTTGTTCTATAATATAAGCGTCCAAGAGTCTTGGTAAGCTCTTTGTTAAGGTTCATAATTCCAAGGTCGTGCGCTGCGCGCTCGCCTTCTTGTCTCATTTTATTTTCAATTTCTTTTGTAGATTTTTCGTAAACTTCTTCAATTCTGACAGGATGAATTCTGCCATCCGCAATAAGTTTTTCTATTGTAAGTCGGGCAATCTCACGCCTTACAGGGTCAAATGAAGATAATACAACAGCCTCAGGGGTATCATCAATTATAAGGTCAACGCCCGTCAGAGTTTCAAGAGTTCTGATATTTCTGCCTTCACGCCCTATGATACGACCTTTCATCTCATCGGAAGGTAAGGACACAACAGAAACTGTAGATTCTATAACTTGCTCAATAGCACATCTTTGCATAACCTGAGATAGAATCTCTCTTGATTTTTCTTCAGCCGTTTCTTTTATTTTTTGTTCATTTTCACGAATTAATTGAATTTGCTCTTGAGCAAGTTCTGTCTTTAATTGCTCCAAAAGCATATTCTTTGCTTCTTCACGTGACATTTGAGCAACACGCTCAAGCTCTGAAAGCTGCTTTGCAACAATTTCCGCAAGATAATCTTCTTTATCAAGAAGTTCGTCATATTTTTTGTTTAGCTCATGCTCTTTATCAACATTTTTTTGAACACGCTCTTCAAGCTGTTCTTCTTTTTTCATTAAAGAGTTTTCAAGTCTGTTTATCTCAGAGCGTCTTTCACGCACTTCATCGTCAAATTTTTGGCGCTCAAAGTGAAGCTGTTCTTTTGCAGCAATCATCGCTTCTTTCTTTAAGAAGCTTTCCTTTTCCTCAAACTCTTTTTGTAATTTTTTCTCATTTTCGCTAAAGACTTCCAGTTTTGTTTTTTGTTTTGCATTTGTAATAACCGAAACAACAAGCGCAACTGCCAAAACCGCAAGCGCGATATATGCTATATAGTTAATCTTCCTGTACCTCTTATATGAATATTTTTCAGTTTAATAAGATTCTAGCATGAAATTGCGATTTTTAACAGAGATATTTTTAAAATTAAATTTTTTAAAATTAAAATATCATTCAAACAGATGATTTTTTATTATTTTATTTTATTTTATTTGCAATAATTCGCTAAAATAAATATAGACAAATTTTAAAATTTCATTATAAAAAACATATAAACATGCGAAAGGAATGATATGCTGACAAATCTTGTTTCTATGATTACAAAGTCTATGCAAACAACACAAAGCGCTCCCGTGAGTGCTAAAAAGAGCTACAATCCTTTTGCACAAGACCAAAACCCGTTTTTAGGCTCAAGCTTTAATTCTTCACAAAACTATGGCAAAAACACTCCCGTCAGCGGCGGCTACTTTGCAGGCTATTACAACGGAAAGCCAAACATCGTAGGCAGACGCTTATTTATTGAGGTTTAGTTTTTCGTCCGTACCGCTAAATGCAAATTTTTGTTCCATATCTTTTTCAAGCTTTTTGATAGCGGGGTTAATGGTTTCGCCGTTGTTATTTTTCTTTCTTTGAATAATATTTAACATCGGCTGCAATATGCCTATTGCTGCAGCACCTATTAAAATATTTGCTATAACGGATACACCTTTAATGTTTTTAACCTTTGATAAATATTTATCTAAATCAGCTTTTCCGGCTGTACTTTGAGCAAGCTCGGATATATTTTTTGCCGCATTTTTAACCTTTTTAACATCCACAAAAGAAAGTGCATCGATTGCATCGCTACCCTTGATTGTAGGTAACTCGCCGGAGATTTTAAGCATTTTTACAAGTGCATTTTCCTGATTTTTATATAAATATTCAAGAACCTTGTTATCATCAGTTTTTATCAAGGTTTCAACAGAATCTTTCAGAGTATCTGATGTAATAAGCTCTTTTAATTTATCGCTGCTTAAAAGCTGATATTCATTTTTTATTGGAGTTTTTAAGAATTTAGCGCTCAGAGTTTCAAGCCCTTTTTGAATAGGCTCTGCTAAACAGTAAATAAACAGTATCTGAAATCCTTCCTTAAAGCCTATTTCAGCTCTTTCGCCCTTTCTGCCCTGAGCAAGTCTTGTAGCTGTAATACCGCCATCAAGTATAGACATATTCATAACAGGGTTATACATAAATCCGGATAAAAATTTAGATATACCGCCGCCTTTAAAGGAAGTTTCTTTATTGCCCATAAACTTATTAAATACGGGACTTTTTGTTGCTTCTTTATTACAAGCGTTTTGAAGCTCCATTTTATTCTTATATTTTTGTTCAAGTTCTTTTTGAGTTGTTTTTTGTTTGTAAATAATAAGCCCGCTCAAACCCGCAAGAGTTGCAGCCGTTGCAGTTATAAACTTTGCAACATGGAGTCTTTTGTAGAGTTTTTGAACATTTTCATTTTTTAAAATATTTTCAAGAACTTGTTTTTGTTTAATATCAGGCGCATTTTTTGCGAGAAACTCGAGCCTTTCAAGATTGCCTTGCGCATTTTTCTTTAAATTTCTGATATCAAAATCGGGGTCAGCTTTAAAAAATTTATAAACCGTTATGTCAAAAAGTTTTTTTAATAACGGTATACCGCCAATCCAGAGAACTTCCGTTCCAAACTCTTCTATTGCTCTTTCTTTGCCGTCTTCTTTAGATGCTTCTTTGTTGTAAATATAGGTAATAGCACAGTTGCTTAAAGTGTCTTTTGCGGCAATCGGTACTACAGAGCCGCTATTGTTACTTAGTTGTTGAATTATTTTTGTTGTTATGCTTAAATTTGACATTTCTTATCCCTACAAATTTCCTATAGTCCCCAAATAAGGTTCATAAGTCTTTGAACCCCTTTATTAATCTGTAAGGTATGTCGCATGTTTTTTATCATTATTTTAACCTTCACTTATTAACTAACACTTGTGATGACATTTTTTTGCGTATTTTATACACTTTTGTTAAAAATTTTAAACTAAAAGAGCCGTCTTATTGGCGGCTCTTTAAAATTCATATTTAATTATTTATTTTAATCAATACGAACGTAAATGCGAGCCTCCTGTAACTTGCAAAATCTACGTCGCAGTAATTCAAATAAAGTTTTTAGCATGTAAAATACCTTCTCTTAAATAAAGCTTAAGTATTTTACACCCAAAAAATATTTTTGTCCAGCATAGTATACAATCTTTATCTATTCTTTATTTAGGCAAGATTCAAATTATCTTCAAGGGTAATTTTCATTCTGCCTGCTTCGGGATTTAAAAACTCAATAATGATTTTATTCACCCCGTTTTTAAGACATTCAACCTGCTCCATAAGCTTCATTGTGCCTTCTTGACCAAGACGAAAACGAATCGGATTAACTTCGCTTACGGAATTTGCAAAAAGCTCAACACCTTGCGTTATAAAGCTTATTGCATCTTTTGTAAACTTGTGGTCATTAATCTGAACATACTCAAGTCCGCAAATCACCCCGGGACCAAGAACATTTTTAAGGTCAAACTCAATTCCCTCATCACATGAGCGCAGAGAACCCTTTTTGTAAACCCTTTTGATTAAAAAATCAGGGACAACAGCCATATTTTAACTCCTTATATTTAGTATGCGAAGATTGCTCTATTAATTAAAAAGCTGATAAACCTTATGGGTCTCTACATTTATTATAACATTTTTTAAATAGTTTTTAAAGTCCCATACGCCCTTAATTCTGTGGCTTTTTTCCCATATAACAATTTTTATTTCATTATTTTCTTTAAGAAATTCTTTCGGAAGATAAAACTTTGACTGATTAGCATTGTGTCTTATGTAGCGCCCGATTTTTACATCGTTTAAAAATATAGTTGCGCGCCTAAATGGCGTTTTTTCCATATCAAGGACAAAAGGTGCAAAGACGTTTTTGTCAAAATACTCTTTTGGTATGCTAAATTCTTTCTCTAAGCACGCAAGATAAGGTGCTTGAGTATCACTTGCCTCTCTTTTATCAAGAGTAATTCTGCCCCTTATGTGCCAATCTATAAGTTCATTTGTATCAGTTTTAAAGTAAATTAAGCCTCTTGGTGAACCTATGTTATTGGTAAATCCTCTGTCAAAACCAAGATTTTGAACAAGGACGGTAATTTCATTATCAGATTCCTTAAACACTTTTAAGTTTACATCAAGCACGATGTGCTCATCTATCGTTGCAAGGTTATCGTGTTTGTAGCTGTTACGATTTAGGATTTCAAAACCGTTTATATAAATTGCAAAAATATGCCTTGCACTGATTGCTATTTCTCTTACCCTGTTTGAAATTTTACCCTTGTACCAGACAAATTCAGAGTAAACATCAGATGAGAAAGTGTCCTGCAGGCTAAAATCTTCATTGTGTTTAATTTTCTTCCAAGAAGAATAATCATAATCAGGTTCAATTTCAGGAGCACAGAAATAAACATCAAAATCAGTAAGTTTAATCCTCTTTGACTGAATTTGAGGAGTGAAACATTGCTCGCAAAAACCGTTATTCAAGTCAAATGTTTTAACAAGAGTTTCATCCTCAAGTGCAACCCTTCCGTCAGGATAGATAAATTTTGCACCAAAGATAAGAGTATTGTTAAGTTTCCAACAGTCTTGAGCGGTTTTTCTTGTAACAAAAATAAAAGTTGTTTTTTTATTTTCACAATCATATAAAAACTCTTCAAAATCTTCTCTATCAGCGCTTATTGTCTTTTGGACTCCGTTTTTATCTTCTATTGTTATAGAGTTTTTCTCATCAGAGAATAAAAATACAACTTCTTTGTCATCATCCTCAAGGCGCGTAAATATCTCAACGCCTGATTTTACAATAGTACAAGCTTTTAGTTTTAAATCTTGAGGGAGAATTTTCATATCAAAAGAGTCAAGGTTAACCCCGTTTATCATTGTTTCACAGGTGTTAAAGTTCCTTAAAAAGAGCCATTTACAGTTGTTTATTAAATCTCTGCGAACTTTAGCATAGCAGTTTTGCTCAATTTCAAAATTACACTCATCGGCTTCTGTTTGAGTCAAATTAAAAGCATCAAGAAAGTAGTTTATCTCTTTTGCTTTTTTAAAATTATCTTTAACAACACCAAGTTCGCTAATGGGAGATGCAAAGTCATAGCTTGTATAGACTTCATCCGATGACATATCAAGAATATTTGTACCGCCTGCGCACATGTAGTGATTAAACATTGTTACACCTTGAGAGAGTGCGGTTTTTGTCATTATATTAATATGAGAAGTTCCCATATCTTCTCTAATGTAGTCATAGCCGTAACCAAGCCACTTATCGTACCAGCCTGACTGCATTTCAGCTATAAACAAAGGAGCATTATCCTTAAACATTCTGACTACTTCTTCAAGATTATCAAGAGTATCAAATGCGTAAGTTTCCTCTCTCCAGTTGGTTTTCGGATTAATGTAGGGGTAAATATCACACGCGTAAATATCTACATCATCGGCGTAAAGTCCTGCAATATAGGCGTCATTGTGGAATATCGGAACATTAATACCGTAAGAGCGGACAATTTGATAAAGCTCTTTTATGTATTCATTTTCTCCGCCGTTTGTTGAATACTCGTTTTCAATCTGCAATGCAATTAAATTATCAAAATCTTTTATTATGGGTAAAACCTTGCCATACCAGTTTTTAAGGTGCTCCATATAAGCGCTTGAGTAGGTATAGTCACCATCAATTCTGTTTCTTAAAACAACATCTTTTTCTTTCATCAGCCAATAAGGAAGCCCGCCTGCCGATACTTCAGCGTTAATATAAGGACCGGGGCGCAGGATGATAAACATATTCAAGTCTTTTGCAACTTGAAAAAGAGTTCTTATATTTTTATACCCTTCAAAATCCCAAAAATCTTTTCTCGGGTTATGAAAAGACCAGCATAAATACAAGTCCACACAGTTGTAGCCGCCTGATTTCATTTTTGAGAGTCTGTCTTTCCACTCATCCTCACCAAAAACTCTAAAATAGTGAAGCGTGCCTGATTTTAAAAATTTTCTTTCACCGTCAACAATTAGCGAATATTTATCAAATTTTACATCCATAGGTAATATTCTAACTTCTGTTTTAAAATTATGCAACAATTTGTTTATTACAGGATTTGTTTAAGAAACGTTAAAATATATTAAGAAATTTGCATAGTAATACTTTTTGTGCAATAATGAGAATCGTTAATAGTCTAACCATTCCTTTCTTGACTTATGCGATTTGTTTTACAAGTCGCATTTTATTTTGCCTATAAATTTATATTAATATTTTGACCATAAAAATCCTCATAATATAATTGTCTTATGAGGATTTTAGGAATAGACCCCGGTATTGGGATAACAGGCTACAGTATTATCGAGGCACAAGGTGACTCTTATACCCTTGTTTCATGCGGTTCTATTCAAACGGATAAAGACTTGCCACACCAAAAAAGACTGGCGGAGATTTATCGTGACATAAAACAGATATGTTCGTCATTTAGTCCTCAAAGCGCTGCCATAGAACAGCTTTTTTTCTTTAAAAACCAAAAGACAATTATCCCTGTCGCGCAAGCTCGGGGGGTTATACTTGCAGCATTAGAAGAATCAGGAGTTGAAACAGGAGAATACACTCCGATTGTCGTTAAACAAGTCCTCACAGGCCATGGCAGAGCAAGTAAAGATGAAGTAAAATCAATGGTGGGAAGATATGTTGAACTTAATCCCAACACAAAGCTTGATGATACGATAGATTCAATAGCAATTGGCATATGTCATGCCAGAAATTTAGAAATTAAAAACAAGGAGTGCATAAATGAATAGTTTAATTGCAAAACAAGCAATGCTCTACAGCGTTATACTGGGCGCAATACTTGCAATTTTTGGGTCTTTTAACTTTCTTATAGGGTTAGTAACATTTGCACTTGCACTTTTATGTGCACCTGCAGTCATTCTGTATATGAGAAAAACAAACAAAATAGGTTTTCTTGAAAACCAACAGGCAGCAGCCCTTGGCGGACTTTGCGGTTTTTGCTCAACAGTAAGTTTCTTTTTAATATTCACTCCGCTTACTTTAATTTTTCTAAAACTTGCACCGCTCATAAATAAAATATTACCCTTCATAAACGGCTACCATTACGGCTATGGACTGCAATATCTTATAAGGTTTGATTCTCTTTGGTTATTTTTCATAATCATAATAATGATAGCAATAGTAGCAGCACTTACTAACTCAACAACAGCTATGGGAGCAGTATTTTTGCTTGAGCAGTTTGAAAAAAGACCTGACGACATTGAAGAAATAGACATAAAAATAGAATAGGAAACAAAAATGAGCGAATTTCATTCAAAAATAAAAACTGTTGAATGGGTTAAAACGGGCGACCTAAAGGGTGCTTCTCGCATGGTTGACCAAACTTTAATACCATATGAATATAAAAAAGTAGACATAACATCAACACAACAAATGTATGACGCCATTAAAACCATGATAGTGCGAGGCGCACCTGCTATTGGTATCTCAGGCGCTCACGGCGCTGCACTTTGCGCTATAGAGCTTCTTGAAAAAGGAGAACAAAACTTTGTTGAAGAACTTAAAAAAGGAATAGAATATATAAACTCTTCTCGTCCTACGGCAGTAAATTTAAGCTGGGCACTAAACGAACAGCTAAAAATAATTGAAAAAGGCGGTACAAAAGAGCAAATAACAAAAGCGCTCATTGAAAACGCCATAAAACTTGAAAATGAAGATATTGAAATAAACAAAAGAATAGGTGACTTTGGGGCGCAAATTGTACCTAAAGGCGCAACAATTTTAACTCACTGTAATGCAGGAGCTCTTGCAACGGTCGGATACGGCACGGCTCTTGGCGTTGTAAGAAGTGCTTATGCTAAAGACAACACTGTTCAAGTCTTTGCGGATGAAACACGTCCAAGGCAACAAGGCGCTCGCATTACAACTTTTGAACTTGTTGAAGACGGAATCCCTGTTACACTTATAACAGATGGCATGTGCTCTTATTTTATGAAAAAAGACATGATAGACCTTGTTGTAGTCGGGGCAGACAGAATTGCCGCAAACGGTGACACGGCAAATAAAATAGGAACTTGTACAGTTGCAATAGCAGCAAAATACTATAATGTTCCCTTCTACATCGCAGCACCAAAATCTACAATTGATATGTCAATTAAAAGCGGAGATGAGATACCGATTGAGCTAAGGAGTGAAGAAGAAGTAACCGTTATTAACGGGAAAAGAATTTGCGCCGAGGGTGTAAAGGTTATTAACCCGAGCTTTGATGTTACACCAAACGAGCTTATTAAGGGTATTATAACGGAAGAGGGTATTTTTAAGCCAAACGAACTTCATAAACTCTTTATGAAATCTTAATTTGATTAGAAAAATCTTGTGTAATAAAATAACTGAATTACACAGCGAGGAATTAAATTTATGTGCGGAATAGTAGGATATATAGGAAATTCAAAAGCAAGCGAAGTTCTTTTAAAGGGACTTTCATATCTCGAATACAGAGGCTACGACTCATCAGGCGTTGCCCTTATGACAAAAAACAAAATAGAGATTTTTAAAGCACCCGGGAAATTAAATAACCTAAGGGATGTTTTAAGCTCAGTACAAGACATCTGTAACAAATCCACTTGCGGTATAGGTCACATTCGCTGGGCGACACATGGTCTTCCTACAGAGCTTAACGCTCACCCGCACACTTGCAACTGTGGCAGCCTTGTTGTGGTTCACAATGGTATTATCGAAAACTATAAAGAACTAAAAGCAGAGCTTGAAAAATGCGGCTGTGAGTTTAAATCTCAAACCGATTCCGAAGTTGCGGCTCATCTTATAGCGCATGAATTTTCTAAATGCAAAGACCTGCTTAAAGCTATGACCTCAGCCGTTAAAAAAATTAACGGCGCGTATGCATTTTGTGCTATGCACAGAACATTGCCCGACAGAATAATTGTTGCAAGAAAAAATGCCCCCCTAATCATTGGTGTTGGAGAGCGTGAAAACTTTATAGCAAGTGATATCCCCGCCATTATTGAATACACAAAAAAAGCAATCTACCTAAATGACAATCAGGTAGCAGAAGTTAAAAAAGATTCTATTAAAATAACTGACTTAAACGGCAACATCCTTGAAAACAAGGTTGAAATGCTGCCTTTTGAACCCGTAGCACTTTCTAAAATGGGCTATAAGCACTACATGTTAAAAGAAATTCACGAGCAAAGCGACGTTGCAAGAAATGTGCTTAGCGGAAAATTAAAAGACTCAAAATCTCAAATAACTCTGCAAGATGTGAAATTAAGCGAAAATGAAATAAAAAACATAAAAAGAATTCAAATCATTGCTTGCGGAACGTCACTACATGCGGGACTTGTCGGTAAATACATTCTTGAAAAATTTGCTAAAATCCCAACTGATGTTGAAGCCTCAAGCGAATATATTTACAGAGATACAATAGCTGATAATAACACTCTTGTAATAGGCATATCTCAATCAGGTGAAACTGCAGATACAATTACTGCAATTAAACAGGTAAAAGAAAAAGGCTCGCATGTTGTTATAATTACAAACAGACCCGACAGCACAATGGCTCGATTAGCTGATAGTTTGCTGCCCGTTAACGCCGGCATTGAGGTATCTGTTGCAGCTACGAAGTCTTATATGGCACAGCTTTTATCATTGTATCTGTTAACAATGTTTATTACACAAAAAATAAACCCCGAGAGCATTAAAGACAAAGAAATAATCTCTCTTAAACAAGAGCTGCTTGAGCTGCCAAATAAAATTGAAACCGTTACAAACGACACGGAAAAAATTAAAGCGGTGGCTAAAAAGTACTCAAGCTTTAAAGATTTTATATTTATTGCTCGCGGCATCAACTACCCGACTTCACTTGAGGGCGCACTAAAACTTAAAGAAATAAGTTATATCAATGCAACAGGCTATAGTGCGGGAGAATTAAAGCACGGACCTATAGCAATGTTGGATGAAACTATGCCTGTTCTTGCAATATTAAATAAAGGGCTTGTATACGATAAAGTTATGTCCAACTGCGAAGAAGCAAAAGCAAGACAAGCAAGGCTCATCGGCGTATCAAACTACATTGATAAAAAGCACAAAGACTTATTTGACGATGTGCTTTTAATACCTGATGTGTCAGACACTTTATCTCCCGCTCTAAACATAGTAGTCTTGCAGCTTCTTGCATACTACATAGCAGAATACTTGGGTAAAGATGTCGACCAGCCAAGAAACCTTGCAAAATCTGTAACGGTAGAATAAATAATTAATCTACATTCACAGGTTCTCTGTTTATTGAGCGAATTGCTTTTTTAGCATTTTCAACAAGGTTTGAGCTAATACCTTCTATAATTGTAATCTGGCGCAAGATGTCAATTGTGCGCTTGAATGCTCTTACAACATCACCTTGCGAAAATTCACTGTCTTTAAACATCTCATCCCACGCAACAATGGAAGATGTATCTTCATTATCCGAATTTACCCAAAATTCAATTAAAGAACAGAAGTGTGAGTGCAGATTCATAGGGTTTTCTATATGATAATCGCGCTCAAGAATAAAGATTTTTCTTCTTAAATCTTTTATTTTATTCAAAACTTTTCTCACATTTTGACTTGGAGGATTTGTCACGCACTCGTCTTTAGTTCTCATCTCTTCACAAGCTATGGCACAGATGACAGATGCCAGTTCATACGGTTCAAGATTATCTAAAAGCCCGCTTAAAATAATCTCGGAAAGATAAAGTTCATTTTCTGTCCTAAGCACCATAGTAACCTTGCCGCGCTCGGTTGGGAAATTATCAACAAGATTTCCTGTTATTTCTAAAATACTTTTGTGCGCAAGAAACTTTTGCCAGTATATGTCTTTTTGAAACTCTATTTCTTTTTTTAAGTTGCGCATTTTCTTCTCATAGCGTGCAAGAAGCTCAAGTTCTTTTTTGTGTTTTTTATAAACTTTGCATTCATTGCAGCCAAAGAGTTCAATTTTTCTTAAAAGCTCTTTTGATTTTCTGCCAAACTCAGCAACCTCGGGGGCGTCTTTTTTGCCCGATTTGTGCGCTTGTCTTTTAAGAGTTTTAAAAATACTCCTTGTTTCAACATACATATTTTTTAATTTGTTGTACTCTATAAAATCCTCATTTTTAAGACCATATTGGCATTTATAGTCTTTAGCGGCATCTGTTATATTTTTATACTCTTCCATTTGCGCCAAAAGAGGAGAGATTCTATCTGATGAAGAATAATAGCCAAAAGTCTTTAATATAAGCTCTTTTGCCTCATCCAAACTAAAGCGCTGCAGGAGATTCAACACCATTGAATAACAAGGAGAAAACTTGCTCTCAAGAGGGTTAGCTTCAGATGTTGCTAATGTTGCAACTTCCTCTGGAGTCTGAAAAGGTGTGCCCACAATTACAACATAGCCAATCTCGTCCATGCCGCGTCTGCCTGCACGTCCTGACATTTGCAAAAACTCATTTGCGCTGAGCATTCTATGCCCCTCATCGGTTCTTTTAGAGATTGAACTTATAACGGTTGTGCGAGCAGGCATATTAATTCCCGCAGCAAGAGTTTCCGTTGCAAAGACCATTTTTATTAACCCTTGTTGGAACAAACGCTCTACAAGGACTTTCCACCCCGGAAGCAAACCTGCATGGTGAGAGGCTACACCCTTTTTAATCAATTCAACCTGAGGATTATTTTCAAGGTATGGGTTTTCTTTAATATATTCATCAACAAGAGTGTTTATTTTAATGCTTTCCTCTTTTGTTAAAAGTTCAAGAGTGGCACATTTTTTAGCATTTTCATCACATTTTTTGCGAGAAAAAGTAAAATATATCGCAGGGAGCATATTTTTTTCTTTAAGCGCCATAGTAATTGACGCAACAGGATTTTTAACGGTATTTTTCTTGTTAAAATACTTATACTTGCTCTCAGGCTTAATTTTTTTATTCAACTTGCCATCAGGTGTTAAAAGAGGCAGCACGGTATCGGGTTTAGAGCTGTCATAATAATAAAACCTTAAAGGTACGGGGCGAAAATCGGTAAATACGTGCTCTGTTCCCGAGTGAACGGTATTAATCCAGTTGGTTAACTGTTTTGAATTTTGAACAGTAGCACTAAGAGCTATTATTTGGATATTTGTCGGGCAATAGATAATACTTTCTTCCCATACAGTACCTCTTTGCTCGTCATTCATATAGTGAACTTCATCTAAGACAACATATCTGACATCTTTTAAGTTGTCTTTTAGTGTACCAAAAGTTGTACCATAGAGCATATTTCTAAAGACTTCAGTTGTCATAACGACAATTTGAGCCTCACGGTTAATTGTTGTATCACCCGTTAAAAGCCCTACGTTTTCTTCACCGTATTTGCGTGAGAAATCAAAATATTTCTGGTTGGATAAAGCCTTAAGAGGTGTAGTGTAGAAAATTCTTGTACCATTTTCAAGAGCCAAGTGAATAGCGCTTTGTGCGATGCAAGTTTTGCCCGCACCCGTTGGGGCGCAGACAACAACACTTTTACCGTTTTTTATGTGCTCGATTGCCTCTTTTTGGAAATCGTCCAGCTCAAAATCAAATCCGTACATTGTTTTTTTATTTTAACACAGAATCTGATGCCTTTACAACTGTTGATATGTAAGGTTTTGAGAAATATTTATTTGCAAATTCCAAAATGTCATTTTGGCTAACTTCACTTATTTGTTTTTTGTATTTTTCAAGGTAATCAATATCTCTGCCGCTTACACCCCAATATCCAAGGAGTGAAGCGTCATCCATATTTGTTTCGATGGAAATCACAAGGTTGCCTAAAATTTTGTCTTTAGCTTCCTGCAATTCCTTTTGCGTTACATATTCACTTTTGAGTGCGGCAATTTCATTTAGCATTCCTTGCTTTGCAACATCTACGCTTTGATTATTTGTACCAATGTACGCTATAAATACACCGTCCAAGATATTCTGCAGAACGGTTGAGCCTACAGTATAGGCAAGACCCTTTTCATCTCTTAGATTTTGAAAAAGTCTTGAGCTCATACCTTCACCTAAAATTGCATTTATTACTTTAAGAGTTGCTATATCTTTTTCGTTGTATATAGGACAAGTTTTGTACCCCACAAAGACCCACGCTGTTTGAGTATCAGGTTTTATAAAAACCGCATCAACATTTTTTTGAGGCACAAAAGTGTTCATCTTTTCGCTTTTGTAGTCAACTTTTCTTGCTGATTTAGAAGAAAAAACAGACTCCATTTTTTCAATTATTTTTTTATCGTCAACATTTCCCACAACGGTTATTGCTATGTTTTTTGCATCCAAAATGTTGCCATAATACTCTTTTAAATCATCAGGAGTAATTGATGGAATTTTTTCAAGCAAATACTTTGAATTTTGACCGTAGTATGTGCCGCCAAAGGCTATCTTTTTAAATTCATCAAGCCCTATTGACATAGCGTTATCCTGAACCTTTTTCAAGTCAGCTTCTTTTAAGGATTTCATTTTTTCTGTTTCAGACGTTGAAAAAACAGGATTATTTACAATCTCATCCAACACATTAAGTGCACTGTCAAGCTCGTTTGAGGTTGTCTGCATTGCAATAGAGAAAGTATCGACACCTGAGGACAAACCAAGCTTTATCCCTTTTTCATCAAGAAGATTTGCAAGCTCGGAGTTTGAGTATTTTTTTGTACCTTGTTTTACGGTAGCTGCCGCAAGCAAACCTGTTGAGGGTGTTTTTTCAAATATTTTAGAGCCTTTTGCCTCTATATCTATTGCTATAATTGAATTTGAAGTGTTTTTCTTTATTATAAGCTCAGCCCCGTTAGAGAGAAGATACTTTGTAGTGTTTTTGTTTTGTTCGAGAATCTTAGGCTCAGTGGGGATTTTTGCTGCCGCTGCAATGTGTGCCACCTCTTTTAGATTGTCTTCTTTTGGTACAACTGTTGAAACCGCAAATTTATTTAGTGTCAAATATTTTTTTGCAACTCTTATAACATCAGCTCTTGAAACTTTATCTATGTTATTTAAGTAGTTATCATAATATGCAGTTGTTCCCCAAAACAATGTCAAGTAGCCTATTTCATTTGAAATATTTGAAATTGATTCACGAGAATAATAAGTGTCTGTTTTAATCATATTTTTAGCTTTATTTATATCAGCCTGCGCAACATCACCGTTTTGAATTTTCTTAATTTCATTCAGAACTTCTTTTTCACAATCTGCAAGGTTCTTGGGGTCAAGTGTTGCAGTTATTGAAAATAACCCATCATCCATAAAGGTAGAATTAGAAGCGTCTATGCTGTAGACAAGGTGCTTTTGTTCTTTTAAAATCTGATTAAGTTTAGAGCTTTTTGAGTCCCCTAAAATTGTAGCTAAAACATCAAGTGCATAGTTATCCTTGTCTTCTCTAAATTTTGGAGCTTTAAAGACCATTGCCATATAAGCTCTGTTTATATCCATTTCCTTATTTACTCTAATAATTTTATTTAACGGTTGGATTTTAGGATACAGAGGCTCTTGGTATTCTTTTATTTCTCCTTGAGGAGCAAAGTATTTTTCAACTTTTCTTATTGTTTCTTCAGGTTCTACATCACCTACAATAACAGTTGTCATATTCGCAGGGACGTAAAATTTATTATAGAAGTCTAAAATCTCTTCTCTTGTAATTTTTTCTATAACTTCTTTTTTACCTATCACAGGTCTAAAGTAGGGGTGCTTAGGTTCATTTTGTCCATATATCAGAGCAAAAAGATTTTCCCACATAACATTTTGAGGGCTGTCATTTCCTTTAGAAATTTCTTCCAGCACTACAAGACGCTCTTTTTCAAGCTCTTTTCTTGGAATAAGGGGATTTAGGAGCATATCAGAGTGCAAAGAAAGTGCAAGGTCAAAATCTTTAGAGGGGATTGTTATGTAATAATGCGTAAAATCCTTACTTGTAGCGGCATTTGTATTTGCACCCTTGCTTTCAAGAACTCTATCAAACGTGCCTGTCGGGTTTTTTTCCGTTCCTTTAAAAAACAAATGTTCAAGAAAATGTGCAACGCCCGAGTTTTTGTCATCTTCATTTATTGAACCTGTTTTTATCCAGGTATCAATTGTAACAGTCGGGTTATCACTTACTTTTTTAACGATAACATTTTGTCCTGTTTTCAATTTCTCGCTAACATAATCTTTTGCAAAAGAAGAAAGCGGAATGAACGCAAATACAAAAAGTATCAGTAAAAATGTGCTTATTTTTTTTGCATATTTCATTTGTTATCCCCCTGATTTTTTACTTTTAACTCACAGCACATCTGACAAGATGTAAATGATTTTGAATATTTTAAATTATTTCTGAAACATTTAAACTTTGCTTCGTTAAACACATCTATTATCTTTCTGTCTTTAACATTACCTATTTTTAAAGAAAGACAAGGGTAAACATCGCCCTTTGGATTTATAAACATATTTGAAAAAGGAAACTTACAAGGTTCGTAAATATCTCTTGGCAGCGTATTTTTTTTGTTTGTAAAAAAATCCCTTATTTTCTTTAGTTCAAATTCAAAATCTTCGTCCTCAAACTTTGGAGAAAAACGAATTTTAGTTTTTGAATATTTTCTTATTTTATTTATTTCTCTAAAAATTTTCTCAAACTCATCTAAATTAAAATATTGCTCAACAGGATAGTTTGTTTTATAAAATTCTTCACCGAATTCATCTCTCAAATAGGAATTTTGCTTCAAATTATTGTTTCTTAAAAAAGAAACCGAGAAAAATTCAAACCCTGATACATCACAATATTCATAAAGTTTGAGTAAATCTTCAAGATTGTCTTTAAGTACAATGGTTTTAATATCGACCATGGGACGTTTTTTTCTATCGTTTAGATTGTCTAAATTGCTCTTAATTTTGTCAAATATACCCTCTTTTGCACGGTTTTTGTCATGGTTTTTACCCCAACCGTCAAGTGACACACTCAAGAGCATCATCTTTGATTTAATAAATGCATCAATTATCTCATCATTCATTAAAATACCGTTTGTAACAACATTCATTTTGCCAAGAGTTTTTTTGGCACACAAATACAAAATATCTTTAAAGTCTTTTCTCACAAGAGGTTCGCCGCCCACAAGAGTAACAAAAGAATAAAAAGGAATTTGAGAAATTATCTTTGCCCAATCATCAAAAGAAAGTTCATCAGAACAGTTATTTTCACCCACATAGCAATACGGACAGCGCAAGTTGCACCTGTGAGTAAGTTCAAAGAAATACCTGATAGGCATTAGTGCCCCGCCTAAAGGTTTTTTATATGAAAAATCAGCATATGTGTTTCTGAAAAAATCAAACAAAAATGAATAGTCAAAAATATTTTTCATTTCTTAATTTTACTACAGGAAATGTTTATAGTAAAATAAAAGTCGTTATAAATTTTAGGAATGGCTGAAACACTTTTTAGTATCTAGGAGCAGCTTTGAAACAAGAAGAACTTGAACTCTGGCAAAAAGTTATTGACGAAATAAAAGTTAATATTCCCGAAACAGCTCACACTTGGCTCAATAATCTTGAACCGGCATTGCCGTTGTACGAAGAGCCGGCAAACGGAATATTTCTGCTAAAGAGTAATCAAGGCTTTGGTATTCAGGTTCTGACACAAAAATACTTAAGCGAAATTGAAGAAGCGCTTTTCAAATTTACTCAACTAAAAAGAAGCGTCAGAATAGTTCTTGATGAAACAAAAAAACCCCAAAAGAAAAAACAGTCAACACCCAAGCAGCCGCAGGAGTACACTCTTGTACAAGAGCAAATTGATAACTTAAAGCAAATGCACTCTTTTTGCGGGCTAAATTTAAAATACACTTTTGACAACTTTGTGTGCGGAGAAAATTCAAACTTTGCCTATAATGTTGCAAAAATCGTAGCTCAGGCTCCTGGGCAAAAGTACAACCCCTTATATATTCACGGTAACGTAGGGCTTGGCAAAACTCACCTTATGCAAGCTATAGGCCATGAGATTTTAAAAAACTTTCCTACACTTAAAGTTAAATATGCAAAAGCGGAAGAGATAACAAACCAACTGACAGAATCGGGAATTGTAGCCTCCGAGCGCAACTCAAAAATGAAAAAATTAAGGGACCGCTACAGAAACATTGATGTACTTTTGCTTGATGATATTCAATTTGCAGAAGGTAAACAAAGAACGGAAGAAGAGATTTTTAACATTTTTGATGTTTTGTTCCATGCCGGAAAACAGATTGTCTTTGCCTCAGACAGACCCCCATCCAGCCTTGTGTGCACTCCTGACAGACTAAAGAGCAGATACGAATGGGGTTTAAATGTAGAAATACAAATACCTGACTTAAACACAAGATTTGAAATTATAAAAAAACACGCCCGCAGCTCAAACTTTGAAATAGCTGACGATGTAGCAATGTTGCTTGCAAAAACATACGACAGAAACATAAGAGAGCTTGAAGGAGCATACAACAAATTAAGCGCATATGCTTCAATTCAAGGAGTTGAAGCAACGGTTGAGCTTGCAAATAAAATCTTAAACCTAAACACGCAAACAAAAAAAGTAACAATTGATGAAATTATAGACAAAACCGCAAAATTCTTTGGCGTAAAAAAAGAAGACGTGCTTTCTTGCGGACGTTCAAAAGATATAGCAAATGCAAGGCGTCTGGCTATGTATCTTTCTCGAGAAATAACCCAGATGAGCCTGCCTGAAATAGGTGCAGCTTTTGACAAAAATCACACCACGGTTTTGTACAGTTGGGAAAAAGTTAAAAAAGAAGCAGCCGTAGACCAAAAACTTTGCGAAACACTTGATGAATTAAACAAGTTTATTATGAACTAAAGCTTGTATTTTACAACATTATTGGAGTCTTGCTCTGAAATTATTAAAAGTTTTTTGACATTATCTACCCCAATACAGTATGGCTTTTTAAGTTTTGCAAACTCGTTAATAACGCCCGATGGAGTAACTTTTAGTATGTTATTTTTTGTATAATTTGCAACATAGAGGTTGTCTGATTCATCCATTGCAAGTCCTATCGGACCGCCAAGATTCACAGGCCATATGTAGACACTTTTTTCGCCATTTTCGTCAATTTTATACACTTTATTTTCAGAAAAACTTGCCACATAAACATTACCCTTGCTGTCAGCCGCAACACCCGAGGGTGCTTGTATTGAAATTACAATACTTGAAGACTCAAATGAAGGGAGCTTTTCTTGAGTTTGCGTATTTTCTTGCACCTCTTTATTCTGAGATGCCGCAGCTAAAGCCTCTTGTTTTGCTTTTTCTTCTTTTTGTTTTGCAATTAAAGCAAGCTCTGCTTGTCTTTTTTTAATTTTACCCTTTAGTGTCGTAGCCTGAGTTACAATATCCGAGTCGGTCGGAATTTTATCAAGATAAGTAATTGCGCGTGAAAGATAACCGCGTTTGTACAATAATCTGCTGAGCTCATAGACGCTTTCATAGTCATCGGGCTTTAATTGGACAACTTTTTCGTAACTTTTTATGGCAGCATCCGTGTAACCGTATGATGCTTGAATTTGTGCCAGATTATAGTATGCTTCATAAAATTTAGGGTCGATTGATATTGCCCTTTTAAAATAATCCATGGACTTTTGGACTTGATTTTGAGAATAGTAGTCTATACCCATATTGTAAAGCGCTGTTGCATCATCCAAGGTATAAGAATACACAGGCGTTAGATAAGCAATGGTTATTAGCGCAAAAAAGGAAAAAAATAAACCGAAAAATTTTCTTTTCATGGTACCATTATTATATCAAAAAAGGATATAATATACAACAATGCTTATTTTTGCAATAGAATCCAGCTGCGACGAGACCGCATGCGCCATAGTAAAAGACGGACGCGAAGTGCTGTCCAATGTTGTTTTTTCACAAATTAAGACACACATGAAATTTGGCGGTGTTGTGCCTGAAGTTGCGGCAAGAGAACATCTTGAGTCAATAGGAAGCGTTATAAAAGAAACTTTTGAACAGGCAAAAATAAGCCCTGATGAAATTGACGCCTTTGCATCAACCGCAGGTCCGGGGTTAGTAGGATGTTTACTTGTAGGGCTAAATGCCGCAAAGACTCTATCTCTTGTGCACAACAAACCATATATACCCGTAAACCATCTGCAAGCGCACGTTTGCGCCAACTTTATTGAAACAGATTTAAAACCTCCATTTATGTGTCTTTTGGTATCAGGAGGTCACACTCAGGTAATCTATGTAAAAGATTTTGACAATCAAACAATTGTAGCCTCAACTATCGATGATGCGGTAGGAGAAGTTTATGACAAAGTTGCGCGCCTTATGGGTCTACCTTACCCCGGAGGCATTATGCTTGATAAGCTTGCTCAGGAAGGCAACCCCAATGCCTTTAAGTTGCCCGAGGCAAAAGTAGGCGAGGACGAGTTTAGTTTTTCCGGTTTAAAAACTGCCCTTCTAAGACTCACACAATCTTTTCAGGGTAAAGAAATGCCACAAAAAGACATTTGTGCAAGTTTTCAGGAAAGAGTTTCAGACACTTTGATTAAAAAAACACTAAATTTGGCTGATAAATACAACTGTAAAACAATAGTAACAGCGGGCGGCGTTGCTGCAAATTCAGAACTTAGGAAAAAACTTTTCGCACTTAATGAAAAAGGCTACAAAACATTTGCACCACAGATGAAATACTGCACGGATAATGCTGCTATGGTAGGCTCTTGTGCTTATTTTAATCCGATAAAATGCGACAATCCGCTTGAAATTGAAGTATTTTCAAGAGCCTAAAATAAATCTCAAGCATTTATTTTATTTGCTTTGCAACAAGATTTTTTGCAAACTCAAGCTGCCTGTCAAAATTTTTCTGCACGTCATCTCTTGTGAAAGTTATTTCATAATCAGGCTCTATACCTTTTTCATTAATATCATAGCCGTTAGGCGTAAGGTATTTGGCAATTGTTAAATTCATTCCCATTTGATTTGGCAGAGCATAAATTTTCTGAACTACACCTTTGCCAAAAGTCCTTGTACCGACTATCTTTGCACGATTATTATCCTTAAGAGCACCTGATACAATTTCTGAAGCAGAGGCACTGTCACCGTCTACAAGAACAACAAGCGGTTTGTCGTATACAAATTCCGCGTTTTGAACCCTGTATGAATTGCTCACTCCGTCGCGTCCTATAACATTTACTATGTCACCGCTTTTCAGGAATAAATTTGCAACAAATACCGCGTTTTGAAACAAACCTCCCGTGTTACCTCTTAAATCCAATATAAGACCTTTTGAGTCCTTTATTTTATCAAGCGCATTAATAAACTCAATCGGGGTTTCGTTTCCTATAAAGCTTATTATATGTATATAGCCCGTGTTTTTATCAAGCTTTTTTGCCTCCACTGTTTTAACTTTAATTTCGGCACGCTTAATTTTCTTTGTAATTTTTTGCCCCTCTCGCAGAATAACCAGCGTAACGGTTTCATTTATTGCACCTTTTATGTATTGAGCAACCTGAAAAATAGAATTGCCCTTTATCTGGTGGTTATCGACACTCAGGAGCATATCGCCCTGCTTTAAGCCTGAAGAATCAGCAGGAGAACCTTTTATGACATTTACAATATAAATTTTTCCCGAAACTGACGCAATATTTACGCCTATGCCATACATTTTAGAGTCAATTGAATTACTTTGTTCCAAAAATTCTTCTTTTGACAAGAGCCTTGAATAAGGGTCATCAAGACTTGAGAGCATAGTATTTATCGCAACATAAGCATCATCATTGTCTTCTATTTTGTTGGCATATCTTCTTTTCCATCTTGACCATGATTGATTATTTAAATCAGGCTCCGCATAGCTTTGCTTAATAAGAAGCCAGCTTTCCAAAAACAAATCCTTCGGGCTGATTTTTTCATCATTAATATAAGAACTGGAAGATATCTCATTTATACGCTCTATTTGTGCGTATTTATAGTTTTGAAAACTTACCGCAAAAAGCACGGCAAGACAAAAACACAATATGGTAAACTGTTTAAATCTTAACTTTTTAAACATATTCTATCCGCTTTACTCATCATTAGATTTTACACCCGTGGGAACCAGCCTGTATCCTCCGCCGTATATTGTCTGGATGTATTTATTTTTTTCATCAGAAATTTTATCGATTTTTGTACGCAAATGTCTTATATGCACCCTTATTGTATCGATATCCTCATCACCCTGATATCCCCAAACCTCCTTTAAAAGGACTTTTGAGGGAACCATTTCATCATGGTGCTGCATAAGTACGTTTAAAATTTCAAACTCAATTGGGGTTAGTTTTGCCGTTTTATCAAGAATTTTTACACTGTAACTTTCAGGAATTAGGGTGATATCACCAAGCGTCAATACTTCTTTATACCTTAAAGATTGAGCAACAAGCCCTGAGCGATTTAAAAGAGCAAGAACTCTTGCCTTAAGTTCCTCAGGCTCAAAAGGTTTTGTAAGATAATCATCTACGCCTGAATCAAAGCCTTTTAGCTTATCCTGCAATTCGCCCAATGCGGTTAGCATAATAATTGGGATATTTTTTGTATTTTCGTTTTGTCTTATTTTAAGCGCCAGAGAATATCCGTCAACTTCACCCATCATAACATCTAAGATAAGTAAATCGGGCGCATCCTGCTTAATCAGAGCATACCCTTTAATCGGGTCAATTGAGTATTTGCAGGTATGACCCGCAAGCTCAAGCGTCAGCTTTACTAACTCGCATATTGCTTCATCGTCATCTATTATAAGAATTTTACTCATAGCAAAATTTTATTACAAAATAGTTTTTTGGTATCAAGAAAAAATGTAAAAGAATGTTAAAATAAAATCAAAAAAGTAAACAAAAATTACTTGTACGTTTTTTTCTTATGTTGTAATATTATCTAGCATATTAAAAATCTGTACCAAATCTATAAGGAGGACTATGAATTGGCGATAACAACTCTTGAAGCACGCGAACAAACACTTAAAACCCATTCGCAGTACCTTGGCAGACACATACTTGCCGAATTTTTTGAATGCGACCCCAATGTTTTAAATAACCCCAAGCTGGTTGAAAAATATATGGTAGAAGCAGCACTTGAATGCGGCGCAACCATTGTCAACAAATGCTTTCATCTTTTTGCACCACATGGTGTTTCAGGGGTAGTTATAATTTCTGAAAGTCATCTTGCAATCCACACTTGGCCTGAGTTGGGCTATGCTGCGGTTGATTTGTTTACATGTGGTGAGGCATGCGACCCTAAAGTTGCTTACGACTTTTTGAAAAAATGCTTCAACTCAAAGGATACCTCATATACTCAATTAAATCGCGGTATTCTGGATGACAAAACCTTAGCGTAGAGCACACTCCTTTCTACATAAGCGCACAACTGTAA
>CALUYX010000006.1 GCA_944325115.1 Candidatus Gastranaerophilales bacterium | reverse complement strand
GCAAGCGAAAAAGGTCTTACAAAAAGTTCAAGCAAATCAACAAGGGCAATCATTATACCGTCAATTTTGAAACTGTGTATAAAGAATTTAAACCCTTTTGCTTTAATACCGTAGAATATATAATAAATTGACACCACAATAGCCATTGCAGCCGTCATATTTATATCGTTGTTAGGCGAAGCAAGTTCTCCTTGATGTAAATGTATTAATCTCCAAGGAAGCTGACCGATTAAGTTCGCCGTTAAAATAAACATAAACAATGTAAGCAGAAGCGGCAAGTGTTTTGCGCCTTCTTTTTCGCCCATATTTGAAGTTGTTATGTCTGAAAAGTATCCTATGATTTTTTCAAATACCAGCTGGATTTTAGTAGGTATAATAGAGAGCTTTCTTGTTGCTATAAAAGATATGACTATAAGCAGTATCATTGTGAACCACATTGTAATAAGTGTGTCCAAATTAACTTGCATTCCCAAAAACTGAGCGTTTAGATGCTCTCCCATAGTTATTTTCCTGTCGTATTAACTTACTGTCCAATAATACACGCAAAAGTGCTATTTGTTCTGGTCTATTTGGATGAAAAAATAATAAATTTTATCAATCTTTAATTTTGGGAGGATTGACAAAGTATTGAATTCTTGTTTTTTCAAGCTTTTTGGGCTCGATTTCAATCTTTAGATTTAGAACTTATTATCCACCCTAAATGCCCTAAAATTAAATCTTTCAATTGATGAATAAATCATCTTGGGAGGGTATATTTTAACTGTGAGGGGATAAAAGATAACCCGTAAAGTGTAAAAAATGATTAGGGATAAGCGGAGGAGAATATGAGAAGAGCTGATTTTAAAAGAAAGACAAGAGTTATTGTAGTAGATGACAATTATGACCATGCTTCGGGCATAAGAGAACTTATTAATCTTGAACAGGATTATGAAGTTATAGCTAATGCCGGCAATGTTAATGTTGCAATTTCTCTTATCAAAAAATATCAGCCCGATATTGTCCTTATGGATATTAATATGCCTGAGATTGACGGTATAACTGCAATTTCAGAAATTGAAAAACTTGGTTTAAAAACAAGAATAATTGCACTTACAGGTTATGATGACGCTGATTTAATCTACCGTGCCATGAAAATCGGTGCTAAGGGTTATATCCTAAAAACCATGGCGTCAGCTCAGCTTATTCGTGCTCTTGATGAGGTTTCAATGGGCAAAATATACCTCCCCTCCATTCTTTGCTCTAAATTCTTCGAATATTTCCAAGCTGCGCAAAGAAATGAAAAGGCGTACGATGCTGCTGATGATGAAGAAAATCTGCTTAACTACCTGACAAATCGTGAAGAAGAAGTTTTGGGACTTTTAACTGAAGGCATTACTTACAAAGGTGTAGCTCAACAGCTAGTTATCTCTGAAACAACCGTTAAAACACACGTTAACAATATCTTCCAAAAATTACAGGTAAATGACAGAACACAAGCTGTGCTATATGCAATAAATAAAGGTTTTAGCACAAAGAAAAAAGTAAAAATTGCATAGGCTCTTTGATTTGGGCAAGGTTTAAAATGGTGAGTTTATAAATGTATAAGAACAACAGAAAGTCTATAAAAAGTTTTTTAGATACAGAATACGAAAATAGTGAAGAATTTTTTTCAAGAAAGACCGTCAATGGTATTCTTCGCAGCTTGCTTGAGCCAATTGCCGCCAATAACGCCAAATCTCTTATTTTAACAAGATTTAAAGATACAAGCAGTCTTAATGGTATAATAAAAAGACTTGAATACTGTTCAAATGTTGAAATGTACAGTTTTTTAGACTTTGATATTGTTTCAAGAGATGACCTTGTTGAGGTTGAATTTGTAATTATTACTTCTCACAGGTACAACGCAGTTTTAATTTGGGATTATTCCGATTCTCAAAACAAAGATGAAACAAGACTTTGCATCAAAGTTAATTCAAAAGACGTCAATGAAGTTTTTGAAACCGTAAAAGACAGATTGAAGATAGATTTGGATGAAAAATTTTATTCTTTCCGTCCGGAACGCCGTGAAAATGCTCTTTTAAACGATGCAATATATAACGTTTTGAGGATTTTAAACGAAAATATAAAAGAAAACGATTTTAATTTTAAAGAGCAGGAAATAATTGCGGATAAACTTCAGACAAGAGATAAAATAGATGAAATTAATGCAAATATTAAAAATTGCGCGCATGAGATAAAGAATCAATTGAGCGTACTTGATATATACGCAAAAATTCTTGAGAAAAATCTGGGCGAGGATAAGAATATAAGCTTAATTAAAAAATCAATTTCTCTTATCCGTTTGCAGCTCGATGATTTAAGAGCGGGTGACAACCTTAATTTTGAAGAAAAAGATATAAGAGAGGTTGTGAAATCTTCTATTTCAATTTTTGAACAAATTTTGCCCGAGAGAAATAACAAGATAAAATTTGTAGACAATATAAGAGGAAGAGCGCTTGTATTAATAGATGAGGACAGATTTTTTGCAGTATTAAACAATATTGTTAAAAACGCAGCAGAGTCAACTTTTGATGATGAAATAGAAATAAGAATAGAAGCTGATGATAAATATGTGAAAATATTCATAAAAAATCACGGTGAAAAAATAGCTGAAGATATTAAAACAAAGCTTTTTACCGAAGGCTTCTCAACTAAAAAAGACGGCTGGGGACTTGGTTTGAGCATATGCAGAAAATACCTTGCAGCTCAGCTTGGTTCTATTTCGCTTGTAAAAAGCGATGATGATGAAACGGAATTTTTGGTTACCATTCCTTTAATCCAGGATGGAATAAACTAAAAAAGAGGTGAGTTTATGGATTTAATAAACAACAGAACAAGAGATATAGCAGCACTTGCGCTAGACGGACTTTATGAGCGCTCGAAGGCAATTTCGGCTAATACCGTAAACGCGACAACTCCGGGGTATCAAAGAAAAGATGTTGCCTTTGAAGACCAAATTCAACAAATGATTGAACGAGAGGATTTAAAGGAAAAAATTAAAGTCGAAAATTCAAGAAAAATTACGGAAAATCCGCTTGAAGCGCTAAAAAAACAAGACCCTGCGCAGATTGCATTTTTAAGAAGTCCGGTTAACAATAACTTTTCGCCGGAAGTGATTGCCGATTATTCAGACCCGATAAGTGCGGATGGAAATAATGTAAATCTTGAATCAGAGATGATGGATGAGGCTAAAACCGGTACGCAATATACGATTCTTGCAACTTTGATGGCAAGGTCTTATCAAAGCTTGCAAAGTGTAATTAAAGGACAATAAAGAGGTTTAGTATATGAGTTTTGATATTTTTGATATAGCAGCTTCAGGAATGCACGCACAGCGTGTAATGATGGATACTGTTTCATCTAACATTGCAAATGCTAACACCACAAGAAATGCAAAAGGTGAAAGAGAAGTTTACGCAAAAAAAGAAGTTACTTTTAAAGCGGTTTACAAAGACTCTCTTCGTCCCGCGCTTCCTACGGGCGGTGTTAAACCTCAAATGGACATTGAAAACGGTCCTTATTTAAGAGGAAGAGTGGTTTTTGAAGAGGACGGACTTTCTCAAGGGGTCATGGTGGATAAAATCGCAGAATCTGAAAATCCATACAGAATGGTGTATGACCCGACTCATCCTGATGCTGATGAAAAGGGTATGGTGACTTTGCCAAATGTGAATGTTGTTGAAGAAATGGTCAATATGGTAAACGCTTCAAAGGCATATGAGGCAAATGTCACGATAGCTCAGACAACAAAAACCATGATTCAGTCTGCACTACAAATATAGGGCTTAGAAAATGAATTTTGAAATTAATACAAACATAGGTTCAATAGAGAGCTATAATAAAAGTTTTGACAGAAACATTAAAAATTTTGACAAACAAATTGAAAATGCTTCTGATTTTAATGAAGTTTTTAATTCAATGACTTCATCAAAACCCGCTAATTCAAAAGAGCCACAAAGGCTAAAGGGCAGTGTCGAGATGTTTTTGGGGGCAGATGCGATTAATGCTCAGAAAGTGGAAAATCTTTCAGACACTGCAAGAATGGCGCATGACATAGGAGAAGGATTATCTCAGGGATTTGGCAACTTAAGCGGCGTGCAAAAAGAGGCTGAAGATGCTATGGAAACCTTTGCTGCAGGCGGGGATATAAGCGTGCATGAAGTAATGATAGCCTCTCAAAAATCATCTCTTGCAATGCAGATGGCAATTCAGCTGAGAAACCAGATGATAAATGCATACACCGAATTTAAAAATTTAAGAGTTTAAAAAACCTTAACAAATTGAATTTCGTGCTAAAAAAGTCTACAATACTATAGTATACGTAAAAATTTAACAGGGATATTTAATAAAGTGAACGAACACCTTAAGGCAATGGCTCTTGATATAAAAAAAATCTGGGATAAATTTGATATAAATCAAAAATTCCTGATAGGTGCACTTATGGTTGTTGCCATGGTGGTTTGTGTTTATTTTATTTTTAGAGCAACTGAGCCCAATTGGTCTGTGTTGTATTCTGATTTATCAAAAGATGATGTGGCTGCAATATCTGAAAGCCTTAAAAAAAGCGGTTATGCATTTAAGCTCTCTGATGATAAATCTGCAATATTAGTCAGGGAACAAGACAGAGAAAATCTAAGAATTTTTGTTGCGGAAAATGACCTTATAAAAGACTCCTCCCCGGGTTTTGAGCTTTTAGATGACCTGCAGATGGGTTCTACTGATTTTAAAAATAAACTGACAAAGCAAAGAATTTTTCAAGGTGAACTAACCCGCTCAATAGAGAAAATATCGGGCATTCAAAAAGCAAGGGTACAGCTTGCAGAGCCTGAGCGCTCGGTGTTTTCTGATAATGATGAAGAGCCAAGTGCCAGTGTTGTTTTGATTCTGGAACCGGGTTACAGACTTAAGCCTGCTCAGATTCTTGCTATTAAAAATCTTGTAGCATATTCTGTTCCAAGACTTACAAATGACAGAGTCTTTTTGACCGACCAGTACGGAAATGCTCTAAGCGAGGATGTTTCAAAAAACAACACTGATATGCAATCATACAGGACTACTTTTGAAAAAGAAGCCGCAAAAAAGATTCAAGATACTCTTGAAACAATAATGGGTAAAGATAATGTTTCCGTTCAAGTGAGTGCTGTAATGGACTTTAACTCTACCCGCTCGACTATTGAAAGTTATATTCCTGCTGATGGCACTCAGGGTGGAGTTGTCGTGGGACAACAAAGCGAAAAAGAAGTTTATAAAAAGCCTCAACCGATTGTTCTTAAAAAAGACGAAGTGGCGCTTGACCCTGACAATCCTCAGGCTCAACAAAATCCTCAGGCTCAAGGGCAAAATGCTCAAAATCCTCAAACTCAAAATGTTATGACAGTTGTTGAAGAACAAACGGGCATTAGTGAGGCTGATGAAAATGCAAGAAATGTCACAGATAAAGTCAGAGGCAGAGAGCTTAGCTATGAAAAAGAAAAAAATGCCGTTAATTATGCTGTTACAAAAGAAGTAAAACAGGTAGTTTACGCTCCCGGTTCGGTTACTCGTCTTTCTGTTGCAGTTGCGGTTAATAAAATTTTAACCGATACGGAAAAAGAAGATATCAAGAATCTTGTAATAGCTGCAGCCGGTATGGATATCTCAAGAGGCGATGTTGTAAATGTTTCAAGTCTCAAGTTTATGGGAATTGATAAAGCAGAACAACTTCAAACGCAAAATGAGCAAAAGTACGCAAAAGCTATGGAGATACTTGAGTTTTTATTTACAAATGTCGCACCGCTTTTAATAGTTCTGATATTAGGTTTGGTTGCACTTTCGACATTTTCATCCATATTCAAAAAGCAGGAACTTGCAAAGGCTCAATATCCTGAGGAAAATCAATATGGCGGTTTTGACCCGTATTTAATTATGGGTAACATTGATAATCCTGATGGCGAATATATTGAACAGGGTGATTCAATTGAGGCAAAACAAAATTCTGACCTTGATAAGAAGCGTGCAGAGATTACAGGTATAATTATGAACGACCCTCAAGATGCGGCAAGATTGTTGACATCATACATGAAAGAGTAGAAAGAAAAAGAGAAGAATTAAAGAGATATGCTCCCGATACAAATAGAAGCAATGACACATTCACAAAAAGTAGCAGCGCTTATGATAGTGCTGGGACCTGCTACTGCATCTGAAATTATGAGAAATATAAGTGATGATGATGCATTGGAACAAATAACCCTTGATATTGCCTCTATGAATAAACTTCCGGTTGAGACGCTTGAGGCTGTTGTGGATGAGTTCCATACAATTTTTCAAGCTAACTCCATGTTGGCATCAGGTGGTATGAGTTATGCTAAGACTTTACTTGAAAAAGCATACGGTTCTGAAGAAACAAGCAGGATTCTTGACAGATTGGTTACTATTTTAAATTCCAATCCGTTCCAATTCTTTAATGAAGCCGACCCTGTTCAGCTTGCAACTTCATTTCAGAACGAAAACCCTCAGCTTATTGCATTGATTCTTGCTTACTTAAAACCTGAGCAGTCTGCAAAAGTTCTTAACTGCTTGCCTCCTGCTGTTCAGCACAGGGTTGCGCTCAAGATTGCACAGATGGAAACTACAAACCCTGAAATTATTTCAGAGGTGGAAAAAATTGTGGAAAGTAAATTCTCAAATGTTGTTATACAAGACTTTTCAAAAGCCGGAGGTACGGAAGCTCTTGCAAGTATCTTGAACAGAACAGACCGTGCAACAGAGAAAAACGTTATCGAAATGTTGGAAGAAGAAACTCCCCAACTTGCAGAAGATGTCAGAAGTCTTATGTTTGTATTTGAAGACATCGTTAATCTTGACGATAGAGCTATTCAAAGAGTTCTTAGAGAGGTTGACTCAAAAGACCTTGCACTATCTCTTAAAGGTTCAAGAGATGATGTTAAAGATAAAATTCTTCGCAACATGTCAGAGCGTGCTCAGGCAATCTTGCTTGAAGATATGGAATATATGGGTCCTGTTAGAGCTCGTGAAGTTCAAGAAGTTCAGTCGAGAATTGTCGGTATAATAAGAATGCTCGAACAAAACGGCGACATTGTTGTTGTACGTGACGGTACAGGGGATGAATTAATTGAGTAGGATTGAATCAAATAAAATAAGTCTTGCAAGTTCAATTGTGGTTGATTTGTCTTCTTTGGAGCAGGAGAATAATCAAGACGAAGATGATTTGTCGCAAGAAGTGGGACAAAGAGTTAATCTGACTGAGCGAGAAGTTCTTAACAAGGCAAAAGTTGTTCTCAGCGAAGCAAATGCAAAGGCTCAAAGATTGATTGAAGAGGCGCAAGAAAGCGCGGCAAAATTAAAAGAAGAAGCACAGAAGATTTTAGATGATGCAAAAAATAATGCCCAAGAAATTTTAAAAAATGCCCAAAACGAGTCGAGTGAATTGTTGAAAAATTCGCAAGAGGAAGCAGAGCAAATAAAGCAAACTGCAATGCAAGAGGGAGCTAAAGAGGGCTATGAAGCAGGCTATAGTGATGGTCAGATGCATATAAAAGAAGAGCTTTTGCACAAGGTCAATACAATGGATGACATTGTAGGAAATGCTTTTGAGATGAAAAATAAAATTATGATTTCTGCCAGAAATGAAATAATAGAGCTTGTGCTTCTTATAGCAAGAAAAATGTGTATGGACTCAATTGATAAAGATTCAATAGCAAGAATTGTTGATGAGTCGATAAAACTTTTGAGTGATAAGGAAAATATTGAGTTGACGCTTAGCGAAAATTATGCAAAACTCTTTAGTGAAGTTTTGGATTCGGGCGATTTAGAGGGGGTTGATATTGATAAATTAAAAAATATCAAACTTCACTATAATGCCAATTTGCACGATGATACCCTTATTATTCAGACTTTAAAAGAGCGACTTGACTTGGGTTTTGAGACTCGTTTGAATCATATTTCAAGAAAATTTCACGAAGAATTGCATTCAATGCATGATGAAAAGATTGAGGATGAATCAGTTGAATAATTTTGATTTTTCTCCTTACAAAAAAATTCTTAATGATATTGTGCCGCAAGTAAAAATAGGAAGAGTGGTGGAGATAATAGGGCTGATAATTGAAGCCGACGGTCCTGAGTCTTCTATTGGAGATTTATGTTACATTATTTCGGATTCAATGGAGCCGATACACTCTGAAGTTGTGGGTTTTAGAGAAGACAGAATACTTCTTATGCCTCTTGGCTCAATTGAAGGTCTAAAGGCGGGTGCAAAAGTCATTAACACGGGCTCTGATATGAAGGTGAAAGTTTCAGATGAACTTTTAGGAAGAGTATTAGATGGTCTTGGTAATCCGATAGACGGTCTAGGGGAGATAAATGCGGAAAAATTTTATTCTACAAAAGGCAAATTAATTAATCCTCTTAAAAGAAAGCCGATTGATGAACCATTGAGCCTTGGAATTAGGGCGGTTGATGGACTTATAACCATAGGCAAGGGGCAGCGTATGGGTATTTTTGCAGGCTCAGGCGTGGGCAAAAGTACAACGCTTGCTATGATGGCAAAAAATACATCTGCCGATATAAATGTAATTGCGCTAATCGGTGAGCGTGGTCGTGAGGTCAGGGAGTTTATAGAAAATACCCTTGGCACAGAGGGTATGAAGCGCTCTATTGTTGTTGTTGCAACATCCGAGCAGCCGTCTTTGGTGAAGATAAAAGCAGCATTCGTTGCTTGTGCAATAGCTGAGTATTTCCGTGACAAGGGCAAGGATGTTCTTTTTATGTTGGATAGTGTTACCCGTATTGCACTTGCGCAAAGAGAAGTCGGCTTGGCTGTGGGCGAACCTCCTGCTACAAGGGGCTATACACCTTCTGTTTTTGCACTTATGCCAAAGTTTTTGGAAAGAGCCGGAAGTAACGAATTTGGTACAATAACCGGTCTTTATACCGTCCTTGTTGAGGGTGATGATTTTAATGAACCTGTTTCAGATACTGCAAGAAGTATATTAGACGGGCATATTATGTTATCACGTGCCTTGGCTCATAAGAATCACTATCCCGCAATTGATGTTCTGCAGAGTATATCTCGTGTTATGAACAGTGTTGTTTCAACGGCACACAAGGAGGCAGCAGGCAAGGTACGTTCTTTGCTTGCGGCATATGCAAAAAATGAGGATTTGATAAATATAGGCGCATATCAAAGGGGCGCAGACCCTGTAACGGATAAGGCAATAATGCTTATGGACAGAATTAATGCCTATTTAACTCAATCGGTTGATGATAAGGCAAGTTATGAAGTAAGTGTAAATGAGCTTATAAAATTGGCACAGTCGTAAAAACAACCGTGCCAATTTTTATTTGTTAACCGCATTATTCTTCGTTTTGTGTAACGCTTAAGGAGATTCTTTTATCGTCAGGGTTGAATTTTAGTATAACAGTATCTATTTCATCGCCTACATCAAGTATTGTTCCGTGCTCATTTTGATACTGAACAAGTTCTGCCTGAGGTAAAAGTGCTTCAACACAAGGGTAAACTTCAACAAAAGCACCAAAATGCTTGATACGTGTGATTTTGCCTTTTACCTTTGCGCCTTCTGTTATTTTGCCTTTGGCTTCAACCCACGGGTCGGGTTCAAGATTTTTGAGGCTCAGAGAAACTCTTTGTTTGTCCAGGTCAATTCCTATGATTTCAACATCTATTTTTTCTCCGACTTTTAAAATGTCGCAAGGATGGTCTACCCAACGCCATGAGATTTGTGAAAGCGGAAGAAGTCCGTCGATTCCGCCGATATCAATAAATGCGCCAAAGTCTGCTATTCTTACTACTTCGCCTTTTACAACGGCACCTACTTCAAGTTGTCCGAATACATCCTTTTTAATTTCTTCAAGATTATCCGTATAAACTTTTTTATTAGATAATATGAAGTTATTTTGTGACATATCCATGCTTAATATTTTAAGCTCGATTTTTTGATTGATTATGTTATCAGGGTCTTTTGACCTTAAGTGGCTTGACGGTACGAAACCTCTTATGCCCATAACATCAACCAAAACGCCGCCTTTAACTGCTTGTACCACAGTTCCTTCGACAACTTTATCTTGAGTTTTTGCTTCTTCAAGAACCTTCCAGTTGTATGCCATTGCAACTTTTCTGTAAGATACGGTAAATCTTCCGTCTTCGTCCTCTTCTTTGATTATCAAAAATTCGTACTCTTTACCTTTTTCAAGAATTTCTTCAATGTTGTCGTCTTTGTTAAGTTTAGCTTCTTTTTCAGGGCATATGGCGTTTGTTTTTGCTCCAATGTCAACTATTGCACCTTCGCTATCGTAAGTGCATACAACACCTTTTACCAAATCGCCCTTTTGAAAGTTATACTCATATTTTTTAAGAAGCTCTTCATACTCTTTGTCGCTAAGCTGGTTTGATGGGCACATAGTCAAAAAGTCTCCTTGTATTATCATCCATTATGATTATAACAAATTTTTGAACTTAGTACAGGTTTTTTGGTTAATATTTCTTAATAAATAGGTTGCATGGATGAGAAGAAAAGTAAAAATTTATGTTATATGACAAATTTTTTGTTACTATAGTTATGGGATAAGCTAGTATTATATTTTTTTGGGGTATATCTTATGTTAAAAACAAATAATAACATTGCCCAGACGGGTTTGAGAATATTATTTGTGCTGCAGCTTTTGATAAAAGGCTCTGTTTCAAAATCGCAAATATTGGAACAGATAGCAAAGAACCCTAATCTTAAAAATGTTACACCCGATACAATTACCCTTGATATAAATACTCTTAAAGCCGTTGGTTTTGATATAAAATCAGGAGATAAGAGTAATAATTACTGTTACGAACTCAAACTGAACCCGATTAAGATTAAACTTACAAACAGTGAAATAAAAGCACTTTCTATTGCAAAGAAAGCAATGTTTTATTTTATGGATTTCAGATACATAATATCCATATATAAAACTTTTGAGAAAATTTCAAAGCTTATCGATTCAAAAGAACATGTGGAAGAGCTTTTAAATTTTGGTAATTTTCTTAAAACGGATTTTAATTTACTGAGAGAGTTGGATGTCCACTGTAAACACAAAAACGAGATAGTTATTTTGTATAATTCTCCCTCAAGACCGCCAAGGGAAATGACGCTTAAGTGTTTAGAGTTAAAATATTCAAAAAAGAACGATAAATTATACCTATGGTGCAGTTGTGATGAGTACAAGGGTGTTGTTTATTTAAGAGCCGATAAGATAGAGAAAATTATTAAAATTACTAAAATGAACAGCGAACCGAATGTGAATCAGAAAAGCTGCGTGTATAGTATTTTAAGGACAAAGAATTCTCCTCTTGAGCTTGAAGATTATGAAAAAGTTATAAAAATTACTCCGGATTATGTTCAGATAAGGGCTGAATATTTGAATGAATTTAATTTTGTTCAAAGACTTCTTTCTTTTGGCGAGAATCTTATTTATGTTGAAGATAAGAAGATTTTGACCAAAATAAAGAATATTATTTCAGATGTAAGGGAGATGTATAATTGAGAAAAATTGACGCTTCTTACAGAATAATGAAAATATTTAAAATGCTCTACAAAGGACCTCATTCGTTGGATGAAATTTGTGATGAGCTTTATGGTGAAGATATTATCCTAAGCAGAGAAACAATTGCAAAATATTTTAAAACTCTGAGGAAATCCGGATGTGTAATAAGAAAAAGAAGAGGAAAATTTGAGCTCGAAAGCGTTCCTTTTTCGCTTGATTTATCTGATGAGGATTTTTATTTCCTTGCCGCATTTGAAAATTTGGGACTAAACTTATATGGCGAAAACATAAGAGATGATTTAAAAACAGCTCTGTCAAAGATACTCTCTCTTACTGACGGCAGCGGTTATGAGAAATACAGAGGTTTTTCAAACGGAGTTGCAAAGATAAACCATATTTCTCTTTTGTTTAGAGATAAAATATCTAAACTCTTGAAGTTTGGTTATGATAACTCAAAAATCAAAGTCCTCTATGGGGATAGAAAAATGAATATTTCTCATATTTCTTTTAAATATTGTGACAACGCTGTTTTTGTACATGTGTTTAATGAAGATTCAAAAAACTACGAGCTTTTGCTGTTGGAAAACATAAAAGAAATTTACTCTACTCCTAAAAGTTCTCTTGCTTCGAATTTTGCACCTTATACCGTATTTGAATTAAGAGGCAGATTGAAAAACTCTTATAGCCTGTATGAGGGTGAAAGAGTTATTAAAACGGGCGAAGATTTTATGGTTGTTTCCAATAACTTTGAAGATAAGAACGAATTGTTTAAAAGACTCGTAAGATACGGAAAACTTTGCAGAATAGTTTCTCCTAAGGGTGATATAGAAAAATTTAAAAATATGCTGGATAAAATGAGCGATAATTTTAAAGTAAAAGCTAATTAATGTTTGCTTTTTCGTAGCTCAGTATAATGTTTCTTATCTCGTAATCGTCAGGTTTTGTAGAATATGCATATCTGTAATATTCAAGCGCCAGCTCTTTGTTGTCGCTGTTCTCAAGAATTTTTGCAATATTAAAATAGGCGTCTGTGCAAGACGGGTCAATATTTATCGCTGACACATATTCCGTTATGGAATCTCTGTAATTACCGTTTTGCCTTAATATATCTCCTTTTAGAAAATGTGCCTCCATTGAGAGCGGATTTTTTTCAATCGCTTTATTTATATTTTCAATGGCATCGTGGTACTTTTCTTTATTTTTTAAATTCATTGCCAGAGCGAAAAGTTCCTCGTATGTGGGTTGCGCTTCTTTTGTAATGGCATTGTTTGGTTTTAGTGAAATTGTGTATTGTTCGGGTATTGTTTCGTATCTTTGATGTTTTTTTACCGTGTTCATAATGGTGTATGTATTTTTTAGCGACAGCATATTAAGAGGGCGATAACCATTGTAGAATGCAAGATTTATATCTTCATCGCTTATTTTGGGGAGGTTTTCGGTTGTTATTTTATTTGCGGAAGGAATTTGATTTTTTAAATCAAGATAAAATTCATACACTACGCCGGCGTTAATTTTTTCCGTGCAAAAAGACGGATTGGTGATAGAAAAACCGCAAAACATTACAGAAAAAATAATACAAGCTGTTTTTTTGTCTAAATCATTCATTTTTAAGGTAAATTTTTAGCCTAAATACGTCCTCAAAAAGAGTCTTCTTTTTGTTAAAAACTCTTTTTATTTCCCCATTGAACATTATATTTACCCCCGGATTCAAAGTCAAAATACGATTGTCAAAATCATACGTCAGGACGATATTTTGGGCTGTTTGCATATGAAATCTGTCCAGAGAATCCGCTATTCGAATTATAGATGCTATTAAAAGAACGGTATTTTTATCTTCTTGTTTTAGTGAGCTATAAAGTTTGTGTTTTCCGTCTTTTGGTTTTGAGCCTCTGTGATATCTTATCGAAGCGGCTATTATTTTTACCTCATCTTCTTTCAGATTATCGATTTTGTTTTCAAGTACAAGTTTGGCTCCTGTTTTGTTATGAGGCTTTTTTGCATTTAATCCGCCAAAAAAATTGCCTACATCATGCAATAATGCGCTGTATGATATAAGAGTTTGTGCGTTGTCAAATTTTAAAAATTGATTTTCGGGAAAGATTTTATTTAATTCGCTATATAGTTTAAGGCTTAAATTACTTACATAGTTTGCATGTTCAAGTTCGTCTTTTGAAGTAATATAGTTTTTTATATAATCTTCAATTTTCATCGCTCAGCCTTTTTTAAGAAACTATCTACACACCTTATGAAGCTTTCTTGTTCAAAGTGGTCTTTTTGAATGTAGGCTTGAGCTCCGGCTTCTTTAAATTGCTTGCCCCATTTGGATTCAGGCATGGAAGTTAAAATTATTATGGGAATATTTTCCCATATGGCTTCTTTTCTTATTTCTTTTACAAAATCAAGCCCGCTCATAATAGGCATTTCGTTATCTGTAATAATGAGGTCAAAATTTTCTTTTTGCATTTTGGTCAGTGCATCCGGCGCATTTGTGGCTATTTGTACTCTGTAACCGTAGCTTGTCAGGATATTTTTTTGCAGTGTCCTTGTTGTAAGAGAATCGTCAACTACAAGAATTTTGTGCGAGTAGTTTTCTTTCATTTTTATTGCTTTATTTGAGGCAATAATTCTTGAGCTTATTTTCTTTGGAAGAGTTGCGGAGAACATATCGCCGACATTTAAAATCAGACAAATTTCGCCGTTTGCAAGAGTCGTTATGCCGGAAATATTTTTAACTTTAAATAAAGGCGCTTCAAGTTTTTTGTGTAAAACTTCTTGGTCGCACACAAGTTTTTCTATTATTATTCCTATTGTTGAGCTTTCTGACCTTACAATCATTAGAGTATATTTGTTTGCCTGACGGGGCTTATTTTCAAGCTCAAGTATTTGTGAGAGCGTGTACACAGGTATTACATCGTCATTGTGTACAAAATAATTTTTGCCGTCTCTTTCAAAGACATCTGTTGTATCAATTCTAAGAACTGTTTTAATTGACGATGTCGGTATGGCGTAGAGCTGGTTTTGTTCGCTTACAATAAAAGTTTTTATTGTTGCCATGGTTGCAGGCAGCTCTATTGTGACCATGGTTCCTTTTCTAAATTCGCTGAAAATATCTACCCTGCCGTTGAGCTGAGAAATTTTTGTATGAACTATATCAAGTCCCAAGCCTCTTCCTGACAGCTCCGTTACCGCGTCTCCCGTTGTAAATCCGGGGTAAAATACCAGATTCACAAGGTGTTCTTCGTCTATGTTTTCTAATTCTTCAGGTGTTAATAACCCTTTTTCAAGAGCTTTTTGTTTAATTTTTTCAACATCAAGCCCCCTGCCGTCATCTGTGACATTGATTACAATTTTATTTTCTCTGTGTTTTGCGCTTATTGTAATTTTGCCCACGGGATTTTTCCCAAGCTCTTTTCTTTCTTTTGGCAGCTCTATTCCGTGGTCTATTGAATTTCTGAGTATATGAATCAGGGGAATTTTAATCTCTTCTATGATTTTTTTATCTGCTGCAACATCTGAACCCTCTGTCACAAACTCTATTTGCTTACCTTTTTCTTTGGCTATATTGTGTACCATTCTCGGGAAAAGGTGAAATATCGTAGATAGAGGCAAAATGCGCATGTTCTTTACCATGCCCTCTATTTCGCTTGTTGCAGAGTTTAATTTGGAGTCATTCTCTTGCATTTGTTTAAATAAATCTGATGTTTCTTTAATCAGACTTACCATTTTTTCCGCATGGTAATTTTGTAAGACCATAAGTTGTTTGTTAAACGCTGCTATGGCACGAGGGTCAACTACTGTGCCGAAAGAAGGACCTGTTATATATTTTCTGTCAAAATACTTTATATAATAGCCCATTTTGTTGAAACTTTTTTGCCACTCGAGAAGTTCATTTTGAATGTTTTTTGCAACGCTTAAATGTTCGTTTGTTTTTATTCTTGTGACAATCAAATCTCCGATTTGATTTACCAGTTTGTCCAGTTTAAATGAATCTATGCGAAGAGTTTTTATGTCGCTGGTATCAATCGCACTTATCCAGTCTTGACCTGATTTTTCAGTCTTAGGGAGTTTTTTTGTATCTTTTGGTCTTGCAATGTTTAGTTTTGACATTTGCTCAACAATTGTTATTTTTTGGAGCAAAAGTTCAATCTCTATTTTTCTTTCTTCAGGCTTTAGTCCTTCGGGTTCAAAAATTTTTCTTGTGTTTTCACAAATTTCTTTTATTGCTTCAAGTGTATCACTTTCAAGATTTTTGGAATTGGTTTGATATAGGTTTAATATTCTTAGAGTTGTTTCGAAAATCTTTTTTATTTCTATGTTTTGGATTTTTGTAAGAACCTGAGAAAGCAGGTCTTTTATATCCGGCAGGAATTCAAGATTTATCTCAAGCAGACTTAATTTTTCGTATATTCTGTCGATTAAATCTGCTATTATTTTTTTGTCTTCAGACTTTTTTTTCTTTATATCGTTGCTGTCATTATTGGATATAAGCTCATTTGCAATTTCAAAATAATTTTGTGTTTGTATCCCTTTTTGTTTGCAATAGTCCGTAAAAAATTCTTCAATTGAATCAATTTTTGAATTTAGCTGCAAGATTTCATTTTCATCGGGTTTTTTATCTCCAAAAGCACATATGTATCTTCCCGCGTCTGTCACAAGTTCCAATAAAGGTTTTATATTGAGTTCGCGGATTATGGCGTTTAGTTCTGCAAGCGGAGATTTTATGATTTGTATTTCGGAGAAATTGTTATTTTGTCGTGCTGATGAGAATATGTATATCATCTGTACGATTAGTTCTTCAATTTTATTCAGTTTTGATAAAAGTTTTTTTACATCATCGGGACACTGTACGCATTCTTTTGTGCGAACAGTTCCATCGGGTGCGCAGGATGCAATTTTTTCAAGTTTATCTATATAATCCTGAGTATCATGCGTTTTGTATTCTTGTTTATTTTCAACGGTTTTATTTATTAAAACCTGTATATGATTAAGTGCTTCGGAAATTGTATCTGTTATTTCTTGCGAGGATTCAATCTTATTGTCTTTTATAAGACCCAAAATGTCTTCAATTTTGTGTGAAACTTTTTGTATATCCTCAAAACCGAGCATTCTTGCCGAACCCTTAAGGCTGTGGGCATCGCGCGCAAGCTGTATAAGGATATCCTGATTGTGCGGGTCTTTCTCAAGGGCAAAAAGATTTTTGTCCATGGATTGCAGAATTTCTCCGCCTTCCTGCTGGAAAATATTCAGAATCTCATCGAGTTCATCATCCAGAAAATCCATATCTCAGTGCTATTCCTCACTTATGTTGGCTCTGAAATTTTTAGATAATGTTTGAAGGCTTTCTATGTTTTGGAAACTTTCTTCAGTTGCCTTGTAGTTATTTTCAAGCATTGAATTAATTTCAGATACGGCATTTTCGGTTGTAGTGGTATCGTTTGTGATTTTTTTGGAAGAGCCTGTCATATCGTTTATTCCCTGAGAAATTTCATTCATTAAGAGAATAAGCTGTTCAATGTTTGAGCCTATGTTATGCGCAAGTTCGATACCTGATTCTACTTCTTTTGTACCTTCTTCTGTTGCAAGAACGGTTGAGTTTGCAGTTTGCTGAATGTTAGTAATTAACGATGTGATTTTAGTTGTTGCCTGTTTTGATTCGTCGGCAAGTTTTCTGATTTCACCCGCTACAATTGCAAAGCCCTTACCGTGCTCACCTGCACGAGCTGCCTCAACCGCAGCGTTTAGAGCAAGAAGGTTGGTTTGTTCGGCTATGTCTTCAACAAGCCCGATTGTGGATGAAATAGATTGAATAAAGTCAGATAATTCAAGGATTAACTCTGCAATTGTTTGTATTTTATGCCTTATGGTAAACATTTTTTCTATGTTTGCTTTAACTGCATCGTATTCTGTATTTGTATAGTTGAGTGAATCAATCGCCTTTTGTTTTGTGTTTCCTATTATTTCACACAAGTCTGAGCCTTGGTTTTTCAGATTTTCTATAAGCAATTTTATATTTGAGAGTTTTGCAAAAGTGAGATTTATGTTTTCTTTTTGAATTGAAGTTGCTCCCTCGATTTTTTTTGCATTTTCAAGAGCATTTTCTATAAGTTCATTTATTGCGCTGCTTGCTTTTTTCTTGAACTGCTTTTTGGTTGCCTCAAAAGCAACGATAGTAAGACAAAACAGCAGTACAAGCGTTCCGCCCGTTATAGTTGGGGACATATTTGCGAACTCTACTACAAAAAATACAAAGACAAAAATCAGTAAAATAATTATTAAATCTATAGTTTGTTTATTTGCAAGATGGTCATTTATACCGTTCTTTTGTTTGATTTGTTTTGACATAAATCCCCTTTTTTTAAAAAATAATGTATAATTTTATACGACTAATTATATAAAATTTTTAAATCAATGGCAAAAAAAGTACTCATAATAGATGATAACAGTGATGATGCATTAAATGTTTCAAATATGCTGCGAAAAGCAGGTATGGTCTGCGTTTATTCAGGCAGCACATTTGATATACAAAATCTTGTATACTCGGAAGTTCCGGATTTAATTCTTCTTGATATACTTATGCCCGAGCCCGGAGGGTATGAGTTGTGCAGAATGATAAAATCTGATGAATGTGCAAAAAATATTCCGGTTATAATGTATTCTGTTTTAAATAAAAATATAGATAAGTTCTGGGCTTATCGTTCTGGCGCAAATGCTTATATAGATAAAAACAGTTCCGAGGAGGATATTGTAGCTGTTTGCAATAATATTATGGAGCAGATGCCTGTCAGTTTGCAGGTAAAGACTTCTCTTTTAAATCAAAAGGCAAAAAATCTTACCGTTTTGCCGCAGGGAACAAATTTAAAAGGAGATTTGATAAAAGAATTTAATTCTATCAAAGAAGTAGATGGAGATTCAAACATTCTTTCCATAAAAATCTTTAAAACACTATATCATTATTTTAAGTATGATACTGCGCTTATTTGTTTTAAGGATGAAGCCGGCAAGGCAGAATTGTTTTTTGATACCGTTAATTCCGAATTAAGTTATGAGGTTGTGGAAAATATAAAAAACAGAATAAATTGCAAAAATTGCACAGAGAATGTTCTGCTGGAAAAAGATAAGACTTTTAAGGTAGAAAAACTTGAAGATTTTACAATTAAATATGAATATGAAATTAATTCAAATTCGAAAATAATAGGAAACTTTTGCATATATGCCAAAAATAATCTTGGCTCACAAGAACTTAAATTGGTCGGCACAATAAAAGATTTGGTTGAGCATATAATGCGACTCAGATATTTTAAGGTTTACAGCAAGGATAACCCAAACGGCACAAACCCAAGAAAAATGTACACCCAGTTAGACTTTGACAGGATTTTGAGTTACGAGTATAACTGGCATAAGAGAAATTCTTCTCCCATGTGCCTTGCTTTTATGGAAATTGATTCTCTTGAGGGGCTTGAAAAGCAATTTGGCGGAGAGTATTGCGATATCATAATTGCTAAAATTTCAAATTTGCTCAGCAGATACTTAAGTGACGGTGACTTTGTGTACAGAAATCAGGATGATATTTTTGCAATCCTGATGACAAATTCTGATATCAAAAGGTCAAAAGAAGCCCTTGAGTATATAGTTTCTCAAATCGAAGACCCGTCTTTGACCAATATAAATGAAGATGGAGATGTCAGTGTCAAAATAGGCGCGCTAATGCTTGCCGAAGAGCACAAAAGTTACTATGAATATATTGATGCGGTTTATGATGTGCTGGATGAAGTAAGGCATGCAAAAGAGGACATAGTTATAAGGTAGAATACCGTGAGTGAAATTGAAAACAATATAGTTGCGCTGGATAATGAGATTAACAGTATTGTTCCTACAGGTGACAAGATATATACAATAGTTACCATAGGGCAGGATTCGTATGCTTTTGATTCTAAAAATGTTCTTGAAATTTTAAAATTTGTGGAGCTTTCAAGACCCGAGAAGCTTCCTTCGCATATAGTAGGACTGTTTGAATATGATGATAAGGTAATAAGTATAGTTGACATTAAGTCGATTTTAAACATCAAAAGAGAACCTTATGATGTAAATTCCATGATTGTAATATTAAAAGTTAGGGAAAATGTTTTTGGCGTAATAGTAAATAAAGTCACCGACATAAAAAGAGTAGAGCTTTCAAAACTTCAAAATACTCCGTATAACAGTGCTTGTAACTTTATAGAGTGCATCTACAACAGTGAAAATACCAACTGCGGAATTATAAATCTGGAAGCGTTGAGTAACAGAGTTTTGGAGCATACGGATGAGAACGGTCAATTTGATGCGGGCGAGTTCTTGCCAAAAGATGAAAAATCATTGGAAATATTACACAAAAGAAAGCTCGAGTACCTTGAAAAAACAAATAAAAATCCGTATACGGTATTAAACGACAATGACGAATTTGTTTCTTTCTTTGTGGGTGAAAACAGATACTGTATAAGGATGAACGATATCAGGGGTTTTTATAAACTGCAAGAAACAAAAATGATAAAAGTTCCCTGTACGCCTGATTTTATTCTGGGGCTTGTAAATATAAAGGGAGATTTTGTTTGTATTGTTGATATAAAAAATTATTTTCATTCCCAAAAACTGCCCTATAGCGGTTCGGGAACTATTATAATTCTGGATTCCGATGAGTTTAAAATAGGAATTCTTGCCGATGCAATAAGCGAAAATATACAAATAAAACCTGACGAACTACGCTTGTTAAAAAAACAAGAGGGCAGATGTGAGATTACTCAATATGTAAAAGATGGTGAAATTTATCTGGTAATAAATGTTCCTGATATGTTGTCAAATGACAAATTATTTATCAGATAGATACCTTATTGCCCTGTTAATCCTTCTTTTTAAATTTTTTAGTAATTTTAGGTTAAAAGATACAAGTTCTTCTGCGTCTATAGGGTTTTGATTTGCCTTGATTTTTTTCAAATTTTCAAAATATCCGTTGGTGGATGATGCGCAAAGAAAATATATAGTAGGGTTTGGGTAATTGTTTTTTATAAAATCAGATAAAATTTTGATAATTTTTTCTTCAATTTTATCGGTATTTTTTGTAAATGCCTTTCTTCTTGCAAACTCTCTGTTGTATTCATCCTGATATTTTAGCGCAATATCTACAGTACTTTTAATCCTAAGCAGATTTTGCAGCAAGCTTTCTTTTGCAAGATTAAATTTTTCAATATCGTAATTTGGTATTTCAAACTTTATGTCTGCGCGTTCCGTATTTTTGCAATCTACAAGCGCTTCTTCAAGAGTCATGTTTTCAAAGCCGTTTATCTGAGCCCCTCCTGTTGAAGAATTTATGTATGTAATTTGCGGATTATCCTTTGCAAATTGTTCAAAATGCTTAATAAAAAGTGCATAACAAGCTTGTGTGGGCAGCATTTCGCCTTTTTGCCCGACTACAGTATATAGTGTTTTATTTAGACGTGTAATGTAGTTTTCTGCATAGGATTCTGCGCGCTTTAAGTTTACAAGTTTTGAGCCCAGAAGCTTTTGCTCGTATTGTTTAAAATCTTTCGCTCTTATTTCAAATTTATTGGTTGCAGGGTTTAATATGCACTCTAAATCTTCATAGGCACTACCTTTTGCGTAGCATTTGCCGTCTTTAAAGGCTAAATTTTGACCGCAGAGTATGATTTTTTTAAATCCCATTATTTTAGCGCTCGATAGTGCACAATACGAAACGGTTCCGACACTTTTTGTGTTTGAGATGTCAATGTTAAGAGTCTGGGCTAACCAGTCGTTTAAGAAATTGTCACGGGAAAAGAATAAAAATCTGTTTTTTACATTCAGTTCCCATAAGTATGGATTTGAAAAAGGCTCAAATATGAGATTTGTGCTGCTTATGTCAATTCCCTCTATTTGTCCTCTTGTATCCATTGCCTCTACAATGCACAGAAAATCAGGTTTTATACCGTGATTATCAAGTAATTTTAAAGACGGACCAACCGCAAAAAGTATAAACTTATCTCTGTTTTGTTTAATTGTTTCAATGTTCTCTTCAAGAGATGGTCCCGATGAAGCAATAAGAGCGCATTTTCCGTCAAAAATACCCTCAAGTGATTTTACCAAGGGAGTTTTTAGTATTTTATCAAGACTAAAGAGGGTGTTTATAGTGGCAAGAGGGGCTATTTTGTTTATAGTGTTTGTATTTGCCTGCTTTTCACCCCTTATGCGTTCAACTGTTTTTGCTGTTTTATATATATCTTCTTTAAACAGGTTTAAATATGAAGTCAGAAAAGAAATTGTAATTTTTGTTTCTTTATCCGCCAAAATGTCAATCCATTCAAGAAGTTTATCTATAGTATTTACTACAAGCACATTTTTTTTAGATAAATTTTCACTAAATTCAAGTATTTCAAAAACGCTTCTTAAAATTTCAAGGTTGGGTTCAAAAATAATAATTACCCCTTGAACTTTTGAAATAAATTCATCTGCAAGATAGCCAAGCCCTAAGCCCCAGATTATTCTTACGGAATTTTTGTTTTCGGGGTCAGTGATTTTATCAACAATATCCGACGCTTCTTTTTTTGCGTTTTCGCTTGAATGTAATACGCAAGAATTGAAAACGAGGTTGTATTCGCCGTTTTGGTTTTGTATGAGTTCAAAAGTTGATTTTACTTTATTTATTCTTAAAATTTCATCACAAAGCGCTTTATCATATTTTGCTATGGCATTAAGATTTGCGCTCAACACTTTATTTTCCATAATTCTTATGTTACCATTAAGGGGGTAGATATGGCAAACTTCATAAAAATCAAGAAAATATTTTTGTTAGCTTTGCTTTTATTTTTAAGCTTTAGTTTTGTTTCTTTAAATGCTGTTTTAGCAAATGAGAACCAAATTCAAAAAGAAAACCAAAAGTATCAGGAAATTTATGAAAAGCTTCCTGAGGCTGATTTTTCATATATTTTTAATCTTGACCCGTATCAAAGTGAAGAATATACAAAATACATGTATGCACCTTATCCTTTGTTTAGGACGGCAATTCGCTTTGTTTTTAAAAATACCGTGATTGAACCCGGGTATTATCTTTTAACCCCAAGAGAAAAAGACGGAAAATCTTATGTTTTGTTTAAAACAAACGGCAAGGTTAAATACATTATTCCTGTCTATGAAAAAGACATTGTAGACCCTGCGTTTTATGCAAGATACGTGCCTGAGCGCAAGCTTACGCTATGGCAAAATATTTGCCAAAAGACAAAAAATACCGTGGGTAGAATTTTTTCAAAACAAACACAAAGAACGCCTCCGCCAAAATCATACATTGATGTAAACGAGTTAGGTACCGATTATTGGCAAGTAATACTATATTATGGTGCAACAAAGTATTATATGATTTTTATGAGATAATAAGGACAATATTAATACCACAAGGAAAATAAGATGAAAAAACTTCTGACAACATTAATAATCCTATCTATGCTGACTTCAAATGCATATGCTTATTCTTTTGTTAATAAAGAAAAAGAGAAAGCAACATTTAAAAATAAAATAGAAAAACATATTGCAAAGAAAAACGCTGAGCGTGAGCAGAAAAAACTCGCAAAAGAGGATTTAAAAGGTGTAAAAGAAGTAATATGGAAGCTGAATAAGTATTCAAACGAACACAATGTTGAAGAACTGGCAAAGCTTTACGATAAAAACTACAGAAGTTTTGACGGTTTTAAATATGATACGTTGGTAAAAATGATGCAGGAGGCATATGATGCGTATGAAGATTTATCATATAAAACTGACGTAGAAAAGATAGATTTTTATGGTGATAAAGCGGTAGTAAACATTGTAGATACTACAAGAGCAACCGTTAAAGGAGAAAAAAGTAATTCGGGAATCTCTACGGAGTATGATTTATCAACAGGCTACCTTGAAGGCATATGCAATTATTCTATTTATCTGCAAAAAATAAATAACGAGTGGAAAATAATCGGTGATAATGTAATTTCTGAAATCACTTCAATAAAGTACGGCATTGCAAGAGATTATCCCATGGAGTTTAGTGCTCCTCTTTCAACTCCATATGGCGAGGATTATTGCCTTACATTAAAAATAAAGCCCAAAAAAGGAAGCAGAATCGTAGCTTCTCTTGGTAAAGAAGAGATTTTATATCCAAGTGCCGAACCCAAAGATGTCTTTAGGAAAATGCCTAAAGATGGCATTTTGGAGCGGGTTGTGCGTGCCAACAAAGACGGATACAATGAATATGCGATAGCTTCTGTCGGTATTACAAAAATGGACAAGGTTCCTGAATTTAACATGATAGAAATCGAAATGACAGGGCTTGCGTTTTTATTGCAAAGAGTTAATATGTACCACAACATAAACCCTATTCGTAAAACAGAACAGAACAAAAAAGAAGACAAAAAGGAAAATGCTGAAAATAAAGGATAAAAGAGCGTTTGTTTTTTATGCCATAGCTGTTGTTATGCTTTGGCAATTAGGTGCTACAATAAGAGATTTATGTACAGATACTTTTGCTCAAATGAGTACTCAAAACAGCATAGTAGCCTCTTTTGTTTTTACAAAAAATACAGGCGGAGCATTTTCGCTTTTTGAAGGTCACCCTTATCTTTTGGCAATATTTGGAGTTTTAGTTTTGGGTGCTCTTATTGTTTATGTTTATAAAAGAGTTACTTTTGATGATAAATACAAGATTCTTGCCCTTGTCTTTTTTAGTTCGGGAATTCTTGGAAATTTATACGAGAGAATGACTCTGGGGTATGTTGTTGACTATATTAAGTTGAATTTTGTCAATTTTGCGGTTTTTAACGCATTTGATGTAATGATTTGCACTTCGGTGCTGATATTTTTATTTATGGTCTTATACGAAGATATTTTATCTTTAAGGGTTAAAAATGGAAAAAATAACTCTTAGTCCAAAGGATAGCGTACTCAGGCTGGATATTTTTCTTTGTGATTTTTTAAAAATAAGCAGAAAAAACGCAACAAAAGCCATAGAAGAAGGTTTTGTGCTTGTAGATAAGAAAATAAAAAAACCTTCATACAAGCTAAAAGGTGAAGAGATTATCGAGTACAATCCGGAATTTCTTTTGCATAAAGAAGAAATTTTGCCCGAGGATATTGAGCTTGATATAAAATACGAAGATGATGATTTGTTGGTTATAAACAAGCCCAAAGGCATGTTGACTCATCCGAGCGCATACCAAAGAGAAAATACGCTTGTAAACGCCCTTTTGTATCACTGCAAGGGTAAACTTTCGGATTCTGATAATCCTTTAAGGCAAGGTATAGTGCATAGGCTCGATAAAGACACTGCGGGGCTGATGTTAGCTGCTAAAACGGATTTTGCGGCAGAATCTTTGAGAAATCAAATAAGAGATAAGAGCGCAAAAAGAAAATACTTGGCGATAGCTTTGGGCGAGTTTAGCCAAACGGAAGGAATAATTGACAAGCCGCTTGTGCATTATATGGATAGTACCGTAAAAATGCAAATAGCGCCTGAGGGCGAAGGTAAATCGGCACTTACGCACTATAGAGTGCTTGAACAATTCAGAGGGGCGGCACTTGTTGAGCTTGAATTGAAAACAGGAAGAACTCATCAGATTAGAGTTCATTTAAAATCCATTAACCACCCTGTTTTTGGCGACAATCTCTACGGCGCAAAAGGTTCACTAATTGAGAAATACAGAGGGATAAAAGTGCAAGGGCAGATTTTGCAGTCGTATTATCTCAGCTTTACACATCCCAAAAATAATGAGATAATGACTTTTGAACTTGAGCCAAGAGATTGGGACAAGGATTTAGTAAGAGTATTAAAAATAATGAGAGGAGCATAAATGAGAGGTTTTACTTTATTTTTAGCTTGCATTATTGCTGCGGCGTTTGTATATCTTTTTGGTTACAATAATTCAATTATCGGCATTAACATAGGCGATTCGCACTATACAATATACCTTTTCTTATATTCTGCTTTTGCGTTTTTCTTTGGTATGGCGGTTGGTATACTTTTGATGTTTGGAAGCTTGTTTGATGCTTCAGATAATTACAAAAAATTAAAAAGACAATATGAAAAGACTTCAATTGGTGCGGATGATTCGGATTTAAGAGTAAAAACACTGCAAAATAAAATTGATACACTTGAAGAAGCGCTTAAAAAAGCCCTTGAAAAATAGTTTATTTTGAATTCCACATATCTTTATGCAGCAGTGCTAAAAACGGCACAAGTTCGAGTCTGCCTATTAGCATGTTAAAAATAAATATCCATTTTGTAATATCACAAAGAGGTGCAAAGCTTGCCATAGGTCCTATTTTTGCACTTAATCCGGGACCTACGTTGCCCAGCGTTGTTATTGCACCTGATAGCGCTATGGCGGGATTTTTTTCAAGCAACGCTACAATAAAAGATGTGAGTGCGAAGATAAAGAAGTAGAACACACAAAATGCTATCATCTGCGAGCCTACATCGCTCGATATGGCTCTGCCCTCAAGTTTTATAGGGTAGACGGCACTTGGGTGGATGATTTTTGCTACTTCTCTTTTTAGATATTTAAAAAGAAAAATCCATCTGATAATTTTTATACCGCCTGCGGTTGATGCCGCGCATCCGCTTGCAAACATTGCGGCAAAGAGCATAATTTTGGCGTCAGGCGACCATTTTATGAAGTCAACCGAGGCAAAACCTGTTGAGGTCATAAGACTTATGGTCTGAAAAGCCCCGTCTATAAGGCGGTTTAGAAAATTACCTTCTTGAGTGGAGTATAAAAACAAAGCTATTATTATACTGAAAAATACCGTCACACCAAGATATGTAAGAAATTCTTCACTTTTTATAAAGGCATCCCATTTGTGTTGTATAAAAGCTTTGTACTGCAAAATAAAGTTTGCACCTGACAAAAACATAAAAAATGCCACAACTATAACAACTTTTTGATTGTGATAACCCATGATACTTTCGGGATTTGGTGATAAACCACCCGTGGATACGGTGGATAATGTAGTACACAAGGCATTATAAAAATCCATACCCAAAAACTTTAAGATTATAATTTGTACTATCGTAAGTCCAAGATATATCCCCCATAGCCAGCTTGCGGTGTGGCGAATGCGCGGGGTGACTTTCTCTTCAACAGGCCCCGGAGATTCTGCCGAGAACATTTGCCTGCCTGCTACGGCAAATTTAGGCAGTACGGCAATAAATAGCACAACAATTCCCATGCCCCCGAGCCATTGCGTCATCGCGCGATATATAAAAAAAGTCTTAGGGTAAATTGAATAATCTTGAAGTATGGTAGCACCTGTTGTTGTAATACCTGAGACTGACTCAAATATGGCGTCAACTACCCCTATATTATAGAAAAGATAGGGTATGGCGCAGACTATTGCAAAAAACACCCAAGAGAAAAACACTCCGCTTAGCGCTTCGGGTTTTTTTATACTGTCTATATCTTTTTCTGTTGCTTTGGGCAGCGTAAACAAAAATCCTAAGGCAATAGATACAAAAGAAGCGCAAATAAAGGGCAGAGTGTGTGATGCTTCTTTATATAGAATCGCAAAAATTACCGGTATAAGCAGCACAATGCCAATATATCTTAAATTTGAACCTATAATATTTGAAACGATATTATATCTCATTATCTAAAGAAGTCCTTAATAGCTGCGACATCTTGTGATTTAGTGAATATTAAAAGATTATCGCCTGATTTTATAAGTGTTTGACCTTTTGGAATAATTACTTTTCCTGCTCTTTCAATTATGGCTATAACTGCTCTTGATGGCAGTTTTAAGTTCATAAGAGCCGTGTTTTCAAAATCTTCTCTTATCTTTAGTTCAAGAATTTCAGCCAGTCCTCTCTCAACCGTTGCCAAAATTCCTGCATGGGATTCTATTATTCTGTTTTTAATTTCGTTTACGGCAGCTTCTCTTGGTGAAATTGCAACGTCAACACCTACTTTTTCAAAAAGTGTTGCCGTTGCAAGCTGTCCTACTCTTGTAATTGCCCTTTTGACGCCTAATTGTTTTACAAGCAAAGAGCATAAAAGATTTTTTTCATCATTATTTGTAACACAAATTGCAACGTCGCTATCTCCTATGTCTTCTTGCTCAAGCAGTTCAAGGTTTGTGCCGTCTGCATTCAGTACAAGGGTTTTTTTAAGATTTTGGGATAAAAATTCGCACCTTGTGTAGTCGTTTTCAATAAGTTTAATTTTTAGTTTTGTACTCTCAAGGCTTTTTGCAAGTTCGTAACCTACGGAACCGCCGCCAATAATTGCAACGCTTTTCAGGTTGTTTTCTTCTATAAAAAACTGTCCCGCTGTATTGTCAAGCGCGTCGGGCGTTCCCATAAAAATAGCTTTGTCGCCCACCATAAATTCACTGTTTCCGTTGGGAATAAAAAGCTCTTCATCTCTTACGATACCGACTACAAGTGTTTCATCGTTAAAGGGGCAATCTTTGAGTTTTTTGTTTTTAAGGGTGGAATTTTCTTTTATTCTGTACTCAAGCAGTTTAGCTCTTCCGTTTGAAAAATATTCAACATCTACCGCGTCAGGTACTGTTATTATCCTTAAAATTTCGTGCGTCAGAAGTCTTTCGGGCCATATGACGTTATCAATATAGAGAGCATAATTTTTATTGTGCTCTTCACGTATAGCTCTTAGAGAATCTCTGCATTCTTTTTTTGAAACAAAACAAACCGTTGTAGCGCTTGATAGTTGTTTTGCCATTAAACAAGCAACAATGTTGCCCTCATCAATATTTGTACAGGCGATAAAGACATCACAGTTTTTAATGTCTGCTTCACGCAAAATATTAATGTTTGACGCATCGGCGCACATTGTAGTCAAATCAAGATTATTAAACTTTTCAAGACTTTTTGCATCGGGGTCGATTACAATAATATCGTGGTCTTCAAAAAATTCCGCAGCTATAACCGAGCCTGTTTCATTTGCGCCGTAGATAATTATTTTCATATGTATAATTATTAGCTAAACATTTTTAATTTCAAGTATTTAAAAATTTGCACAGGTGCTTTTTTGTAGTAGAATGTCATTATAGAGGTATATTTTAGGGGAGTGCAGATGACAAATCAGACAACCGGTGAACACTATGATGCCAGTAATATTAGGGTTTTAGAAGGACTTGAAGCAGTCAGGGTGCGTCCCGGCATGTATATCGGTTCAACTTCTCAAAGAGGTTTGCACCACTGCATATATGAAATTGTAGATAACTCAATTGATGAAAGCCTTGCAGGCTATTGTGACACTATAAAAGTAACCGTTCATCAGGATAACTCTGTGACCGTTGAAGATAACGGTCGTGGTATTCCTGTTGATATTAAACCTGACAGCGGTAAATCCGCTCTTGAAATTGTACATACGGTACTTCATGCAGGCGGTAAGTTTGGTGACGGCGGCTATAAAGTATCAGGCGGTCTGCACGGTGTTGGCGCATCTGTTGTTAACGCATTGAGTGAAAAATATGTTGTAGAAGTTTCTCGTCAAGGTTGGGTTTGGAGACAAGAATATTTAAGGGGTGAACCCTCAACCCATGTTGAAAAAATAAGAGAAACGGAAGCTACGGGTACAAAAACAAGATTTTGGCCTGACCCTGAAATATTTACCGAAACAACGGAAATTGACTGCGATGTCATAGCAAATCGTTTCCGTGAAATGGCATTTTTGAATAAGGGTTTAAAAATTATCTTTACCGATAAAAAGGCTGATAAAGAATATACTTACCACTACGAAGGCGGTATAGCAAGTTATGTAGAGCATTTGAACAAGAATAAAACCGCACTTTTTGAAAAGCCTATTTATATGGAAAAAAATGTCGACGGTATTTATGTTGAAATTGCAATGCAATATACCGATTCTTACACTGAAAATGTTTTAAGCTTTGCAAACAACATTAACACTCATAACGGCGGTACTCACTTAACAGGCTTTAGAAACGGTATTACACGTGTTATAAATGATTACGCAAGAAAAAATAATATTTTAAAAGATAATGAACAAAACCTTGCAGGTGAAGATGTCCGTGAGGGTTTGACCGCAATAGTTTCAGTTAAAATTTCAAATCCCGAGTTTGAAGGTCAGACAAAAGAGAAACTCGGCAACGCTGAAGTTACACCTGCGGTTAATGATGTTATCAGGGATAAATTTCAAGAGTGGCTTGAGTTTAACCCTAAACTTGCTAAGTTTATCATAGAAAAAACTCTTCAAGCGCAACGTGCTCGTGAAGCAGCAAGAAAAGCTCGTGAACTTACAAGACGTAAAACAGCCCTTGAGAGCTCTTCACTGCCGGGTAAACTTGCCGACTGCTCTTCTCGTGAGCCTGAAAAATGTGAATTGTACATAGTTGAGGGTGATTCAGCAGGCGGTAGTGCTAAGCAAGGCAGAAACAGAATGTTTCAGGCAATTTTGCCTCTTAGAGGTAAAATTTTAAACGTTGAGCGTGCAAGGCTTGATAAGATTTATAACTCAAATGAAATTAAAATCATGATTCAAGCACTTGGTATAAATATTTCTAAAAACCCTGATGAGGTTGATTGTGAGAAGTTAAGATATCACAAGATTGTTATGATGACAGATGCCGATGTTGATGGTGCTCATATCAGGACTCTTCTTATGACATTTTTCTTCCGTTATGCTCGTCCTTTGATTGAAAACGGTTACTTGTATATTGCTCAGCCGCCACTTTATAAGGTGACTATAGGTAAAACATCAGAATACTTATATGATGATAGAGCGCTTGATAGAATGGTTCGCGAAAGAGGTACAAAAAGCTTATGTTTGTACGACAAGACAAAGACAAAGAGTGTATGTGACGATGAGCTTGAAAACCTTATCTACTCAATGTCTACATACTATCGTTCTTTCCATAACCCGATTATCAATCAAATGCCCTCCGTCATTGTCCGCGGCTTAATTCGTTCAAATGTTGAGCCTCAAGACTTTGAAAATGAAGAAAAAATTAAGGAAGTGTATCGTTATTTAGCTCACTATATTGAAGACCACGCGCTAAATTACGGTATTGTGGAAGCTAAAGATTACAAAGTTACACTTGGAGCAAACCCTGAGAATAACAGATTCTACTTTAAGGTTGATTTAGGTAATGACCTTGACCCTGTGACAATTACAGCCAATATGATTAAAAGTAACGAGTTTGCGCGTATTAAAAACGCATATCCTAAAATCAGACAGTTCCTTATTGAAGAGGAAAAGATTTTGCTTCTTGAAACTCCTGAGGGCGAAGTTGAAATTACATCTTTTGCACAGCTTCAAAAACTTGTTGAAGACAGGGGTCAAAAGGGCTTGCAAATTCAGCGCTTTAAAGGTCTTGGCGAGATGATGCCTCAACAGCTCTGGGAAACAACCATGGACCCTGCAAACAGAACTCTTCTTAAGGTAAATATTGAAGATGCAATGTTGTGTGATGAGCTCTTTGATATTTTGATGGGGGATAATGTCGCACCAAGGCGTGATTTTATTGAACAAAATGCAGTTTACGCAACAAACATTGATACATAAAAAAACGGGTCATATGACCCGTTTTTAATTTGTTCTATCCTTTGTGGTTTGAAACAAAGATTCTTCTGTTGTCGTCTGTGTAATCGACATGATATCCTTCTGGGCAATCGTCAGGTTCTTTGCATACTACTTTAATGGTTTCCGGTCTTCTAAATTCGTCAGCAACCGGAGTTCTTTCGAATTTAGACCTGGGGTATAAACCACATTCGGGACAACCAGGGTCTTTTGCCCATTCATGACCATCTTCAAGTTTGGGTAATCTGCCAAAAGTAAAGTTTGCTCTAATAGTAGATAAATTCATAACAACACCTTTCTATTACTTCTACTTCTTAACACGCTCGTGTATAAAACTTGTGAAAAATTTTTTTTGCGCTTTTTTAAAATAAATTTGTTTTGTATTTCAGATTATATTTTCTTGAAATTTTTTTTGCAAATTCATGTCTTAAAATTGCGCCTTCTTTGGTGTCTAAGAACTTTTGTATGGCATCGTTATTTTCAATTATGCAGTTGTGAATTTTGTCGTATTTATCAGGATTGGACAGCAATTGGAAGAACATCATTTCTTTTAATTTTTGAATTATTTTTTCAGGTTCATCTTTTGTATTTATTCCAAAATTTGCAAGAAATTCAAGAACATTGTCATTGCTCATTTCTTGTGCGTATGGTAACATAACTACATTTGCAAGGTAATCCTTGCCTACTTGTGCGGCATCATCAAGATTGGGCTTGTAGTCTATTTTGAGTTTATCAAGCGCCATTATGTTTAATTCTTTTTCTAAGTCGCAATACAATTTTTGATATTCGCCAATACCATCGTTTGGAATTTCTTTTATCATTCTTGAAAATTTACCATCACGCATTATTGCTTCTTGTGAACCTGCAGGTGTTGATATTAGCATGGCTATATCCGCACTTGATAAGGGCAGTGCTTTTGGGTGTCCATGAAGAAGCTTTGAGCCGGGTGCGATTTTTCTTGAATCAAAACTGCAAGATTTTTTGTTACCCTTGCATTGTGCAAGTATTTCTCCGTTTTTGCCGATTATAAAGCCGTATTCTATGTCATTATCTTTAATTTCTTGGATTATTTTTTCTTTCGCTTTTTGCAGCACACCTTCTTTTGCTTTTGTTTTTGCAGTTTTTACAAAACAGTCGCTTTTTAAGGGTTTAAGAGCGCTCCTTTTTGCGTGTATATGATATTTTGGTAAAACTTTTCCTAATTGACCAATTCCGTTAATCATTTCTATCCCTTTCCTCTTTAACTAAGTCAAAGCAGATTAAATATTGACATTATTTTTAAATTTGTAACAAAAAATTAACAGGTCTTGTGTTGTGCTATAATCTAGCTATGGTAGTAAAAATCACAACTGCAACGCTTATCGGGCTGGATGCATATAAAATAGATGTTGAGGTAGATGTTCTAAATTCTCTTCCTCAAGTTTCAATTATAGGACTTGGCGATACGGCAATTAGCGAGGCTAAAGAGCGTCTGCGCCTTGCAATTAAAAATTCTTCTTATGATTTTCCCCAGACAAAAGTTGTCATAAACCTTGCCCCTGCTGATTTAAAAAAGGAAGGCACAAGCTACGACCTTGCTATGGCTGTTGGGATTTTGGCAAAAGAAAATATAATAAAAAATATTCCAAATAACACTGCTTTTTTGGGCGAGCTATCTCTTGACGGCTCAATTCGTCCAATAAGCGGTATTTTGCCGATTGTTTGCGCCCTAAGTGAATTGGGTGTAAAAAGGGTAATACTTCCTTATCAAAACCTTAAAGAAGCAAGTTTTGTTGAGGGTATAGAGTCGCTGGGGGCAAAGAATTTAAACGAGCTTGTAAATTTTTTGAATAACGAAGGAAATTTACATGCCCTTACCCAAAAAATTGATGATTTTTTATCAATAGAAGATGATTTTGAAATAGATTTTAAACATGTTAAGGGACAAAAAAACGCAAAATATGCCCTTGAAATTGCAGCCTCAGGAGCGCATAATCTCCTTATGTGCGGAGTCCCGGGCTCCGGTAAGACCATGCTTTCAAAGGCTTTTTTATCCATTTTGCCGCCTCTTGAGAAAAGTGAGGCAATGGAGCTTACAAAAATATATTCCGCTTGCGGACTTATAGATTGCGATAAACCTTTAATCTCTAAAAGACCTTTTCGCTCTCCTCATCACAGTGCTTCTGCAGTGGGTATAATAGGCGGGGGTACAAAAATTCGCCCCGGAGAAATTACTCTTGCGCACAGAGGGGTTTTGTTTTTGGATGAAATGGTAGAATTTCCACGTCAGGTTCTTGAGGTTTTAAGGCAGCCGCTTGAAGACGGGGTTGTTACGATTTCTCGCGCGTCAGGAAGTTTGAAATTTCCTGCAAATTTTATTTTGCTTGCTGCAATGAACCCTTGTCCTTGCGGTTTTTTGGGCGACCCAAAGAAACAATGCTCTTGCAGCGAATATGAAATAAAGCGCTACCGCTCGCGTCTTTCGGGTCCTCTTTTAGATAGAATTGACCTTCAAATTGAAGTCCCGAGGTTAAGCGAAGATGAATTGCTAAGCACCTGTGAGAGCGAAACGGATTCAAAAACAATAAGAAAAAGGGTAGTAAAAGCAAGAAAAATCCAACTTGAAAGGTATAAAAACGAAGGCATTTTGACAAATTCCGAGTTAAGTGCAAAACTTGTTAAAAAATACTGTAAAATAGATGACGAATCTCAAAAAATGCTGAGATTTGCAATTTCGAAATTTAACCTCTCGGCTCGTTCTTATGAAAGAATTTTAAAAATTTCACGCACTATAGCAGACCTTGAGGAAAGCAAGGATATTTCTTCATCTCACATTGCCCGCGCTCTTCAATTTAGGGGGTTAAGTAACATATAATTAGCCCAAGCGGTTAAATTGAATTATTCGCAATATGCAATTATAATTTAGGGGTAATTATAGAGAGGTAATTTAATGAAAAACTGGATTATAGTATTGTTAATTTTTGCGATTCCTTTGGGATTATATGCTTATTTTGAATCAAATTCGCTTGATGCAACGGCAAAAGAACAAATGACTTCAAATCAAACAGGTAAAGCAAGGGTTATTAAGTTTTATTCACCTATGTGCTCAGATTGTAAGAAAATTTCAAAAGAAATGGTGGGTGTCGTTGAAGATTACAAAGATGCCATAACTTTTGAAGAGATTAACGTATCTGAGCAGACTGATAAAAACAAAGCATTAATTAAAAAATATAAAATCACCCTTGTTCCCACACTTATTTTTGAATCAAAAGACGGAAAAACCTTTAAAAAAGTAGAAGGTTTTATTGAAGATGATGAAATAGAAAGTAATGTCGTAAAAATTAAATAGGTGTTTTAAATGGAGTCTTTAGTTTCAAACTTAACTGCGTATCTTAAAACGCAAGAGTTCTCATACATTTTTCTTTTAATTTCATTCTTAGGAGGCGTGCTGGCTTCACTCTCACCCTGTTCGTTATCTGTTTTACCTATGGTAGTGGGTTACGTTGGGGGTTATAGCGAAGAGTCGGGCTTTAAGACTTTTCTTCAGCTTGTTTCTTTTGTGGTAGGGCTTTCGGTTGTTCTAACCATAATAGGGGTTATATGTGCGCTTGGCGGCAGAGCCTTTGTATCTATCGGCGGCTCATATTGGGTTCTTTTTGTTGCGTCAGTTATTTTGCTTTTTGGTTTAAATTTACTTGGCGTGCTTCAATTTAGTGTGCCTGTTATAGTAAAGCAAATGCCAAAAGGTGATGCGCATAGTCTGTTTATTTACCCTTTTATTCTTGGAGCATTGTTTGCGCTTGCTGCTACACCTTGCTCAACACCAATTTTGGTGGGCATTATGAGTTTTGCATCTTTGAGTGCTAATCTTGTGTATGCGGCACTTATGCTCTTTATGTTTTCTTTAGGGCAGGGGCTAATTATAGTTCTTGCGGGAGTCTTTACTTCTTTTGTTAAAAAAGTACGTGTATTTTCAGGTGTATCTGAAATATTTATGAAGATAATGGGCGTACTTTTGGTTTTATCTGCTGTATACATATACTACAGTGTGTTTTCAAGATTCTTTTAAATAAAAAGTTCTGTCCTCTCAAAAGCTTTAATTCGTTTTGAATAATTAATTTTTTGTTAACAATTCCCCCATGCGCAAAATTTGATTATATGATTTATTCATAAAGTTGAAAAAGGAGGAAAATACCATGACAACAATTAAACCGTTGGCAGACAAAATTGTAATTAAAGTTATCGATGACGTTGAAAAAACATCAGGCGGTATTTTTATACCTGACAGCGCAAAAGAAAAACCTCAAAAAGGCGAAGTAATTGCGGTTGGTCCCGGTAAATTTAATGACAACGGAACAAGAGAGGAAATGGATGTTAAAGTTGCGGATAAAGTTTTATTTGCAAAATATTCAGGTACAGATGTAAAAATCGATGAAGTTGAGTATAAAATTCTCTCTGTAAAAGACGTATTGGCAATCATTGAATAACCCTATACAGAGTGAAGTCTTGAGCTTTCGTTGAGAAAGCAAAAGACGCAACTGTTGTTAGCCGCCGTTGCGAATGAAGCGCAAGCGAAGTGAGCGAAGCAATTTTAATTGCACAGGCGGAATAACCCTATACAGAGTGAAGTCTTGAGCTTTCGTTGAGAAAGCAAAAGACGTAACTGTTGGTAATTTTAACCGAATGATAATATAAGGAGATATAAAAAATGGCTAAAAAAATAGTATTTGATGCTCAAGCCCGTGAAGCCTTACTAAGAGGCGTAGATGCGGTTGCTGATGCAGTTAAAGTCACACTTGGACCAAAAGGCAGAAACGTAATTCTTGAAAAGAAATTCGGCGGTCCTCAAATCGTTAACGACGGTGTAACTATTGCAAAAGAAATCGAATTAAAAGACGGTTTAGAAAATGCAGGTGCACAACTTTTAAAAGATGTTTCTTCAAAAACAAACGATGTGGCAGGTGACGGTACAACAACCGCTTCAGTTCTTGCTCAGGCAATTTATCGCGCAGGCTTAAGAAACCTTGCTGCAGGTGCTAACCCTATGGGTATTAAACGCGGCATTACAAAAGCTGTTGAAGAAGCTGTTAAAGAAATTAAGGCTATGTCAAAATCTGTTGATTCTAAAGAAATGAGAGCTCAAGTTGCTTCAATTTCAGCAGGTAATGACAAATTTATCGGTAACTTAATTGCTGATTGTATGGAAGCAGTTGGTACAGATGGCGTTATAACTGTTGAAGAATCAAAAACTTTCGGAACTGACAAAAAAGTTGTTGAAGGTATGCAATTTGACAAAGGTTATATTTCACCATACTTTATTACTGACGCTGAACGCATGGAAGCAGTTTTGGAAGATGCTTATGTACTTTGCGTAAACAAAAAAATCAACCTTATTGCAGATTTAGTACCAATCTTAGAACAAGTTGCACGTGACGGTAAATCACTTTTAATTATCGCTGAAGATGTTGAAGGTGAAGCGTTAGCTACACTTGTTGTAAACACAATGAGAAAAGTTTTAAGAGCAGTTGCAGTTAAGGCTCCCGGTTTTGGTGACAGAAGAAAAGCAATGCTTGAAGATATCGCTATTTTAACAGGCGGTCAAATGTTCACCGAAGAACTCGGTATCAAGCTTGAAAACGTAACGGTACAACAACTTGGTAAAGCAAGAAGAGTAACAGTTACAAAAGATGAAACTACAATTGTTGTAGGTACTGAAACAAAAGCTGCGGTTGATGAAAGAGTTGCTCTTTTGAAAAAACAAATCGAACAATCAGACAGCGAATACGATAAAGAAAAACTTCAAGAAAGAGTTGCTAAACTATCAGGCGGCGTAGCTGTTATTGAAGTTGGTGCAGCAAGCGAAGTTGAACTTAAAGAGTCTAAACTTAGAATTGAAGATGCGCTAAATGCTACTCGCGCAGCTCAAGAAGAAGGTATTGTCCCCGGTGGCGGCGTTGCTCTTGTTCGTGTTCAACAAGTTCTTGAAAATGTATTAGAAAACAAAACATTTACATCTGACGATGAAAAAATCGGCTTCAAGATTTTAACATCAGCTCTTGATATACCTTTGACAACAATTGCAAATAATGCAGGAGCTAAGGGTGATGTTGTAGTTGACGCTGTTAAGAAAGAATCAGGCGCATACGGTTATGACGCTCTGACAAATACATACGGCGATATGTTTAAAGCAGGTATCGTTGACCCTGCAAAAGTTACAAGGTCAGCTTTAGAAAACGCTGCAAGCGTTGCTTCAATGCTTCTTACAACTGAAGCAGCTGTTGTTGATATTCCTGAAGAAAAAGCACCTGCTATGCCTGATATGTCCGGCATGGGCGGCGGAATGGGAATGATGTAATTTTGTACGCAGCGTCAGCAGTGCACAAAAATTACGAATGACCCAAAAGTGTGTGAATTTTTGACCCGTGAAACGAGAGTTTTGCGGGTCAAAAAGTAACCGTACTGAGCCGCCGTGCAACGAAGTTGCTCAGGCGGAATGGGAATGATGTAATTTCCAAAACGCAGTTTTTTCCATACGTGGCTTGTGCCATGTTAGAAAAAACAAGTTTTGCTAAGGTGTGCGAAAGAAATGGTCGGCAAACGAGGTGTTTGGCGACCATTTCTGTAGTCCGTACCTTTTTGCAGCCGGACGAATGCGACAATAATTATAGACCCGATATTATTAATGTCGGGTCT
>CALUYX010000005.1 GCA_944325115.1 Candidatus Gastranaerophilales bacterium | reverse complement strand
GCGCAGGGGACTCATAATCCCTTGGTCGTGGGTTCGAATCCCTCCGGGCCCATTAAAAAACTCCCGAACGGGAGTTTTTTTGTTACGTAAAATTTCTGTTACCCGACTTTTATTTCCATATTGTCGCGCCATAGACATCTTTAAAAGAATCAATAGCCTCATTTACCAAATATTTTAGACCATTTGGCTCGCATATTGCGATATTTGTCTCATTTATTCCTTTAGAAGTATTCAAATAAATATTCGCCTTAGTGGATAATCTGTCATATATAAATGTCAGTGTAATTTTTTCATTTTCCTTATTGCTTCCTGCGATACTAAAAGCCTGAACGCGTCTGTCAATAAGTTCTCTCATATACTCTTTTCGAGTTTTACCGTCAGGAATTTTGCCCTCATCCTTAAATGACTTAATTCTTCCGTCTTTTAAGTGTCGCGTTGAATGCGTCCAAAACTTATCCTTACCATAAAAGCCAAACTTTTGAGAATCAAGAGAATTTAAAATTTCTTTATCTCTATTGGATGTCATTGTCGGAGCATAAGAACCCGGAGCATTAAGCTCGTGTTTTGCAGCTATAGCTTTTGCGTCAAGTAAATCACGTATTTCATCGGAATCATATTCTTTAATACTTCCCATAAAACTTGTTGCGCTTTTGTTTGCTATGCTGCAAAATGGAGCACTGCCTGATACCATTGGTTTTATTCCTGAAGAAAAAGTAATTTTTAAAGTCATAAGTTTCACCTTTTACTGAGTCTGCAATAATAAAACACATAAAAGAATAAAATTGACACAAAAAAAAGATTTTATTGTTTTTTTATTGCCTGAATATTATTTTTGTGATTTATTACGACTATCAAGTTATGGAGGTGTAAAATTGAAAAAGATTTTTACTTGTTTAGCAATCAGTTTGCTTTTAATCGGCACATCATTTGCGGCAGAGTACAAACCTGCAGAGAGGGTTAATACCATAGGCACAAACTTGCTGACAAAAAATGGAATTGTAGCCAAGGATATCAAATTCGAAGTGACATCAAAAGCAATAGATAATTCAAGCTTTGCAACAGACAAAACAATTAGCATATCAAGCGATGACCTTGCTTATGCGGGCAATGACAATGAAACCGCGGCAGTAATTGCAAACGAACTGGGTCATATCATAGCAGGACATGGTTCAAGAAACAAACTGGTAAGCTCTATAACAGGCACTACAACAAACACGAGAAATATGGCAGGCGCATTAGTTGAAAGCTATAAAAATACCAAAGAAGAAAAAGAAGCAGATGTACTGGCTGTTAACTTAATGGCAAATGCCGGATACAACCCGCTTGCAGCAATTGTTGTCTTAACAAAACAAACATCGACATACTGGGATGCAATAGCAGGAAAACCCGCCAATGCAGAGAGAGCTTTAAACATATACGATTACTCGCAATATGCCTACCCTAACTCCGTAAAATCAGGGTACAATTGTAACGAATACAAAAACTTCTTAACATATGCCAATAGCGTTATTGAAGAAAGAAAAGAAAACTCTAAAACACAAAAGAAACTCGATAAAGAGCTCAAGAAGTACAGAAAAGACAGCGTTTCGCAAATTACAAAATTTAAAACAAGAGGCGGAATATCAAGCTGGGACGCAGTTTATGGTATTTTAAACTCACAACAATAAATACAAAAAAGCAGAGGATAAAACCTCTGCTTTTGTTTGAAACCTAAAAACTGGGCCCGGTGGGACTCGAACCCACGACCAAAAGATTAAGAGTCTCCTGCGCTACCAACTGCGCTACGAGCCCAGACAAGTTAAGTATAACATCAAATAAAAAAATTTGACAATAACAAAAATATTTTTTCAGAAGTTTTATACAGCCGGAGGAAATTATGAATATATCATTTGGAAGAGCAATTAAAGTAAAATCATCGACATATTTTGACAGAAGAACATTTCATTATTACAAAGATAGGGTAGAACCACCTGTTCAGGCGCTTGTCGACTCAATAAACGAAAAGAGTTCATTTTACGACAGAGGAACATCGCAACAAATTAGAGATTTTCTTGCTGCCAACATAAAAGACTACAATGGCTACGACCCTGTTGCGGTAGCAAAAATAAACTATGAAAACTATATTTTTACGGGCAAAGACGCCAAGCAAGTCAACTCTCTTCAGGAAAAAACTGATAAAACTCTAAAAGAGCTTGATGAAAATTTCAGCAAAGAAAGCAAGGATGTAGGAATCAAAGACGAAAACGAAATCAAGCACAGGCAATCTATATTAAAAAGAATCATAGAAAATACCAGAGATTCCGAAATCAAAGAACTCGTAGAAAAAGACAAACGCAAAAACCCGCAAATAGGTCTTGAACTGAATATTTCATACGACAAAAAAGGCGGTTCAATAAGCTGCACTCGTATCGGGACAGATATTCATAACAGACTGCACAGAAAAATAAGAGAAATCGAATTTTAATAACTTGAGATTTATGCAGGGCTGTATTACAATTTCCTTGATATAGGAGTTTTAAGAATATGGCTACAATTTCTGTTGTTATTAACACGCTGAATGCACAAAGACTGCTTGATGATGTATTAGAAAGCGTCAAGGATGCTGATGAAATAATCATCTGCGATATGCACTCCGAAGACGATACGATAGAAATTGCAAAAAGACATAAATGTAAAATATTTTACCATGAAAGAACAGGCATAGTAGAGCTTGCGCGCAACTGGGCAATGGAGCAGGCAAGCGGAGATTGGATACTTGTACTTGATGCAGATGAAATAGTAACACCAGAGCTGTGGAAATACCTCAGAGAATATGCAAACAATCCCAAGAAAAATCGCTATGCCTGCTACATACCTCGTGAAACATATTTATTGGGCAAACACGTTCACTCGTGGCGTCAGTCAGGCATTAAGCGCTTCTGGAAAAGAGGAAATTGCTACTATACCAACGAAATTCACAAAATGCCCATTACCCGAGAGGGAAAAGATTTTTGGATAAATAAAAACGGTAAACTCGAAAACGTTGCACTTATCCACTATCACATACCCTCACTTAATCACTTTGGAGTAAGGTTAAACAACTACACAGATTTTGAGCTTAAAAGATTTTTAATGAAAAACAAAAAATTTAAGCTCTCCAAATTGATTTTTCGCCCTCCATATGAGTTTTTTAAGCTCTACATTATGAAAGGCGGATACAAAGACGGTATTCACGGATTCATTTTTGCCGTTATAATGGCTTATTACAAATTCCTGCAATGGGCAAAGTTATACGAATATGAATTTGTACAAAAGAATAAGGATTTAAAATATTAGAGGTCTATATGATATTTGATACTATTAAAAATGCAAGCTGCTACTACAATCTTGGCGATAAAATTAAAAAAGGCTTTGAATTTATTATAAATAACGATTTAAAAAACATGCCCTGCGGCAGACATGAAATAGCAGAGGGCATATACGCTAACGTGCAAGAGCTTGAAACAAAGTTGCCTCATCTGGCAAAATTTGAAGCACACAGAGAATATATAGACATACAATATGTAATATCAGGCAGCGAGAGGATGGATTTTGCCCTTATAGATAACTTCTTGCAAGACATACCTTATGATAGCGAAAAAGATGTAGAATTTTTAAAACTCAAGGAAGATTCCAACTGCCCGAATGTGATAAATGTAAAAGAAGGCGACTTTGCAATATTCTTCCCTCAAGACGTACATGCGCCTATGCTATGTTGCGAAGATAAGTGTGAGAAAATTAAAAAAGTCATAGTAAAAATTAAAGCAGATTAAGCTTGCACATTTGCTTAAAGTCGCAGTACTTGCATTTACTATCATCACTTGTAGGCTCAAATTTTTGTGATGAGATATTTGCGTGTACCTCTTTTATTTTATCAACAATTAAATTGTTGTCATCTTCATTCATATCCATAGCAAAATTTTTGTCAAATTGTTCTACAAAGACTAAATGCGCCTGTGCAACTTTCTTATCAAATTTCTTTTCAACAAGAAGCTTGTAGAACCTCAGCTGATTCAAATAATGCTCATAAGCTCCGCCTTCTTTGATTTGATATTTATTTTTTGCAGCACCCGTTTTAAAGTCTTTGATTATAAAATCGCCATTTTCGCACAATTCAAGCCTGTCAATTTTGCCGTTAATTTTAATTTCACTTCCAAGAGTTGTTTCTATATTTAACTCCGTACTGTAGAGCGTATTAAGATTAGTAAGCGTCAAATAACTATAAAACTTTGTAAGATTTTCCTCACCTTTTTGCAAATACTCATTTCTTGCACTTCTAGCAGAAAAAGGGGTCATAGCACATTGCTTTTTAAATTCCGATAAAAAATCTTGAATTTCAAGATATGAAGCTTGAGCTTTTGATTTCTTAGAAAAATTTTCAATAGTTTTATGGACAACATTACCATAGCTTAGAGTGTCATTAACACCATTTAGAGAGGAAAGTTTTAAAATATAATTGTACAGAAACTGTCTCGGGCAGTTTAGGTAACAATTAAGCATGCTTGGGCTTATTGAAAGAGTTTCAAAAGAAGAGCGGATGAAGTTTTGCAAATCATCCTTGTAGTCATGTTCATATTTTATGGATTTTACAAGCTCTGAAATATAATTATTTTTTGTATACAAAACTTCTTCTTTTTGAAGATAATTATCTGAAACAGAAGAAATAAAAGTCGTAAGAAGTTTTTCCTTGCCTGCTATTTTCTTTGGAACACTAAGATACAATTTGTGTTTTGCTCTTGTAATACCAACAAACAAAAGTTTTAATTTTTCCGAATTTTTTAGAACCTTCTTTTCATCTTCTTCAATAACTCTCTTTAGTGGAATTTTAGGCATGATGGTGTCATCTCGTGAAGATTCCCATTTGCCTTGTTCCAAAGTAGGTATAAAGACATAGTCAAACTCTCTGCCTTTAGAGGAGTGCAGAGTAATTAACTTAACAGAGTTTGAATCAGGGAAAGATTTTTCCGTAAGTATTGGAGTATTATTTTCAAGAGCGTCATCAAGATATTCTACAAAATCATCCAGAGTTGCGGTTTTATTGGAATTATAAAAATCTCTCGCTTCGCAAACGATTTTTTTGAGCGCGCTAATATTATCTTCAATATCTGAATTATTATTTGCAAAATACTCAAGAAGACCTGTTTTATTAACAACTTCGAGCAAAAGTGAGTAGATATTTTGTGAATTTTTAACTTCATTCAGATATTCATAATCAGAAATAAATTTATTTATCTTATCCGGCTCAACCCAGTTTTTGTCTTTCATTTCATAAATATCCGAAATAAAATCACGGTTTTTATGAAGATAAGAATTTGCCAAGATATCGTTGTAGTCGTTTATATTTATATTAAAAGGAGGTGACAACAACAAAGGAAAGATTTTGTCAGAATTTATTTGAGGATTCACAAGCATTTTTAGATAAAATATTGTCAAAATTGACGATTTAACCGCAAAAATGCTTTTTCCATCCTTTAAATCACAGGGGATATTCCTCGCCCTAAGTAATTGTGCAAACTCAGCAAGCTCTTCGTTAGATTTTGTCAGAACGGCAATTTTACCTGCTGCTTCAGGATTAGATGATACTATTGTTTCTATTTCATCGGCAATTGAAGAGTATTCATGCTCTAAATCTTCATAAATCCTAAGAATCGGCTTTGTATTTTTATCGTACAAATCAGGATTTTTTGCGCTCAGATGTTTTTTTATTTCATATTTTTTAAACTCGGGGTTATTCTCGAGTCTTTTCTCATCCTGCATAACAACTTGCTCGCTCAAATCTAAAATTGACTGAGTAGAGCGCATATTCTCATCTAAGCATATAACTTTAGTATTTGGATATTTACGCAGGAATATTTCAAGGTTATCGATTTGTGCTCCTTGAAAACCATAAATAATCTGGTCGTCATCACCAACGACAAAAACATTTTTCTCTTCTTTTGAATCAACAAGGTTAAAAATCAAGGTATTTTGCGCAGGGTTTGTATCTTGATACTCATCAACCAAAAAATAGTCATATTTTTTTGAAATAATGTCTAAAAGAACAGGGGTTGTCTTAAATTTCTTTATAACAAGAGAAATCATATCGGTAAAATCTATATACCCCTCATCGTGCATATAGTTACTATAGCACTCGTAAAATCCCCACAATTCTCTTGCGCGCCCGACTTTTTTTTCTAAAGCACTAAGGAGATTTTCATCTTTTTTTAAAACTCTTTTTTTATCATTAAGTGCTTGCTTAATTTTAGCCTTAACGTCATTAATCGCACCGCCCCACTGGGGATGATTTTCAAGATTATAAAAATACTCGTCCTTTTCTATAAGGTTTTTTTTGATATCTTCAATACCATTAAGTATTTCTTTTGCAAAATGGTATTTATTCCCGGAATCTGTCTTAAAATAGGTTGTATCAAGCTCATCAATGCATCTTCTTATCAAGCTTCTTTTTGCCGTGTTATTGATTATTTGAAATGTTGAATATTCCTCAAAAAACTCAGGATAATTCTGTATAATATCAAAGCAAAAACTGTGATAAGTGCAGGCATTAACACGCATACCGTCAAGGGGTCTTTTATCCGAAAGCCTTTTTTTCATCTCTTGAGCTGCAGCATCGGAAAATGTTAAACATAGGATTTTCTCAGGCTCAATACCAAAATCCAGCATATGACTAATTCTCTCGATAACGGTAAAAGTTTTACCCGTACCGGGACCTGCAAGTACCATAATTGAGCCTTTAAGCAAATCAATGCACTCCTGTTGTTTTTTGTTAGGAGTGCATTTATTCTTAATATCAAGTGTTTCTTTTAAATTCATCTGTTAATATTTACAAAAATAATATTCTTTAACTATTCTTTTTGCCATCGCCCTTGTTTCAAGCAAAACTGCATCTGAAGAGCCAAAAGACTTGGCGGACTTATCGGCGCTCAGATAGTCACTGCAATTCTTATCCGCAAGTTCTCTTACAACTCTTAAAACACCTGCGGCACGATTTTTATCGTGAGTTTCTTCCTTAGGATTAACCTCTGAATCAATTGTTGTATAAAGAATGTTTGCTGCTTTTTTTACTTGCTTGTCATCAGTAGGGTCAACACTTTTAGATATTTCCTGTAAACACAAGTAAAGCTTTTCGACATCATCTTTATCTGATTGAGTTTGTGTTTTTGAAGAAAAACTCAAAGAACCGCAGTTAAATTTTGGTCTAACATAATGTGTATTTAGTGCTATTTTCATACTTCCCTCCCTTGATACGCATACAAAAAACAAAAAAAATATTTTTTGTCAGGAGGGATTTATATTTATTAATAGCCGAGTTGTTCCAGTTCGTTTTTTCTGTTTTCGCGTCTTGTATTTACTGTATTTATAAGGCTTGTATTTTTTATTGCTTCCGTTGTGTCAGGGACAATATTTTTAAAATCAACATTGTTATACGCATACCAGCCAAGCGCAATTAAAATTACAAGCAAAATAAACTTTAGCATTTTATAAACTCCAAATATCTTTACAAAACTATTTTATACAATTTATTAATTTTTGTAAACGTAATATTAATTAATTTGTAATTTTTTTTTCACGAAAATTTTTATAAATAGTATATACAAATGTGATATTAAAAGAGAGGAATATTTTTATGACAAACACGATTGAAAACACGCAATACAAAGGCATGCAAAACCCCTACATCAAAAATGACGAGGCAAAATCAACACAAGAAACAGAAAAAACTCAAGATACAAGCATATATTCAGACCCAAACCAGACAACAGCAGGAGCAAACGAAGCTGGCAGCATTTTTGCTCAAGCAGAACCAAAAGGCAAAACACTGGAAATCACCAATGAACCTGAAGTCGAGAATATGGCTGCACAAGAAGAAAAACAAGAAGATGGAAATATTTTTGGCAAAATAATTGGCGGACTTGTTGGTATGGTAACCCTTGGAGGAGTATTCGGAAGTGCCGTAGGTCAAGCCATTGGCGGAAATGAGAGCGCACAAGAAGCAGTAGCAAGCGGCTTTATGCAAGGCGGACTCTTGGGTGCGCTTGGCGGACTATTTGGCACCGGTCTTAAAAATGCTCTCGGGCTAAATGACACAAATATGCTCGATGGCGGAGCTAAGGGCGCGCTTTCTGGCACCGGAAAAGGACTCGATGGCGGAGCTAAGGATGCAATAGATAATGAAGCAGAACAGACTGAAAGCGCAGACAAAAGCAATATGAATGCCATTAGAGATAAAATGGCAAAAAATATGAATGAACTTATTGACAAAATAAACGAAGACACAGATGGAACTGATTCAGAGGAAGAATCTGAAGAAGAACTTGCTCAAGAAGCTTAATTAACAGGTTATAAAACCGGCTATAGCAGATTTTGCGGCAACATAAGGGGATGATAAATAAATAAATCCCTTTGTGTTGCCCATTCTGCCTTGAAAATTTCTGTTTTGTGTTGCAAGACATACTTCACCATCGCCAAGTATACCGCCGTGAACACCAACACATGGACCGCAGCCTGCAGGCAAGAATGTGGCACCCGCTTGTGCAAAAATTTCCATCAAACCTTCTTTAATAGCTTGCAAATATATTTTTGGGGAAGCAGGCACTATAATCATACGAACATCGGGATGCTTCTTTTTGCCTTTTAGAACATTAGCAACTACACGCAAATCTTCTATCCTGCCGTTTGTACAGGTTCCTACAAAGACTTGATTAATTTTTACGTTATTTAGTTCTTTTGCAAATTTAACATTATCTACCGTATGCGGACAAGAAACGCAAGGCTCAATATCTTGCGCATTAATTTCTATTACACGTTCATATTGAGCATCTTCATCCATTAATATTTCTTTGTACTTATCAGCGCGACCGTTTTCACTCAAAAACTCAAGAGTTTTTTCATCTGTTTCAAAAAGTCCTGCCTTGGCACCTGCTTCAACAGCCATGTTTGCAAGCGTAAAGCGCTCTGCCATTGACATGTTCTTAATTGTATCACCACAGAACTCTAAAGCCCTGTATGTAGCACCATCAGCACCAATTTTACCTATTAAATACAACATTATATCTTTAGATGTTACATTTTCTCTAAATTTGCCGTTTACAACAATTTTAAATGAAGATGGAACCTTTAACCAAGTTTTTCCAAGGGCAAATACTACAGCGATATCCGTTGAACCCATACCGGTTGCAAAAGCGCCCAATGCACCTGATGTACAAGTGTGAGAATCAGCACCAACAAGTATTTCCCCCGGGTTTACAAAACTCTCAACAAGTCTTTGGTGACAAACACCCTCACCAATATCAGAAAGCACTGCACCATATTCTTTGGCAAACTCTCTAATAACTATGTGCGAATTAGAAAGCTCTTTTCTTGGGCTTGGTGCAGCATGGTCAATAAATAAAATTGTTCGTTTGGGATTAGCAAGCTTATCTTTTCCGAGTTTTTTAAATTCTTGAATGGTCAAAGGACCGGTACCATCTTGAACTGCAGCAACATCAACATTAGCTATGACAAGTTCTCCCGGAGAAACTGTCTTACCGCAATGATTAGAAATTATCTTTTGAGCTAATGTTAAACCGGACATGCTATCTCCTCCAAAACTACATAACTATTATATGAGAAAAATTGATTTTGTAAAATTTTTGATAAAAAGCCTTAAAAATGCTAGAATTATTATAATTCAATTGAACGGTTGATATTATACAAACCGTTTTAAGGATAATATAGTAAAATATCGGAGATTTTATAATGGATTTTGCAGCAGTAATAGGAACTTTTTTAGGATTTGCCTTCATTTTAACCGGCATGATTATGGAGGGCGGAAATATCGGACAAATTCTGCAAATTACGGCAGCTTTTATCGTAATTGGCGGAACATCGGGTGCGGTTTTTCTAAGCTTTCCCGTTGCAGACTTTAAAATAGCATTTTCGCTCATTAAAACAGTTTATTTTAACGAAGTACCTGATATGGAAAAACTTATTGCTGAAATTGTTGATTTTAGCCAAAAAGCAAGAAAAGAAGGGGTAATTGTTCTTGAAAAAGAAGCAAAAAAGTCGCCTGACACGCTTCTTACTCTTGGCTTTGAAGCAGTAGCAGACGGTGCCGACCCCTCACTTGTAAGAGAAATGATGGAAAATCAACTTGCAAGGCTTGAAGACAAAGTACAAACAGGTGCAAAAGTTTTTGAATCAGCAGGCGGTTACGCACCTACCCTTGGTATCATAGGTGCGGTTATGGGTCTTATTCAAGTTATGCAAAACCTCTCAGACCCCTCAAAACTGGGTGCAGGTATTGCTGTTGCGTTTGTTGCAACAATTTACGGTCTGTTCCTTGCAAACTTGATTACAATACCTTATTCAACAAGGATTAAGCAAAAATATCAAAAAATATTTGTTGCAAAGGAAATAATAATATCCGGAGTTCTTGCAATACAAGCAGGAGAAAGCCCTGCTTTAATTGAAAGAAAACTTCAGACATTCCTTCTTGATAGAAAAGCTACAAGTAGTGAGGCTAAAGCTTAATGGCAAGAAAGAAAAAGCACGAAGAACATGAAAACCTTGAGAGGTGGCTGGTTTCTTACGCCGACTTTATGACACTGCTTTTTGCAACTTTTGTTGTTCTTTATGCACTATCACAAGTTGATGTAAGCGATTTTGCAAAATTAGAAGACGCACTTAAAAAAGCTTTTCAATCAGCAGTTTTTGACGGACAAGAAAGTATTCTTAGCGGCTCAGACTCCATACTTGACGGAGTGGGCTCAGGAAGCAGCCCGTTGATGCTTGAATATCTCAGCCCAAGATACGAAGCTGATTCATATGATGAAATTAAAAACAGCATAGACAATATGAACATAGACGGACTTAATGCCGAGATTGACGACAGAGGGCTTGTTATCAAACTGCAAGATAACGCTCTTACTTTTGAATCAGGTTCGGCTGATATCTCTAAAGACTCCTTGGTACCTCTTGACACTGTTGCAAAATTAATAAAAGAAAAATTTGCAATACATATAATAAGGGTCGAAGGACACACCGATTCTGACCCTATAAGTAATCCTATATATCCATCCAATTGGGAATTATCAAGCGCAAGAGCGTCAAGCATTGTAAGATACTTAATTTCTCATTACGGCTTTAATCCCTCAATTTTTATTGCAGCAGGATACGCCGACACTGTCCCTGTTGCAAAAGGCAACTCGCAAAAAGATAAAGAAAAAAACAGACGTGTTGAAATTGTTATTTTGAAAAACAAGCTAAGAAGCAGCAGCTCAAAAAATATGGATACACTGTCTTCGCTTGAAGCTAAAAAGGCCACAACAGTGTCTGAAGCGGTAAAAAACTTAACAGGCGATGACGAAAAATTAATGAAAAACGTCATTGACTTTAAGCAAGTATATGAAAAAGAAACAGACAGAATAAATAATATGCAAACACCGCTTGATGTAAACAGAATGCAGCAACGTCCCGATTTTCTGGAGTAGAGTATGAACAGCAAAACCCTTGATTATTTTGTAATTTTTGGTGGCGGAGGAATAAGAGGAGTAAGCTATGTTGGGGCATATCAAGCATTATTAGAAAACAACATAAGCTTTAGCGGGTTTGGAGGCTCCTCAATCGGCTCCGTATTTGCAACATTATGCGCTATGGAATACAGTATAGAGCAAATTAGGGACTTTTTTTGCGGCATTAACATAGAATATTTTAAGGATATAAATTTCAACTTTGGCAATCAAATCGCACTATCAAAAGGCGATTATTTCCTTGAGTGGATGAGAGATAAAATAGAATCTAAATTCTACTCAGACAGCTATATAAAAGGGAAAATGCCGCCCGTAAAGTTTAGGGATTTAAAGCATGAACTTATTATTTACTCTACAGATTTAACAAACAATAAGTATAATGAATTTTCAAAAGAAGTAACCCCTGATGCTGAAGTTGCACTTGCCGTAAGAGCCTCCGTCAGTATGCCCGGACTCTTTAAACCGCTTGACATAGACAGCAACTGGATTGTTGACGGAGATTTAATGAAAAGCTGGCCGCTTTGGCGCTTGAGTAAAACTCTCAGCAACAAAAAAGAGCGTATTTTGGAATTTAGACTTGAAGATACAAGGGCTGAAAGAAAAATTGACACCGCTCTTGACTACATTAATGCCGTATATAACACCATATCAGGCTTTGCAACAGACTATATAATTGATTTATACGGACAAAAAGACAAATTTGACTACATTAAAATTGATACAGACAACACATCTGTTGTAGATTTTATGATTTCTGACGACAAAAAAAGCCAACTGATAGATACCGGCTACAGGATAACAGCAGACTATTTTAAAAATATCCTCCCTCAAAAGCGCAAAAAGCTTTACAAGAATTACAGCGATATAAAATCTGCGCTTGTAAAATTTAAAAAAGAATTAAAAGCAAATAAAATCAAGGATTCTAACCTTACACTATGTGAGCTTTTTGTATATCTGTGCGAATACGAAAGATACATTGACTCAGATATTTACAATGAAATTTTAAAATTCAAAAAACAGTTTGACCAAAACACCGAAATAAAGAATCAATTATTTTTCAACAAAGAAATGGTAATTCACAACAAAAACCTTGTTGAAAAAAACATTGACGAAGTAATAAAATCAGTTACTCTAAAAACTATGGAAGTTAAAGATTAAATATACAATCTACCAAGTCATCTTCAAAGGCTTTTAGAGAACCTTGCGGCATAGAAAAACTCTGAACGACAATTGAGAAAACAACATCCTTGCCTTTTCTTGTCTTCATAAGTCCGCTAAGAGCGCTCAAGCCGTTATGAGTGCCTGTTTTTGCATAAATATTATCTTTCAGATACCTCAGCCTTTTTTTGAGAGTACCCTCGTCGCCAGTTTCCATATATTTTTTTATATCAGTTTTTTTATTCAAATAAATAAGTGCATCACACAACCACTTTGGGCTTGCTGCGTTATATCTTGAAACACCGCTGCCATCAACAATTTTGATACTTTGCATATCAAGTCCTGCTTTTGAATAAAAACTTTTGAACATTAATATGCCGTTTTTTGTTGTACCAAGACTCATTCCGCTTGCAAGCGGCTTAATATTATTCTTCTTTGCATAAGTATTTGCCGCAACTCTAAATAAAACTTCCGAACTAAAGTTATCCGAATATTTTAATATGGGAACAGAAACCTCTTCGATACTGTGCGAAACAGAGGCAATTTTTTTTGCTCCCAAGGGCACTGTCTTAAAATAAAATTTATCGCCATATGGAACGGAATACTTACCAAAAGCATCTTCAAGACGTGAAATAAAAAGATACTTAGGGTCATTTACGGGAATGCTTAAATCCGTATCATCGCTGATTGTTCCCAGTAGGGCCATTACATTTTGGATATTTGAATAATCTTTAACAATTTTTATGTTCGTATCATCTTCAACAATTTGAAGCTGATTTATAAAAGAAAATCTGTATCTGTCTTGCTGTACAATATTTATTGAATCTCTTTCTCTAGAAATAACAAGACGCAAATTCACCGTGTTTCTATCTATAATCTAGGGGCTAATCGGCGGTAAAGTTGGCCAAAAATCCTCTACACACCAACCGTCAGGATAAGGAACTTTGCTTATTATTGTGTCATCAATGTAGATGTATTTAATTGTTTTAAAATTAACACTTTTTTTAAGGTCAGAAACAAGTTCGTACAAATCTTTTCTGCTTAACAGCGGGTCAGCGCCCAATTTTAAGTACAAATTATTCCCATATACATAAAACGCGGTTTCAAACTTGTAGTTCTCGCCAAGTGTATCAATTGCAGATGCAAAAGTAAAAAGCTTCAATGTAGAAGCTGTATTTAGAAGCTTATTTTCGTTTTTAGAGTACAAAACCTTAGATGTGCTTGCATCTTTAACCATAATTGCAATTGATGAAGTCGAGTTTAAGTCCTGCTGTGCGATAACTTTTGAAAAACTTGTTACAAATGGAGCCGCAGAAGCAACAACAGGAAAGGCAACAAATATAAACAATAAGCAAATTATTTTCTTTAGCATTGTTAATTCTCCGCAGCAATTTCTAAAACGCTAAAACCAAAGTCACAAACTTTTCTGTTTTTAATATTGGGATAATCTTTTCTGACTTTATCAACATTATCTGTATCCAGTTCAAAATAAATAAAGTCTTTATTTTCATCAAGAATCTTGATTAAATTTCCCATAGGGTCATAAACACAAGAGCAACCTGAGTTGAATACACCGTTTTTAATCTCACCACACTGTGATAGTGCCAAAAAATAAGACTGATTTTCTATAGCACGAGAAGCAGCCATTTGAGAGTATTGGTTTTTTCTTGTTAGAGGCCAAGCAGAAAGATTAACAAGGAGTTGCGGAGGGTTTTTAATATTTATATAGCTCCTAAAAAGCTCGGGGAATCTTATATCATAGCATATTGAAACACCAACTCTAAGACCTTCTATTTCAAATATACAAGGAGTCTTTCCATCATCTATAACCCCTTCGCCATCAGGGGTGTAGAGATGAATTTTGTCATAAAATCCAAGCACGCTGCCGTCTTTTAGGATAACAGGCATGGAGTTTTTGAGTTTGTCGCCATCTTTTCTAATATATGAACCGCCAAAAATATTTAGATTGTGTTTTTTTGCAAGAGCTGATAAAAATTCTAAAGTCGCACCGCAATCGGCACTATCTTTAAAAACCTCGCAACACCAGCCCACACTCCACACTTCAGGTAAAAACAAAAAATCAGGCTTGATATTTTTGTCTGACAAAATTTCATCGAGGTATTTTTCAAGATTTAAAAAATTTTCCTCCGGCTTGCCAATAATAGAAGGTATCTGCAGAGCAAGGATGTTTTTTTTCATTTAATTTAGCTCCAAGGGTGATGAGATTTTACCTGTTACGGCGCTTGCAGCAGCAACAGCAGGAGAAGCAAGGTAAACTTCGCTTTCAGGATGCCCCATTCTGCCTACAAAGTTACGATTTGTAGTGGAAATTGCCCTTTCTCCTTTTGCAAGTATACCGCAATGACCACCTAAACATGGACCGCAAGTAGGAGTAGAAACAGCGCCACCTGCTTCAATTATCGCCTCAATATAGCCTTTTTTAAGGGCTTCAAGATAAATTTCCTGAGTACCCGGGAATACAATTAAGCGCACATCAGGGTGAACTTTTTTGCCTTTAAGGATTTTAGCTGCAACCTCAAGGTCTGACAGGCGTCCGTTTGTACAACTGCCTATTACCGCTTGGTCGATTTTTATATCACCTATTTGAGAAACAGGACAAGTGTTTTCAGGCAAATGGGGTTTTGCAACGGTAGGCTCAATTTTAGATACATTATATCTTAAAATGCGCTCATAGCTTGCGCCTTCATCACTCTTGTAAAATACGGGCTCTCTCAGGCTTCTTCCCTTAAGAAATTCTTTTGTAATTTCATCAGGAACTATAATGCCGTTTTTTGCACCCGCTTCAATTGCCATATTACAAATAGTGAATCTGCCGTCCATTGGCATATTCTCAATTGTTTCACCACCGATTTCAAGAGTTTTATAAAGCGCGCCGTCAACTCCTATATCGCCAATCAGGTGTAATATAAGGTCTTTTGCACTAACCCACTCATTTAACTTGCCATAAAATTCGACCTTTATAGCCTGTGGAACTTTAAACCAAGTTTCGCCCGAAGCCATGGTGCAACCCAAATCAGTTGAGCCGACACCCGTTGAGAATGCACCAAGTGCACCGTAAGTACAGGTATGAGAATCAGCCCCTATAACCAAATCACCTGCCGTTACAATACCTTTATCAGGCAAAAGAGCATGTTCAATACCCATTCTACCTACTTCAAAGTAGTTTGTAAGTTTTTGCTCACGGGAAAAATCTCGGACAATTTTTGCTTGTTGAGCAGATTTTATGTCCTTATTTGGCACAAAGTGGTCGGGCACAAGAACAACTCGTGACGGGTCAAAAACATTTTTGACACCAATTTTTCTAAATTCTTGAATTGCTATAGGACCTGTTATGTCATTTGCAAGAGTAATATCAACTTTTGCACTGATTAATTCTCCTGCCTGGACATAATCTTTACCGCAGTGTGCTGCAAAGATTTTTTCCGTTATGGTCATCGGGTGTGACATGTTTAACTCCAAATTACTGTTTGTTTGCCTGTTTTGCTTTTATTTCCATAATTGCCTTATGTGCCATTATATAGACAGCACAAGTCTTTGTACCATTCATATACCAAGCGCATCTTTCTTGCGAACACACAATAGTGGACTCATTCCCCGCAGACATCAGGGGGCAAATTGGAATTGTCGGCATAAAACCCTCTTTCTATTTTAAGCTTTTTTCTAATTCCGCTGCTTGTTTCATCATATTGCAATTTGTTTCATCGCAACGTTTTTCTTGCTCTTTATATATTCTTGTACGGTTGATAACTTCATCAAAGTCGATTTTATGAGCATCAAAATCAGGTCCATCCACACAAGCAAATTTAACTTCGCCGCCGACTGTAACACGGCAAGCACCACACATGCCTGTACCGTCAACCATGATAGGATTCATGGAAGCTTCTGTTTTAATGCCCTTATCACGAGTTAAATCTGCAACTGCTTTCATCATAGGCATTGGACCTACTGCAATAGCATAATTTACGGTTTCTTTGTTCATGATGTCTTGCATAACACTCGTTACAAAGCCTTTTGTACCAAGCGAACCGTCATCAGTTGTGATAAATAGTTCGCTGCAAGCATCTTTCATTTTATCTTGCCAGAAAATAAGGTCTTTATTTCTTGCACCCATAATCATATACACCTTATTACCTGCGTCTTTAAACGCTTTTGCAATAAGGTAACATGGTGCAGCACCATACCCGCCTGCAAGACAAACAACCGTACCGTATTTTTCTATATGAGTAGGAACTCCCAAAGGTCCTACGATGTCTTCAATCTCATCGCCTACTTCAAGTTTTGCAAGTTTCTTTGTAGTGTAACCTACAGCCATATATACAATTGTCAACTCCTCTGTTTCTCTGTTGTAATCAGCAATTGTCAGAGGAATTCTTTCAGAATTTTTATCTACCCTTAAGATTATAAACTGTCCCGCTTGGGCATTTTTTGTAATAAAAGGAGCTTTAATCCTTATTTCATATTGATTTTGACAAAGTTCTTTTTTGTATAGAATTTTATATCCCACATCTGCCTCCATTAACTTCTGCTATTCATATAATATAATACAACACAAATAAAAAAGCGGAAATATTTTAATATTTCCGCCAAAAAACTTTACAGGAAGTTTTTTAAACTTTTTATATCCCCTACTAACGAGGTTATGTCAGAAGCAGCATTGAAGGCGGAATTTAGAATATTATTAAATCCGTAATCATTGCCATTGCTTGCATTCACTATATTATTAAGTGAAGAATAATAAGAATTTGCAGAATTAGATAAACCCTGACTCATACCTAATGTATTTAAAATATTTGACAGTACTTGCTGTCTGTAATTGTTTAGATAATCAAGATATTGATAACGGTTTGCAAGCTCGTTATTAACTAAGTCTTGTCTATAGGTTTGGACATCCTGAGCAAAATCTGAAACAGCGTCTGCGCGTTTGTCCTCAAGCTCAGATAAATTATCCATGAATATAGAATTATCAAGATTGCCAAAACGAGAAGCAATGTCATTTTGCAAATCTTGCAACATTGGAGTGTAGATATCGTTAATATCTTCAATACCTTTGTTTATGTAGGATTGGACTTGATTATTCAAGTCACGTTGAGTATCTGCAGAAAATACATTAAGATTTGGTAAATTCAGCGCAAATTGCTCTCCTGCGTAGTCATAGGCTTTCTTTTCATCGTCATCCATGTTGTAGTAACCTGATGTGCCGTTTGTGCTAAAATTCACACCCGCCTTATTTTGTCCGTTAATATTTATTGACGAGGAGGGGTTATAGTAAATGTAGTCTGATTTTCCTGTTTTTGACATATTAATAACCTTTCTTTATTGAAAGGTCAAAAAATTAAATAAGCGAATAACAGTATTATAAAATATTTCAACAAATAAATAAATTACCCGAATTACTCAGGTAACTCCAACACTATTTTTTTGAATATTCTTTGTCAATCTCCAAGACTTTTTCTTTTATTAGGTTAGAATACTTAAAAATTTCATTTAGTGAATTTATTTGAATCTTATTTTCGCCGTTTTCATTTACAAACGCTATATATTTTTTTGATCGATTAAAATATAATCTACATATAGTTTTTCTAATATTGTCATCCAATATAACATTAAAGTAACTTGCATTGTCGCGGTACACAACTCTTTCAACATCTATATCGCCATTCAAAATACTTTTTACAATTGCATACCCTTCGAGCTCTTCAACAGTTGTCACAACCTGACTCTTCTCTTTGTCTTCAACTTGCTTATTTAAACTAAAATCCAAGGATGTTTTCATTACTTTAGACATAAACAAGTTAAAAGCCTCAACCGTTGTTTTTTTGTGCTTGTCAATAACCTTAGCTGTTTTTACGCCATCATAAATTCCAGACTTATCCAGAAGATATCTGACAAAATCATCTGACGGACTCCTATATTCACTTTCTATAACCAATTCAAATTGTTTAATGTATTTTAAGTCTCCTGCGTTGGAATATGCCTTGTCAACATCGAATTTATCCTTGCAAAACTCAAATAGTGTCTCCAATTGAGCTTGCTTAAAATCTGTTATGTTGAATACAAAAAATGGCTCTTTATCTAAAACATTAGTTTCATCAATATCGGAAAAAAACTTATAAACTATACCGTTTGTAAGTATTATAAATTTTGCCTTGCTTGCGGTAAAGTATTTAAAAAGTTGACCCGCGTGTTTTTTAACATCCAACTTATCATTATCAATTTTCTTGCATTCGATTAAGATTATTGGTTTACCATCTTTGATAATTGCGTAATCTACTTTTTCGTCCTTTTTAAATCTGGAGTCAGCAACATACTCAGGAACTACTTCCAATGGATTAAATACATCATATCCAAGCATATTCAAAAAGGGCATAACGAGCGCATTTTTTGTAGCCTCTTCGGTGGATAAACTTTCCCTTATATTAATTGCTCGCTCTTTTAGCTGCTCTATTTTTTCGCAAAATTCCATTTGCACAATCCTTTACATATAACACCCATTGATATTAACATATTATTTATAAGATATCAAGATTTGTGTCACAAAAAAGCGGCAGATATCTGCCGCTTTAGTCTTTTATGAAACTTTAGAAAACTACTCTTTTGTGTACTCTGCGTCAATAACATCATCTGAGTTATTTTGAGCATTTTCATTTTTATTATCTTGTGTGTTATCTTGTGCAGCTTCGCCTTCTTTTTGAACTTGAGCATAAGCAGCTTGAGAGATAGCATACATTGTTTGTTGAAGTTCTTCAGATAGTTTCTTGATTTCATCGTGAGGTTTATTTTCATCAAGAGCTTTTTTAAGAGCTTCTTTTTGCTCATCAAGTTTAGTTTTATCAGAATCAGAAATTTTACCTTCAAAATCTTTGACAATTCTATCTGCAGCACCGATTAAAGACTGAGCGTTGTTTTTGGTTTCTGCTTCTTCTTTTTTCTTTTTATCATTTTCAGCGTTAGACTCAGCTTCTTTAACCATTCTGTCTATATCTTGTTCAGAAAGATTTGAAGAGTTTGTGATTGTGATTTTTTGTTCTTTGTTTGTTGCCTTATCTTTAGCAGTAACATTTACAATACCGTTTGCATCGATATCAAATGTAACTTCAATTTGAGGCATACCTTTCATTGCCGGTGGAATACCATCTAAGCGGAACATACCAAGTGACTTGTTATCGCCTGCCATAGGTCTTTCACCTTGCAGAACGTGAATGTCAACCGCTGTTTGGTTATCATCCGCTGTTGAGAACACTTGAGATTTTGAAACAGGGATTGTAGTGTTACGAGGTACAAGAGGTGTCATAACACCACCAAGCGTTTCAATACCCAATGTCAAAGGTGTAACATCAAGAAGTACGATATCTTTTACTTCACCTGCCAATACACCCGCTTGAACTGCCGCACCAACCGCAACAACTTCATCAGGGTTAACGGATTGGTTAGGTTCTTTGCCTGTGTATTCTTTAACAAGAGCTTGAACTGCAGGTATACGAGTTGAACCACCAACAAGAACTACTTCGTTAATTTCGCTCTTTGAAATGCCTGCGTCTTTAATAGCCTGTTCAACAGGTTTTTTACATCTTTCAAGCAAGTCATGACTTAATTCTTCAAATTTTGCTCTCGTAAGTTGCAAGTCAAGGTGCTTAGGACCATTAGCATCAGCTGTAATAAAGGGCAGGTTGATGTTTGTTTCAACAACTGAAGACAATTCACATTTTGCCTTTTCTGCAGCTTCTTTAAGTCTTTGCATTGCTTGCTTGTCGCCTCTTAGGTCAATGCCTTCTTGTTTTTTAAATTCTTCGCATAACCAGTCAATGATTTTTTGGTCAAAGTCATCACCACCAAGGTGAGTATCACCTGAAGTTGATAATACTTCATGAACGCCATCGCCTATTTCAAGAATAGAAACATCAAAAGTACCACCACCAAGGTCAAATACAAGAACTTTTTCTGTTTTATCTTTTTCAAGACCGTAAGCAAGAGCAGCAGCAGTAGGTTCGTTTACGATACGAAGAACATCTAAGCCTGCAATTTTACCAGCATCTTTTGTTGCTTGACGTTGAGCATCATTAAAGTAAGCAGGAACGGTAATTACCGCTGATGTAACTTTTTCACCAAGGTAAGCAGACGCATCATCGGCAAGTTTTCTTAAAATCATTGCAGAAATTTCTTGCGGAGTGTAGTCTTTGCCATCAATATTTTTCTTGTAGTCTTCGCCCATATGACGTTTGATTGAAATAACTGTCTTATCTGGGTTTAGGATAGCTTGACGTTTTGCAAGCTGACCTACAAGTCTTTCACCTGTTTTTGAAAAACCAACGATTGAAGGGGTAGTTCTTGAACCTTCAGCGTTAGCAATAACTGTCGGTTTACCACCTTCCATAACGGCTACAACAGAGTTTGTTGTACCTAAGTCAATACCAATTGTTTTTGCCATGATATATAATCTCCTATCTATCAATTTCTTTACTTTAAATTTAGCACCATATTTACATGCGCCTTAAAAAATAAACAAAAAATTAATAATTGAGAACTAATCAAAAAAAAGTTTTTATCGCAAGCACAACAAGCAAAACGCCCGCCAGAACTTCTAAATACTTGGATGGAAATTTTTTAAAAATCTGACCCAAGGCAAAACAAAGAACCGAAACAAAAAAAGTGGTAAGACCAATTAATACCGATGCGCTAAAAACTTCAACATTTAAAAAACGAAAATTAACCCCCGCTGCAAGAGCGTCAATGCTTGTTGCAATTGCAAGCATAAAAAGGCAGTTTAGAGATATACAACACAACCTGTTCTCATTTGTGCAATCATTAGAAAAAAGTGCATCATATATGAATTTTAAACCTAATACCAAAAAGATTAAAAAAGCAATTATGGTGCTTAGGGGTTTTATGTATTCATAAATTAATCCCGCAAAAATAAAACCCAAAACTGGCATGATAAACTGGAAAAAGCCCGTAAAAAATGCAATTAAGAACGAGCTTTTAAATCTGTTTTGGACAAATACTAAACCATGTGAAAATGACACAGCGCCGGCATCAACCGACAAAGCCAAGGCAAGAAGTGTTATGTCCGCTTTTTCCATGACTTTTATTTTAACTCAAAATTAATAATGTCTAAAGATGCCCGATTGTGAAGAATACGGATTAACGCTTTTTAGTTCTTCCATATTTGTTATTGAATCAGGATTAAATACAACTATACATGTATGATAAGCTGAATCCAAAGCAAATGCGGCATCAATGCCAAGTTCATCTACAAGTATTCTTCTGCAATATTCATTCAAAACTTTATTTTGAACAGACATTTTGGAAGTTGGAACATAATACGGAGTGTTTCCTTGATAATCCGCACCTGTCACCTCGGTTCCCAATAACTTACCAAGTGTTCGCATTACATCCGATTGCGCCATTCTGTCATAATATGCATCGTTTACCCTGACAAACTTACCTTGTTCGCCGTTTTGCCTTGTTGTTTTTACAATATCAGCCAACAATTTGCCATCGGAATATGCTTGCGCATCGCCTTCAGATAAGGCAAAATACATACCGGGACCAAAAACAACTCTTGAAGACCTTGTTACATCGGGACCATTTTCCAATATGTCTTTAATATAATTTTTATCTGTCCCGTGGAACATTCTCTCATATTTGTCTTTTAGATTGTCATCATATATAATATGTCTTTCTATGATATCTTTAACAGTGCCTTCAAATTCATTGCGATTAGCATCGGTAAATTTAAATATTCTTGAATCCATTTCTTCTTTTATACCCGGTACAAGCACATTCACTTCTCTACCGTGACTGGTTCTTATTAAATTACCATTTTCATCTGTTAATTTAACAAAAAACTTATTCATTAAACTCTTTTCATACTCTGCCTTTTCAGCGTTAGTACTTTCCGCCGGAGCACCATAAAACATGCCGCCGCAAAAAGCAACATTTGAACTTTTTGGTGGTGTATTTAAATTTTTGTTTACCGGTTTTGAAACATAGTTAGAAACTTTGGGGGATAGAAGATATGCTCCTTGTGAAGCAGCTGAAATTCTCATATTATAACCTTTCTCACACAATCTAATTCTATAAAACAAATGAATATAAAAAATTGCCTTTTGGACTGTAACACAAAAATATGATAAAATAAACCCCAAAGAGAAAAATATGATAAAACTTTTACTATACACACTATCACTGCTTATTTTTATTATTTTTGTTTTTGCATATCTGAATTTATGCAGAAAATTCTCTTTACTTAGCGCAAAATACCACAAAACGCTAAAGTATCTTAAAGCCTTATCCCAGTGCGTATCATCAGCCAGATGGGGCAATTTGCAAATAAGAATCGAAAACGGACCAAACGCTATTACCGAAGAAATTTCAAAAAGCTTAAACAGCTTTATTGAAAGTGTTCTTGACAGAGATAAGATGATTCTTGAATATGTTGAAAAGGAAAAGGAAAACAACAACATAAAAGAAGATTTTATCGCAATGCTAACACATGACCTAAAAGTACCAATCATAGCCCAAGACAACACTCTTGACCTACTACTTGAAGGAAAATTTAAAGAGCTTAACCCTGAACAAAAAGATGCCATCAGAAACATAAAAATCTCTAACCTTGATTTAAGGCATTTGGTAGAATCCTTGCTTGACTCGCACAAGTTTGAAAAGAAAGGTTTTGTACCAAAAATTCAAGACGATATCAATTTAAGAAAGTTTATTGACGATACAATATCTCAAACAAACTCAATTGCTTCGCTTCATAACAAAATAATAAGGCTGTATGACCGTTGTGAACCTGACTACAAAATAAGTACGGATATTTTCCTTCTGAAAAGAGTACTGCAGAACCTGTTGCTCAATGCAATTTCATACGGCATTAACTCTCAATACATAGATATAACTCTTGAAAACAACGATACACAATGCATTATAAGCGTTAGAGATTACGGACTTGGAATTTCAAAGGAAAACATAGATAAAATATTTAACAAATATTATTCCGCAGCGGAATTGTATTCAAAAGCAAGTATGGGACTGGGACTATATCTTTCAAACAAAATTATAGAAACATTGGGCGGAAAAATAAGAGTTTCAAGCGAAGAAAATAAAGGTGCAGAATTTAGCATAATTCTTCCCGCAAAATAGCAAAAAAAATCTTGACCGGCACTTATACATAAGTAAAGCAAGAAAAGCCGGTTAGAAAATGAAAATTAATTTAATTCAAAACAACTATCGCATTTTTAACAACACGCCACAAATAAGACGCAACGCGCAAATAAAACCTGATTATGTATCATTTGGCTCAAAAGAAGTCGAAAACCTCACCCCCATTCAACAAACCGCTATAAATACAGGTAAGCAGCTTATGCGCTTACAAAGAAGTAACGACTTAAATAATGAAAACATATCAATTTATTTAAACAAAATATCACCTGTACCAATAAATGTAATGCCAATATCAGAGCTCCCTGTTCAAAGCAGAATCGGCTTTGACATATCAGCACATATGCTTCCTGCCTACGGCGCAGACAATCTCGAGTTAGCATATGCAAATATTTATTTGAAAGATGCAAAAAATGCTAAAGAAGCAGGAGATTTAATTGCAAACACAGCCCATGAGTTTGCCCACGTTTTACAAAGGCATGGGGATAAAACATACTACGGGATAAAAAACTATACAAATAACCCCGAAGAAATCGCAACAATAGCACAGCAAGGTCAATACTTATACAACGACTTAAATCTGCAATTTTTTAATGCCTTCAAGGAAAACAAAGAATTCTTCAAAAAAATAAGGGATAATAATATACCAACAACAAAAGAAATAGAAAAATATTTCCAAGACAGCAATATGACAAAAGACGCTCAAAAAATAGCCGATTTATATATAAAAATGTTTAACGATTCACCTGCAGCAAAATATCTCAGTATAAAAGAAAACTACGGTAAAGAATGCGCAGGAAAACTAATTAAAAACTGGATTAAAAAAGAAGCACAAAACGAGGCTGAAGCCTACAAGGTCAGTATTAAAACTCTTGAACAGTGGGGCAAGTTTGACTTTTCAAAATTTGCAGACAGAAATATAATGCACTCAATAAACAAAGCAATTTCAGAATTATTTTAAACAATAAATCTCGGCACAAAAGCCGAGATTTATTTTATATTTTTACAGACTATTTAACTTTTACTTTTGGTACAACCGACATACCCGGGACAATATTGTATTCATCTTTATCAATAGGTTCATCAAAGACAATTTTTACAGGTATCCTTTGAACAATTTTAACAAACGAACCTACGGCATTTTCAGGCGGGAACATGCTTGCTTTAGCACCTGAGCTTCTTTGAATAGAGTCAATTTTACCTTTAAATTTTTTGTTAGGATATGTATCTACTTTAATTTCAACACTTTGACCAGGATGCATATGACGCAATTGGTTTTCTTTAAAGTTTGCAACTACCCAAACATCATTTGGCACAATCGTAAACAAAGGAGAACCAACATTTACATACATGCCAACTTCGACCTTTCTGCTTGAAACAGTTCCGTCTTGAGGTGCAACAATATTTGTATATGAAAGGTTAAGTTTTGCTTGGTCGCGTAATGCCTTTAGCTCCTTTATCTCAGCATCTGCTACTTTTGAATTTTTGCCCGAGGACATAACAGCTTGTTCGGCACTTGTTTGTCTTGCAACAGCGTTATCATATCTTGTTTGAGCATTATCGAGCATTTGCTTTGAAACAGCACCGCCCTTGTAAAGATTTTTATATCTTTCTAAATCAGCCTTTGCAGAAGCTATTTCTGAGTTTGCAGCATTTCTTGCAGCAACCGCATTTTTTTGCTCCATAAGCACTTTTTCGTATTTTGCCTGAGCTTGAGCAAGTTTTATTTCATAATCAACAGGGTCGATTTTTGCAACCAAATCACCTTTTTTTACCTTTTGGTTATCATCTATATAAACTTCAATAATCTGACCCGAAACCCTTGGTGCAACCTGAACCGTTGTTGTTTCAACATAAGCATCATCTGTTGATTGATACTTAAGAGAGTTGTGCGCAAAAACACCGATTAAAACAGCTAAAACAGTTGTTGCCACAATTAAAATGCGCTTTTTTAATTGTTTCTTTTTAGGGTCTTCTTCTTTGTTTTGTTGGATTTCATCTTTTACATTATCTGACATAATTACCTCTATATTTGCATATCTACAATTTGTGCTATCGCTTCACGCACTTTCTTTAAAGAAGCACGCAAAATTAATAAATCTTCTTTACTAAATATTTTACACATTTTTTCATGAATAGGCTGAAATCTTAACGTAAGCTTATCCAAAATAATACAGCCTTGCTCTGTTATGTGCACAATTCTGACAAGACGGTTATTTTTTGTATCATTACTGCGAGTAATTAAACCTTTTTTCTCAAGTGAATCAAGCACTCTTCCCGTATTTGCCCTATCCCTTAATATCAATTTCGCTAAATCTCTCTGGCAAAGACCTTGATGGACAGAAACAGTATCAAGCACGGCAAATTCCTCGGGAGAAATTTCCGAACAGACCTGATTAAAAAGCTGAATAAGCAAGGACTTGCAATATTTTGAAGTCAACTCCAATTCGTATGATGGAGAGTCCGTATAATGCATTATTTTTAATTCTTTTTCTTGTGTTGTCATAGTTCCTGTGTCTTAGTTGCAAAAAATACATGTTGCAATTGCAACAATCTTATGCTAGCATAGTGTTATAAAAAATGCAACAAAAAGGTAAATATGAAAAGAATTACAGCATTAACATTATTAATGGCTTTAAATATTGGGGTTTGTAGTCCTCTTTTTGCAATCGAAGACAGTGTTGATAATAATACAAAACTAAAAACAGAAATTAATAAAAGCAAAGAAAATACATCAAAACCCAAAAAAAGCGGTTTATTTTCCAAAAAGAAAGACAACACCGAAACACTTAAGGCAAAAGCGGAATATATAAATACAGACTGGTGGGCTTCTTTTCAGGACCCGTACTTATCAGAGTACATTGCACGTGCACTGCAAAAAAACCATGATATGAAAATTGCCACCATAAGCACAACGGAATATTACCAAAACTACAGAATACAGTTTGGTGCAGAATTGCCGCAAATTGGGGTAGGATTTTCTCCTGCGTTGGTAAAATTACCCTACACTTCTGACACAGTGGGCGCTTTTGCACTTCCCGGCATAGCAAATTATGAAGCAGATATATTTTTAAAAAACAGAGATAAAACAAAATCCGTACAAAAGCAATACGAAGCTTCAATAATAGATGAAAGGGCTTCATATATAGCTGTTGCCTCTGCAGTGGGTACAACATATTTCAATCTCGTTAGATTTGACAAAGCCATAGAACTGCAAAAAGAAATAAACAATCAAAGGCAAGAAATTTATGACCTTATGCTCTTGAGCAACAAAGAAGGTCTTGTTTCAACATCTGATACAATAAGAGCAAATCAGTCACTGATTAAAGGACAAACAGACCTTATTGAACTTGAAAAACAAAGAGAAAAAGTACTAAACCAACTTGCCGTACTGATTGGCGAAAGCCCTGAAAATACAAGCTCAATCAAAAGAAGTACGCTTGACGAGCTCCTTGTATTAAACAGAATTCCTGCATCAATAAGTTCAGATGTTATTGAAAACCGTCCTGACTACCTAAAAGCCTCCAAATTACTTGAAAAAGCAGGCATAGATATTAGAGTTGCAAAAAAAGAATTTTTACCAACGATAAACCTCACAGGACTTGCATTCTTTAACAGTTTGGGCGGACTTGGAAGCCTGTTTGCAACTAAAAATATGCTCTGGTCACTTGGCGCAGGGGCTATGTTGCCGGTATTCACAGGCGGACAAAGAATTGCAAACTTGCGCTTAAAGAAAGCACAATATGAAAGACTTTTGCAAAGCTACTTAAAAACAAATTTAACCGCAATTCAAGAAGTAAATGATGCAATGGTAAGTGCAAAGCTCGATTGGGAAAAGCTTCAAGAAACACTTAAGCAAGAAGAACTTGAAGAAAAAAATTATAAATACAACGAAATGAAATACAACGAGGGAACAATCTCGAAGTTAGATTTAATACAATTTAGAGAAAACCTGCTTGCCATAAATCAACTTACCGCACAGCAAAAAATTGAATACCTTGTTGATTACATAGGTCTTTATAAAGCTTGCGGAGCACAAATTTAATTCAATTCTTTTTCAATCCAAAGTCCGCAAAACTTAAGAGTCTGCACAGTGAACCCCGCAGACTCTTTACTTTTTAAATTTCTAACTTATCTTTGCGTGTAAGTTTATTTTTTATTCTTTCTCTCAGCTTCTTTGACGGGACAAAAATATTTATTACATTTGCAATTTTTCTACCCGTACTTCTTTTGGGCTTGCTAAGCATATTTGCACCAAACATATACTCAATTTCGTTTCTGCTAAATGGTATCTGATTAATTTCCTCATTTTTATCTGCACTCATACAACTTGGCATAATCTTTTTCTTTTTTCCCTGAAAATGTATACTGTGCATTCTAACAGGCTCAAGTGAATTTTTGCTTCTTTTTATCAAATACGGAACATTTGATTTATCAAAAATTATATTTGCAATTTCGTCACTTAAATATGCAAAATCAGGGTGGTCACTTAAACAAACATCAATTAGTGTTCCGTTAATTATTTTCGATGTATCTAAACACTTTACATCAGGCATGTTAGAAAAAGCATAGAGCAATGACATATCACTCAGGATATACCCCAGCTCAGTCTTTGTTTGCATGTGGGTATAATTACCCGTCTTTTTATCCATGTGCATTTTTTCATAGAAATCATTACTATACAAATCAACTACAAAATCGCAAAATTTCTGTAATATTTCTTGAGAATTAAAAAAGGATGTATGTCCGCTGATTCTTGAAATAGTCATGTCGTATTTCTGAACTATTTCCATATAATCTTTTTCTTTTTGAAAATTACTGTACAACAGTACATCTGAATCAAGATGTAAAAATTTTTCAATGCCTTGTTTTTTTATGAAATCATTTATAACAAACCATCTTTGAATACAAAACAGCTCAAATTCGGGACAATTTATTGAATGATGCTTGTATATTTTTTCAAACTCTTTTGCACTCTGAAAATAATCATCAATATTGTAGTGTTCAACCTTGTAAGAAAAATCCGGGCTTGTAACTATTTTATTTAAATTATTGCCAAGCAATATTATCCGCGATTCAGGATTAGAATAGGCAGCTTGTTTTAAGCAAGCAAACAAATAATCCTGATCACCTTTGTGAATTACAATTATAGGATAAGCAGACACACAACCTCCAAAACTTGAACATATAACATACATATATTAGCAAAAAAAATTGTCATGGATAAGCAAAAGCTCAAATCCTGTCAACAAAAAACCTCCTTTTTGTTTAAGGAGGTTAATTAAATGGTCGGACTGACAGGACATTTGCGAGCTTGCGAGCAAAGCAAGACTTTGCATTTTGTTCAAATCCTGTCAACAAAAAACCTCCTTTTTGTTTAAGGAGGTTAATTAAATGGTCGGACTGACAGGATTTGAACCTGCGACCCCCACCACCCCAAGGTGGTGCGCTACCAAGCTGCGCTACAGCCCGACAAATATCCATAAGTAAAATATATCAAAAAAAGATTAATTATCAAGATTTTTTCAAATTTATTTTTTGTTTTATTTTCTCCAGCAAAACCTCTTTTTTACCAAGGAAAACAGCAGGGAGGTATAAAATATTTTTTGCAACCATCGACAAGGCCGAAAAATAATTCTTGTTTTTTGTAATCATGCCATACTGATAAGGCTTTGGGCAAGTACAACTTAAAAGAGGGCATGACTTAGGGCTGTCATAAAAATTAAACTCTCCTTTATTTATATTACCAAGACTGTGTGCTTTTAAAAATCTTGAACTGTAACAACGGTAGACTTCTCCATCTTCATATACAACCGCACTTTTATTGCCTGAATAACATAAATTAGCAAAAGTGTTAATAGACTTATTTTTAAGATTCGAATTTGAATTAATAAATTTTTGCTCTTCACCAGTGTAATCAACATAACTGTTTGCAAGTCTTATGTGTTGAACTTCAAATTCAATGCCGTGTTTGCTAAAACACTCAAGAAGATATTTTAACTTTGGCATATTATTCCAAAGCGGCGCACAAACTTTGATGGCAGAATTTCTATGCAGAGAGGCTTTAAGCGTCACTACTTTATCAAGTAACAAGTTTAAATCCTTGACAGAATCAGTATGGACTGAAAACATCAACAGAGAAAGAGAATCGCCTAAAATGTCTATAATTTTCTGATACTTTTCAATCGGCGCACTCAAATTAGAAACAATAGAAACCTTATACCCCATTTTTGAAATCTTATCAATAACCTCATAAAATCTTGGATGCAAAAGGGGCTCACCGCCTGTTATTGTTATTTCATAACTTCTATTTTGCAGCTTTGATAAAGCAGATAAGAATCCGTCAATCACATCATCTTTAGCATGGTTATTATTTTTTGAAAAAAGCTTTGATTGTGAACAATACGGGCAAGCATAATTACACTTTTTTGTAATAATAAAATCTATAAACGGTCTGCAATTATAATCCATTGACACAGTATAGCACAAAAAAAGTGCCCATACGGGCACTTTTTAAAATCTGTTATTTTAAAATTAGTATCTGTAGTGAGCAAAAGCCTTGTTAGCTTCAGCCATTTTGTGTGTATCTTCACGTTTTTTGCAAGCTGCACCAATACCGTTAGAAGCATCAACGATTTCGTTTGTAAGTTTTTCTACCATTGACTTACCGCCTCTTTTTCTTGCAGCTTCAATAATCCAGCAAGAACCAAGAGCTTGACCTCTGTCAGCTTTTACTTCAATTGGAACTTGATATGTAGAACCACCGATACGTCTTGCTTTAACTTCGATTAACGGAGTAGCATTTGTAAGCGCTTTTTTAAACACTTCCATTGGTTCTGATTTAGTTTTTTCTTCAACTTTGCTCATTGTAGAATAGAAAATCTTTTGAGCAATAGACTTTTTGCCTTTTTTCATAAGGCGGTTGATAAATTTTGCAATATCTACACTATTGTATATAGGGTCCGGCGATGGTATTCTTCTTGCCGGTTTAGAACGTCTTGACATTTACTTACTTAACCTTTCTTACTTTTTAGCTCTCTTTGCACCGTACTTAGACCTGCTTTGTGTTCTGTTTGCAACACCTGCAGTATCCAATGTACCACGGATAATGTGATATCTCACACCGGGGAGGTCTTTAACCCTACCGCCTCTGATCAGCACAACAGAGTGTTCTTGAAGGTTATGTCCGATACCCGGAATATACGAAGTAACCTCAAAACCGTTTGTTAATCTTACACGAGCAACTTTTCTCATTGCAGAATTAGGTTTTTTTGGTGTTGTTGTATAAACCCTTGTGCAAACGCCACGTCTTTGCGGACAGTTTGTCAGCGCGGGTGACTTAGTTTTGTCTATAATTCTTTTTCTTTCTTTTTTAACTAATTGATTAATGGTTGGCATAGTTTCCCCTTGTTTAAGTATTTGTAACATTTATTTCACAACAAACATAATGTAAAGTCAATGATAATATTAAGAAATTTTAGCAATAATTGAATTTTAAACCGTTTACAATATTTACTTTCAAATAAAAATAAATTAACATGAATAATTATGGGTAAAGCGGAATTAATAAAAGCTGAAGAATCCCTAAGGGATTTTTTCATTAACGAATACAGGGTAGAAAACGAGCGTGCCCGAAATCTTGGCAGAATAAATGATATTGTGGATATCACAAACTATAGAAGATTAACAGTATCCATAAATAAACACGGTGCAGGGCTCTTAATTGCAGTAAGAATAAGCTCCTACACTGCGATTTTTAACATTAACGAAGGCAAGATGATTGAAGGCAGCATGCCTGTAGAGGACATTCGTCTTATTGAAACCTGGCTTTCTACCTCAAGAAACAAAGAGCTGCTAAAAAGCAGTGCGGACAAAAAAGAAGACTCTCGAGAAGACGAACAACAGTAATTTAACTAGAAAGACTTTAGAAGCTCTTCTGAAAATTCTTCAAAGTTCCCCTCGATTATTGAATTTCTTATATCTTTCATAAGATTTACCAGAAAATGGATATTATGAATACTTAAAAGTGTCGCTGCAGTTGCTTCTCCCGTGCGATACAAATGTCTTATGTATGCTCTTGTGTGATTTTGGCAAACAGGACAAGTACACCTTGAATCCAGAGGAGAAAAGTCTTGCTCAAATTCTTTATTTTTAATAATCCTATTTCCTTGATAGGTAAAGAATGTTCCATGGCGGGCGTTTCTTGTTGCAAGCACACAGTCAAACATATCTACACCGTATTTAACACCGTTTATTAAATCTACAGGGGTGCCCACCCCCATTAAATAGCGTGGATTATTTTCAGGTAATAAAGGTGCTGTTATTTCAACAATTTTATTTTTTACATCAACAGGTTCACCGACACTCACGCCACCAATAGCGTATCCGACAGCATCAAAAGAAGAAACCACTTTTGCCGCTTCTTGCCTTAAATCTTCAAAGAATGCCCCCTGAACTATTGGGAACAGTGCTTGACGGGGATTTTTGTGCGCCTTTATGCACCTTTCAAGCCACCTGTGAGTACGCTCCATTGCTTCTTTTGCATGGTTATAATCACAAGGATACGGCGCACATTCATCAAACGCCATGATAATGTCTGCGCCTAAGTCTTCCTGAATTTTCATTGAAATCTCTGGAGAAATAAAGTGCTTTGAGCCGTTTTTCGGGTCAGAAAAATACACGCCGTCTTCTGTTATTTTTCTCAATTTTGAAAGCGAAAAAACCTGAAAACCGCCCGAATCAGTAAGTATTGGCTTATGCCAGTTTTGCCAGGCATGTAAGCCGCCTGCCTTTTTTATCAACTCGCATCCAGCTCTTAAATACATATGATAAGAATTATTCAATATAATTTGAGCGCCGGTGTCTAAAACCTGATTCATGGTAAGCATTTTAACGGCAGAATTTGTCCCGACAGGCATAAAAACAGGAGTTTTTATCATCCCGTGGGGAGTTTTGAACACTCCTGCGCGCGCGTTTGTAGCCTTCGACTTTGCAACCAGTTCAAACTCAAAAAAACCTTTGTTTAAAGACATTAATGCTCCATTACAAGTTCAAGCATGGTTTTGTAATTTTCACACATTTCATTTTCATTAAAATAAATTGCTATTTCACGCTCTGCAGATTCTTTGCAATCTGAACCGTGAACAATGTTATATTCTTTAACTTGTGCAAAATCACCCCTAATTGTACCTACGTCAGCTTCATCAGGATTTGTTTTACCCATGATATGTCTTGAGCCCGCTATTACGTTTTCACCTTCTAAAACCATTGCCACAACTGGACCTGAGGTGATGTATTCAATTAAAGATTTATAAAAGGGTTTACCCTCATGTTCGGCATAATGTTCTTTAGCCTGCTCCATAGAAACATTTAACATTTTTAGCGCAACAATCTTGTATGATTTGTCTTCAAACCTTTGCAAAATCTTACCTATAAATCCTCTTTTAACACCATCGGGTTTGATTGCTATAAATGTTCTTTCCATGCGGTTATCCCCTATAATTATCTGAACACCATATATTAAAGCACAATCAAGCTTTTTTGTAAAATAAAAGAGGCAATTAAGCATTAAAAAAGAGAGCATATGCTCTCTTAATAAAAATACCCTGGATGCGATTCGAACGCATGACCTACTGCTTAGAAGGCAGTTGCTCTATCCAGCTGAGCTACCAGGGCAAATCTATATATATTTTTACCATACACAAGAAATGCATGCAAGTACTTTTAAAGTCCGATTGTTACCAAAGCCCTACAGATTACAATTTGGAAAATTCTTATCACTATAAAAGCTATGATTGGCGACAAATCAAGCATGCCTATTGGCGGTAAAATTCTTCTAAATACACCGAAAAACAACTCGGTAAACTCATGCAAAAATCTGAATGGCTGAGCATTCCAATTAATATTAGGAAGCCATGTCAAAAATATTTTTACCAACATTAGAAGCATTATCAGGTCAAAAAGCCTGTATACCGCCATAGAAACACTCATAAGTTCTCCTTAGAATCTTGAATCTTGTTTTGTAGTATGACACTTACAAGGAGCATTTTCATCAACATTCTTGATTATCTCTCTGAGTAATTTTTCAAGATTAGCAATATTGTTTTTAAATACTTCCATAACGGCACCGTGCGATACAGGTTCGCAATCACCGACAAGACCTGCGTCATAGTCAGTAATCAAAGATATATTTAGCGGACACATATCCATTTCTTTAACAAGATATGCTTCAGGATATTGTGTCATATTGATTACTTCCCAACCCTGAGATGTAAAGAACTTGCTTTCTGATTTTGTAGAAAATCTCGGACCGTTTATTACAACAACAGTACCTGTTTTATGTATTTTAAGACCCAAATTTTCCGCGCTTTTTATACCGACTTCTCGCATATACGGGCAATATGGGTCAGCAGCGCTAACATGAGTTACTACGGGACCTTCAAAGAAAGTATCTTCTCTTTTGCCTTTTGTCCAATCAACAAATTGGTCACAAAATACTATGTCCCCAGGCTCAACATGCTTTTGCAAACTTCCTGCTGCACATGGAGAAATAACTCTTTTACAGCCTATATGTTTCATTGCCCAAACATTTGCGCGGTAATTTACTTTGTGAGGCACTAAATGATGATTCCTGCCATGACGAGGCATAAATGCAACTTTCTTTCCTGCAACAGAACCTATCGCAATAGTATCACTTGTTAAGCCATAAGGAGTCTCAATTGTATACTCTTTTATATCATCAAGAAATTTATAAAATCCTGAACCGCCAAATATACCAATTGTTGCTAAATTTTTATTTTCTTCCATTTTCTTCTTCCTAATTTTCTGTTTGTATAACCGAACCTGAACCCTCGCCGAGCCATTGTCTTGCCTTGTTTCCAACCATGACCTTACCGTCATGCCTTACGCCAAAAGCTATAGCCTGCTCCGGTCCTGAGCCGTCCACATCAACACACACAATAGCGTAGTCAGTTCTCATAGTACTAGAGCCGGGCAAATAACTGGAAGAGTCAAAATCATAATCAAAGCCCCACCAGTAAATACCATCTTGTGTTATAAATTTAGGCAGGTTTGAATTGCCACCCTGAAAAGGGTCTGAAACCGAAGTTGCCGTACAATAGCTATCAAGCGTATCCAGTGAAGTAGTAGCATTAGTAGAGTCATACACATAAGGATTTGAGCTATTTGTAACTATTGCATTTGTCGCTTCACAGTTATCATACATTGTGTTTAACATATCCAAAAACGAATAACACATTACCTTTGACGGGTCTGCGGTTGGAGGAACATTACCCATGTTACCTTCAGTGTATGTATCCGAATTTATAACCGCATCTACCGTACGCTGCAGCGTATAATAAGCTTTTTTAAATTTAAGTTTATTTTCATCAGGTGCAGCATTAAATACAATCGGCGTTAAGACCGCACTAACAATGCCTAAAATAGCCAAAACTATCATTAATTCCGCAAGTGTAAAACCTCTTTTTGCTTTCATAATTTGACTCCACATATAAACATAGGACAATTATAATATAGCAAGCAAAATATGGCAAATTAATTTATTCCTTATTCTTTTTTAGCAAATCCTCGATTTTGCAAGCAGGGATACCGTTTAAGTCACATGAATTGTAATTAAATTTTTGGGTTGAGGCAGCAGCACCTGAAACATTTTTATCTTCCGCAGGTTTTTCTTTTTTTTGAAAAATCTCTTTTTGCTTATCATCTAAAATATTTAAAAATTTATTTTTACTACTTTGTCTGATTTTAAGTGCTTCGCTATAGTCTTGAGAAATTTTATTGTGCAACAGGTCAAATTTTGCCTTGTATGTATCAGCATCCATATCAGCCAAAAACAAAGCGTCCAGCTCTCTTTGCTTTTGCTTAATTTTTGTTTCAAGAATCGAGAGTTTTTCTTGTGTATCTTTTTTTAAATAATTCACAAACTCTTTTTGCTCATTTGTAAGATTCAGTTCATCATAAAGGCTTTTTTGAGTTTCTATGGTTTCTACTTTTTTCTCTACATTTGCAGGTGCATTTTTTACGGGAGCAGTATCTGCAAAAGCCGGATTAAGTGCAGAAATTAAAAGCAAAAAATAAATTACATTTTTTTTCATAAATTACCTCTAAGTTTTGTATATCCTAAATAAAAAAGACTTTAATTGCCCGACAGAGGAGTTTGTAGTATTATTTGCGTATGCATAACGATACAATTTTACTGGCACAATTAAACCCGATAGTCGGAGATATTGAATACAACTATAACAAAGCTCTTGAGTACCTAAAAAAAGCAAAAGAAAAAAACATCAAACTTGTTGTGTACCCTGAACTTTATTTGCTTGGATATCCGCCAATAGACATTATTGAACGCTATCCTCTTATTGTTGAAGAAAATATAAAATATCTGGAAAAATTTGCACAACAATGTAGTGACATTGCCGTACTTATGGGTTTTTGCGAATTCAATAAACAAAAAAGAGGGAAAAAATATTTTAACTCCGTAGCATATATCAATAACGGTAAAATTGAAAAAATAATGAGAAAATCGCTCCTTCCTACATACTCTGAATTTAGTGAAGGCAGATATTTTGAACCTGCAAATTTTAAATCGCAAGATAGAATTATTAACTTTAACTCACTGAAAGCGGGAATAATAATATGCGAGGAAAACTGGAATGATGGCGATTTTTTCCAAAAACCTCTGTACAATTTTGACCCGCTTGAAATACTTGTCAAAGAGCAACATCCGGATTTTATAATAAATCTTTCCGCCTCACCTACTCGCACAAAAAAAGAGCAGCTTCTCAATAACTTACTCTCTCACTGTGCAAAAAAATATTCTACACCGATTTTATATGTTAACCAAACGGGAAGCACTGACTGCATAACATTTTCAGGCACATCAAGAGCATATGATAAAGACGGGAAACTTGTCGCAAGAGCAAAATCATACGCTGAAGACTTTTTTGAAGTCACATATCCTTTGTCAGAAAAAAACAGAATTGAACCCCTGCCAAAAGGGGTTGAAAAAACTCTTAACTCACAAAAAGAGTTTTCTCTTGATTACGAGCCTGATTTAGAGCGAACTTATTTGACAATCACAAATGCCATAAAAGATTATTTTAACAAAAACGGCTTTAAAAGAGCGGTGCTTGGGCTCTCCGGCGGGCTTGATTCATCATCGTGTGCAGTATTGTTGGCAGACGCTATTGGCAAAGAAAATGTCATAGGAATATCCATGCCATCTAAAATTACAAGCGCACAAAGCAAAAATGATGCAAAAGAACTTGCAGTGAACCTTGGGATAAATTTCTATGAAATTCCAATCAAAGATATGACAGATGCCTCATCCAATACTTTTAACAAAGTTTTTGATGAAATTAATTCAGCTTGGGGCGAATACCGATACAAAGCACCCCTTACCTTTGATAATATTCAGGCTCGTTCAAGAGCAATGATTTTATGGGGTGTATCAAATGAATTTTCATCAACATTGCCTATTGCAACTTCAGACAAGTCGGAACTTTATATGGGTTATGCAACAATTAACGGAGATATGTCGGGCGGTTTTGCACCAATTTGCGATGTCACAAAGACAAAACTTTTTGCGCTTGCTCGCTGGATGAACAATAACAGAAAAATCAAAAATGCCATTCCGGAAGCAATATTACTAAAGCCGCCGGGAGCGGAACTTGCAATAAATCCAAAAACAGGAAAACCTCTTTTAGCAGAAGAGGCGCTTATGCCATATGAATTTTTAGATGAAGTAATATGGCGGCTGGAAAACCTGCAACAAAAGGCGCAAGAAATGCTTGAAGAAAAGTTTTTATACGAAAAAAGGCACAACCTGACACGGGAGCAAAAAAAACAATGGCTTGAAAAATTTGCCGCACGTGTTCAATTTGCGCAATTCAAGTGGTCGATAATGCCACCCGGTCCCATTGTAGACTCTCGTTCAATAATAAGAGCAGAGTATATTCAGCCGATTACATCAAAACTAAAATTTTAGCAGATAACAAAAAATCCCTCACAAAGAGGGAAAATGGTCGGGATGACAAGATTCGAACTTGCGACCCCCGCGACCCGAACACGGTGCGCTACCAAGCTGCGCTACATCCCGAAATAATATTCAATTTTCAAGTTAGGTACGGTTTACGTTCTTGACACC
>CALUYX010000004.1 GCA_944325115.1 Candidatus Gastranaerophilales bacterium | reverse complement strand
AGGGCGTTTTGTCCTTGTTGACGGTCTTGCCTTGCAAGAGTGATATTTTGTGTATAAAATACAATTATGAATTTGAGAATTTTATTTACTTTCATATTCATATGCGTGCAGCTTTTTGCATATACCGCGCTTTGCGCTGATAATGCGCAGTATTACCACAGCGCAAAAATCTCACATAAGGATTTTGTTTTAAACAGTTCTCAAAACGGCATGTTGAACAAATCTCAAAATGATTCTCATTTTGTATGTCAGAATATTTCTACAAAATCGGTTTCATCTCAGAGAGAGTCAAACAACCAATATGTTTCTAATTTTCCTCTGGAATTTAGATACAGCCAGTTTCAAGCTCTCATAAAATATATTTACGATAATTCATTTCTCAAAATAAATTGCACTAAACTCGCATACTCAACCGAAATAAACAGGCGAGCGCCTTAGTTTTTCCTTTGTTTTTTAAAAGTCAGTTAAAAAATAAAGGAGAATAATAATGGAAAATTTTGTAAGCGCCATATCTGACGGCGTTATAATTACTATTGTAGGTATGCTTGTCGTATTTGCATTCTTAACTATTATGATTTTTGCCATGAACATAACATCAAGCATTGTTGCTTATCTGAACAAAAAATTCCCTCCAAAAGTTGTTGAAACAACTCCTTCTAAGAAGAAAACACAAACAGGCGAAGAAGAAATGGTGGCTGTTGCAATAGCGTCTATACTTAACCTGCAAAGAACGGGGAGATAGAATATGGAGATGATTCAGACTTTTGTTTCAACCCATGCGGTTGCGCTGAGTGCCGCCATTTTGATTTTAGCGTATATTTTTATTGCACTTGAGAAAATTCCTAAAGTTACAATAGCGCTAATTGGCGCTACGGCGGTTATTTTGCTTGGTCTTGTAAGTCAGACAAAAATATCAGACGGCATGATAAATCCGCATTATTTTATCAATTTTGTAGATTTCAACGTAATATTTTTGCTTGTGTCAATGATGATTATCGTTGCTATTACTACAAGGAGCGGTGTATTTAGCTGGATAGCAAATGAACTTTTGAAATTTACAAAAGGTCATCCTGTTAAAATACTTTTTATGCTCGGCATATTCACAGCTGCTGTAAGTGCGCTTTTGGATAATGTTACAACGGTTATTTTGATTTTGCCCGTAACTTTTGCAATTGCAAAAAAATTGGACATAAATCCTCTGCCATATTTAATAGTTGAAATTTTTGCTTCAAATATAGGCGGAACGGCAACTCTTATCGGTGACCCGCCAAACATCATTATAGGCTCTGCTGCAGGTTTTTCTTTTATGGACTTTATAAAAGAATTAACAGGCATTGTTGCGCTAATTTTGCTTGCGGTAATCGGCGTTATGTATTTTATTTTCAGAAAAAAACTTGTAACAAGTGAAGAGAAAATGAAATCGGTAATGGAAATAGACAACTCAAAAACCATCGAAGATATGCCTTTGATGTTTCGTTCATTGACCGTATTATTCTTTGTAATTTTAGGTTTTGTACTGCATGATAAAATTCACCTTGAAACAAGTATAGTAGCTATGCTTGGTGCGAGCATTCTTTTGCTTTTTGAAAAACCTGACCAAATTTTGCGCGATGTTGAGTGGAACACTATATTTTTCTTCATCGGCTTATTTGTAATAATAGGTGCTCTTGAAGCTTCAGGCGGTATTAAACTTATGGCGCAGTGGCTGATTGATGTAACACAAGGTTCAAAAGCTATGACATGTGGCCTTGTGCTTTGGATATCAGGCATAGCTTCAGGTATTATAGATAACATTCCGTACACTGCAACTATGGCGCCTTTGATTGCGGAAATTCAGCGTGAACTTGGTGCGGCGTATGCTTATCCTATTTGGTGGTGCTTATCTTTAGGTGCTTGCCTTGGCGGCAACTTAACCATAATAGGCGCTGCGGCAAATGTTTATGTATCTGAAAACTCTGCAAATAAGGGTTATCCTATTGGATTTTTGTATTTTATGAAATACGGTGTAATTTGCGTTGCTATTTCATTAATACTGAGCAGTGTTTATGTATACCTTAGATTTTTAAGGTAGAAAGGTTAAAAATGAATGAATTTAAACACAACAACAAAGACGTGATAATAGGATGTGTCATGTTTGTTGTAATGGTTATATTTATGGCTATTTTAGCTCATCTTTTGGCATAAATGTAATGTAGTATAATTAAACCCCTAAGACCTGATAAAGGTTTTAGGGGTTTTTATTTTGCATTTAATTTATTTCCAGCCGTTATCTGTTAGTTCGTATTGTTCTTCGGCTTGTATTTTGCCTTCAGGTGATGCTTTGCAGTTTTCTCTGTAGTTTTGTGCCTCTCCGTTTTCAAACATTATTTCTTTTTCTGCTTTTCTTGAATTATCGGCATAATATTTACTGTTTATTCGATACCAGCGAGGCTCTGTGGCAAAAAACAACATGTCTTTTGTGGCTTGATATGCGCCGTCATTTTGTTCTATAAAGTTTTCTAAATATCGCGCCGGATTTCCATCGAAAAACCAGATATATACTGCAAATTTTCTTGAACCATCGGGAAAATTTTCCAAGCCTTTCATATATTTGTCAGGCTTGCCGTTTTGAAACATTACTTCTTCTTCTTTTTCTATTACATAATCATCTACCCCTCGGTAGTTTTTTATGTATGAAAAGGGTTTTTCATCACTAAAAATTATTGCTTTTTTTGTACTCCATGACTTATCCGGAAAATATTCAAGACCTTCTTTGTACCATGTTGGAGTTCCTTTTGTATCGTAATAAACTATTCTGTCGGCTTTCCAAGATTTATCGGGAAATTTTTCTAAACCATCTTCTATGATAATATGTTCACCTTTAAGAAATGTGGTTTTTCTTACAACTTTGCCGTCTTTGTTAAATTCTTTCATAATTTTTTTTGTGTTATCAGTTGTAATTTTCCTTAAAACAGTGCCATCGGGAGCTGTTTCATCTCCTTTGGCGTATTGTTCCATTGTTTCATTGAATAATTCTTTTGCGCTTTTTGCTGTTTCATCAATTTCATTTCGCATATTTTGAACAAAAGCGTCTATATTTTTGCGCGTAGCTTCTACATCTGCAAGAGCAAATTTTACCTTATCGGCTGCTTTATTATTTTTTATTGCAGCAGCATTATTTGCACCTAAAATGCTCATTGCGTCGGTACTGTTCATAATTTTTTCTTTATTTGAACTTTCTTTTGGTTCTAAACTATTAGTTTTTTCTGAATTTATATTTCCTTTAAAATTGCAGAAAAGTCTGACCGGTTGTATAAACATATTTCATCTCTCCTTGTGTTGCTAGTGGACAAAACTTGTAAACAAAAAAATTTGCATGTGCGAATTATATTTTGCGTTTTTTGTATAATATTTTTATGAAAAATATAGAAATTTTTACAACAAAAGACGGCTCAGTGGGGCTTTTTAACAAAGAATTAAATGAAATTTATCACTCAAGAGAGGGTGCGCAAAAAGAAAGTATAGAAAAATTCATCATCCCGAGCGATTTTGAACAAAGAACTAAAAATTCTTCTCTTGTGAGGGTTTTGGATGTTTGCTACGGCATAGGCTACAACTCAAAAAACGCCCTTTCTTTTTATAAAAATTGCGATATTATAATTGACGCGCTTGAATGGGACAGAGAACTTGTTGAGTATTCAAAAACGTGCGATTTTTATAGCCCTGAGATTAACGAGTTCTTAAGAGGTGAGAGAAAACTTGGTAATTCAAAAATAAATTTTTATATTGATGACGCCAGAAAAAGCATAAAAAAATTAACAGAGCCCTATGATGTCATATTCCTTGATGCTTTTGCGCCAAATAAACTGCCCACGCTGTGGAGTGTGGAGTTTTTTTATGAATTAAAAAGACTTTTAAAAGACACGGGCGTTCTTGTGACCTATTGTTCCGCTCAGCCTGTAAGAAAGGCTATGCAGATAGCAGGGTTTTATTTAGGCAAAATTTTAGATGAAAAAAACCACTCTTGCGCCAGCGTTTGTGCGTTTGATAAAAAATACATAAAACTTCCGCTTGATGATTTTGATTTAGGCATGTTAAACACAAAAGCAGCTATCCCCTACAGAGATAAAAACCTGAACGCAAGCGCCGATGAAATGCTAAAAGCAAGACAAGCTGAGTTTGAAAGCTCGGAGCTTATGGGTGCAAGTTCATATATTAAGAACTATTCTTCTATGTAGGCTACGATTTTTTCCATGTAGCCTTGGATTTTATCAATTTTGATTTCAAGCTCATCCATACGAGAGGATAAGTCTTTTGTTTGTTTCATGTTTTGATAAGTAACATCAATAAATGATGTCGGGTCAAATTCGTTATTTTGTTTTTGCAGAAGAAGAGAGAGTTTTTCGTCTAATTCTTCAAGATATGAAATTTGTCTTTCGCTTACTTCATCAATTTTTGCCCCGCTTGGAGATTTTTCAGAGCGAATGAGTCTGGTTTTAATTTCTTCCATGCTCATTTGTTCTGCGTTTTCAACCTTTTGAGAAAGTATCTCAAGTTTTTGGGTTGCAGATTTAAACCAAGCGTTAAGATGGGACATTTGCCCTTCAATCAGGTGGTTTAACTTGTTGTTTTCAAGGTTAATGTTTTTAAGTTCAATAAGCCTGTTGATAAATTCTTTGTAATTATCACCTTTTATATTTTTTTCTATGCTTAGTCTTAATTTTGCAATGTCTGATTCAACATCTTGAAGAGAATAAGCATAGCTTGTGTCGTCTGTTGAACTTGTTATTTTTGAAATGTTGTTTGTTATCTTGTCTATATTTGTTTCAACATTTGCAATTTTTTGTATGAGGTTAAATGTTTCAATTCTTATCTCATCATTTCTTGCATTAAAAGCAGACTCGAGTTTTTCTTTTAAGTCTTTTGTTTCAGTTCCTATAGATTCTTTTAAATCTTCGCTTAAATTGTTTTTGAGATATTCAACATTTGCAAGATACTCATCAATTTTTGACAAATATTCGCTCACTTGCGAGTTTTTCTCGCTTGAAAATTCATCATTCTCCCCTGCGATTTCATTAAGCTTATCTGTAAGCTGGTCTAATAAATCGCTGTTGAGAGAATCAAGATGTTCTCTTATTGAAGATATGGATTCTTGAATTTCTTCTTTATCAGGATAATAAGAAAGTTTTTCTTCAAGGGATTCCAGTTTTAAACCAATTTCATTACCCAAAAGAGAATTTTGGTCATTTTTTGCTTCTGTTTCTATCTTTTCAACTATTTGCGAATTGCTTGTTTGAATTTCTTCAAGCAATTCTTTTGCGTTGTGTATTTGTTGCTGGTTATTGTTCTCAATTTTTTCAAGAACGGTGTTTATAATCTCAAGAACAACTTCGTTTGTGTTGTCAGACTGAAGTTTTAGTTGTTCTTCAATGATTTTATTTATTTTTTCTTCAATGATTATAAAATTTGCTTTGTTGTTTTGTGTTGAGCCTAATATGCCCTCTATAATGTCTTTTTTAATGTTTTGAAGTTCTTCGTTAGACTTTGGATTTTCCGAGTTAGAATTTTTAAGCTCTAAAAGAAGTCCCTCTATGTTTTCTTTGTGAGAATTAAACTCTTTTGTAATGTTGCCTTTTATGCTTTCAACACTTTCTGTTAAGTGATTTGAAAGATTTTGCAAATCAATTTTAATTTCATTTAAAGGCGCATTGTATGAATTTTTTATTTCATTTTTTATTCTGTAGTTAATATCTTCAATATAGGCTTTTATTGTTTCTGAGGATTCTTGAAGATTTTGTTTTAATGACGCTGCATTTTCATTGTTAACATATGTAATTTGACTTCTTAATACCTCCAGTTTGTCTGAGATAACAGGTATCGTGTCTTTCAGTTGTGAAAGTATTTCAATGTTTGTGCCTGAGAGCGTATGTTCAAAATTTTCTTTGATTTTTTCAAAAGATGTAAAAATGCTTGAGGTTGTGTCTTTAACATTTTGGTTGATGTTGTTTAACTGTTGTTTTATGGTAATTTCGCTCAAATCTCTAAGAGCATTTTCAATAGGTTCTTGTAAGAGTTTTATGTTACCCTGATTAATTGCTGCAACTTCGTCTTTAAGAGTTGTAATCTTTTGAGTGTAGCATTTTAAATCTTCTCTTAAATTATTTAGCGCAAAGTCAAGGTTTTCACTGTATTTTATTTCTTTATTTTCAAGAGCCTTGTCAAGACTTGAAAATTCGCCCGCAATAAGAGTTGCTATGCTTGATAGAGAATCTCTCGTTATGGTTCTTATATTATCTTCTATTGTATTTATTTCATTTAGAACGTTTTCTCCGGATATTTTGCCCATGTTTTGAGCCAACATGTCCAGTTTTTCTTTTAGTGATGCAACATCGTCATTCATCTTTTGTGTTCTTTGTGAGAGTGAACTTTCAATGTTGTCTTGCAGTCTTGATATTTGTGAATTTATAGCGTTTATTTCGCTTATAATTGCTTCTTGCGACATGTTATTTAAGTTAGGAGCCAACATGTCCAGTTTTTCTTTTAGTGATGCAACATCGTCATTCATCTTTTGTGTTCTTTGTGAGAGTGAACTTTCAATGTTGTCTTGTATTTTTGCTATTTGAGAATTTATATGATGTATGCCTTGATTCAGTTCATTTGTATATTCAAAAATCTGACCTTTAAGTTCATTATCATTTTGTGCTCTCAATAACGAGATGTTTTCTTGAATTTTGCCTATTAACTCATCTTTGTTATTAGAACTTTGCAGACTCAGTTTGTCCATAAGGACTTTAAGTTCGCCTTTTGTTTCGTTAATGTCTTGAGTGGTGGGCGCTTGGTTGATTTTGTTTTCTATGGAGTTAAGTGTATCTTTGAGTCTTTGTATACTCTGACCATAAGTTTCATTAGCCGAGCTGCTCAGATTTTTGACATTATCGCTTAGTTGGTTTATACAGCCTTTAATTTCACCTATGTTTTCTTTTGAAGCTTTTTTTGCCATTTCTTCGCTTAACAAATCAAACTTGTCGTTAAGTTGTCTGATTTGTCCCATGCTTTCACTGAATATGGTTTCTTTTTCGCCAAAAGCTTCAATAAGCCCTGTTAAGTCTTTGTATTTATGGTCTATTATTGCGATAGCGGAAATAATAGAGTTTACATTTCCGTTAATTGTATCAAGTTCAAGTTGAATATCTGTTATTTCTTCTTTTGTGCTATAGGATTTTATTTGATTTAAAAAATCCGTAAAGTTTTTGTTCAGCGTATGTGTTATACCGTCAAAACCTCTGCTGAATGCAGCAAATTCATTGCTTAATTTAAGTACTTCATTTATGGGGTTAGATGATTTTGATGTGATAAGGTTTTGATTTATCTTTTGCAGAGAAACTTCCTGATTGCCCAGCTTTGCGTATATGTCAGAAACTTCAGAGAGGATTTTTGAAACTTCCAAGGACATTTTAGGGTTAGAAACATCTTGTGATATTTGTTTTAAGGCGTTTTCAAATTCTCCTAATTGTTGGTGAAGTTCATATTGTTTTTCTTCTATAATTTTTTTTGTTTCGCCGATTATGATGCCGATTAATTTTTGAGAATTTGTTTCAGTGGTATTTTCAAACCTTTGTGAGATGTTTGTTACCATGTTGCTTAATTCGCTGTTTGACATCACGGGTTTTGAATACAAACTCCTTACAGCATCCGTTAATTGTTCCAGCTTTAACTCAATATTCTCCGCCATAAACTCTAAAAAATCCCCTTTGAAAAAATACTATTTTACCAGACATTTTAATACAAAAGTACTAAACTTTGCCACTATATTACACATATAGCCTATATCTCCGTTACAATTCTTTACTTCGCGTTAAAAAATAAAAGGTTTTTTGCTAGTATATTTCTGTAGGATAGAATAAAGATAAGTGATGGTGGACAAGTGTTAAATTTAATCAACCCCAAAAAAACAGTCGAAGCTGATTTTTTGCAAAACTTTGACATCAATTTGCAATTTGCAAAGTTAAAAGAAATATACGGTATAAACGATATTTCACCCGAGAGAAGAGAATATCTTTCAAAAACAATCCAAAAATACGGCTATTTACCTTATCCGCACTTTAAAACTCTTGAAGAGTTAAGCGCGGGAGAGATAATTTTTGCACTTTGTGAAAAATTAAAATTTGAAGGTACATATGACGGGGAAAAATTTACACACTTTTCTAACCCTTCAGCTCTTGCAAGAAGAAAAGTAAAACACTCTAACTGGTTTAAAAAAGAAGGTCATAACATAAAACTTCTATCCCTTGCAGGGCTTGGTGCTGACCCGAATCGTGCTGGAAAATTTATCGACTGGTTGGCAGCACTTCTGAGTCTTGATTGTGGTAACAAAGACTTAAACATCATGCCTGCGACTTTGTATTTAATACCTTTTCACCCTCGTGAGTTTGAATGTGCGTATCTGCCAAAGTCATCCGATGTATCAAAAAATCTTGAAGATGAAAAAGTAGCTAAGTTCTTGGGACTAGACGCTAAAGAACAGGTAAGATTCTTCATCACTCTTGCTCAACTTGCAGGACACCCTGTGATATATGATGTTTTACCTCAAACGGGCAGATTTTCAAAAATAGTACTTACAAACCCATATGTTGCAAGATGGTTTGACATTAAAGAACTTGATGAAAATATCAAAAACTTTGAAAAAGCCCTTAAGGCAAATAAAACAAAAACATACGATGAAGATTTAAAAGAATACAAAATTTTAATATCTTACAAAATGTCTTTTAAAGATAAACAGGAAGAACTTCTAAAACGTGTTGAAGAAATTATAGAACGTGTAAACGGTAAAAAACCAAAATGCGAAGAAGACATAGTTTGTCAGGATGAAATAATAAAAGCCCTTACAAAAGAAGGTCTTTGGTCGTCGCCCGGTGGTGCTTGGTGCTCGGCAGGAGTTCCCGTGTATGATAAAATGCACAAGTCAGGTGAATATCCGACTTTCAAACACTATAACTACAAGGGCGAAGATGTAACTCACTTTGCAAATCTTGATTGTCAAACGCCTTATTACTTTGTTTTCTTTGAAAAACACAAATTTAACAAAAAGGTTGTGGACTTTTTTGTGGATTATATGGAAAATCTTCAAAAAGAATACAACTTTGACGGTTTTAGAGTCGACCATATAGACCATGTGGTAGATGAAGTTTCACAAAAAAATAACATGCCAATAAGCTACAGAGCTCCTTATAAGGTGCTTGCAAAAATGAATGCAAAAATAAAAAAACGCATTCCATACTTTGCAACCCTTGCAGAATATATGCTCTGGGATGGTTATTTTAAAGAATATCACGCTGATATGCACTTTGACCTTTTATGGGGTGATGATATTGTAAGCCAATACAGCAAAACTCCCGAGCAGATAATAAATGATAATATGCGCCTTGAAATATACAATACAAAAGGCTCAAGGACTAATCCGCTCTCTATTTTAAAAGCTTATAACAATCAAGACGGCGAATTTAGAGAAATTGACCAATACCCCGGTCAGCTGGGCGAATCAGGGGCATTGTTTAAGTGGTTTAAATACAAATTCCTCCCCGGAGGCAAATTTGCTCAACGCTCTACACTATATGTTGATGGTGATGAAAGCTTTACAAAAACAGGCATAGAGCGCATTATAGGTAAAGAAGTTTCAATGGATAGAAATAAAAACTGGAGCTTCTGGGAAAAATTCAACGCTATAAACTATTTTGCGCAACACAGTGAAATCCTCTCTCGCGGTAAGGCAATTTTACATGTTCAAAGCGAAGACGGTTTTTGCTGCTGGGAAGTAATAAGCGATAAAAACCCTAAAGAAAGCCTTTTTGTCGTGGCAAATTATTTTTCGCCAACTGAAAAAGTTAATGTGGTTGATGTAAACGGTCACACAAGAAGAATGACAAAAAAAGGCAAAGCGGTTTTAAATAAAACAATTAAACTTAAAGATAACAAAAAACTAAGCGCTTTTTATGATTTTAAATTAGATGAAATGCAAAAATGTACATTAACCGAAATTCCTATGGAGCAAGAAATTACAGGCTCAATAACCTTTGATATTCTCCAGCCTGCCGAATTTAAAATCTATAAAATGGTTAAATAGTTTTAAAGCCCCTCAAAAAAAGAGGGGTTTTTAAAAATAAAAAGCAGCCAAGTTGGCTGCTAAAATTTGAACAATAGAGGAGGAGAATAATGCTTCTTTTAAATTAAGCGATGAAGTTAAGAGGTTCTTTTTCTTCTTTTTCGCTTGATTGTTGTGGTCTGTATGCAAACGGGTTAGAGCCTTTTGCGTCTTTGTTGAGGTTAGCTATTTGATACAAGTCAACTCTTTGAGTTTGAGGTTCAACGATGTTGATTGCTTCAACTTCTGAGTTGGTTGGTACAAAAAGTTTTCCTTCAACGCTCTTTGCAACATTGTTTCCGCCGTAAAGTGCGCTTGCTGCTTGAGAGTTTAGGTAAGTTGTGTTGATGTTTTGAGTGTTTAGACCTGATTGAGTAATGGCAATTTGTCTTTGTAATTCAATGCTTGTTTTAGGGCTGTAAAGGTCAACACCTAATGTAGGGCGTTTGAATTGAGATAAATCAGCTTTAGAAAGGTCGATTGTTTTTTCTGCGGCACGTGAGAAAATTTCGCCTGATACTTTTGCGGCATTTACGCTGTCGATGCCTGCAAATAAATTCTGATTTAATCCAAGTCCTGATACACTCATTTGAGTTCTTTCTACTCCATTGTTCTTATGTTTTACTTATCGACAGATTTTTTTCAACATTTAGGTTTTAAAGTTTATTTGTTACATATGTTTACACAAATTACACAAATTAATTTTATTTAGGTTATAATTATCTCAAAAGGAACTTAATTCAGATGAATTTAAAGAAGTTAAAAACTAAATATATAGCTTAAAAGAAAGGTTTTTGCCTTTCTTTTTTTATGGGTAAAAAATGAAAAAGATTAAAAAAGGTACAGTAGAAAAAATTGAAAAAATAGCTCAAGACACATATGCTCTTGAGATTTCATCAGATGTTAAAGAGGCTCACGCAGGGCAGTTTATCTCAATTTTATGCCCTCCAAAGACCCTAAGACGCCCATTTAGCATTAAAGGCTTTAAAGACGGGAAAATTCAAGTTTTCTTTAAATTAAAAGGCGAGGGAACAAATTACATAAAATCTCTTAAAGTCGGCGATAGTGTAGATTTTATGGGTGCTTTAGGTACGGGTTTTAATATTGAAAACAAAAAATCCCTCCTTGTGGGCGCAGGCATCGGTATAGCGCCTATGTTGTTTTTAAAAGACGAACTGAATTCAAAAGGTATCGAAAACTTTTTAATTACAGGTTTTAAGGCGCAAAATGAAGTTATAGAAGGTTCTGATAAAACAGTCATAGGCGGCTCTGTGATTGATTATCTGGATGAAATAATAAAAGAATTTAAACCTCAGCTGATATATTCTTGCGGACCTGAGATTGTTTTAAAACTTGTTAATCAAAAGGCATTTGAGCATAATATAGACGCTTTTGTTGCTATGGAAAAAGTTTTTGCCTGTCAGGTCGGTGTTTGCAGGGGTTGCGTTATTAAGGTGAAAAAAGACGGCAAAGTTCAAAATGCGACAATTTGCCACGATGGACCGGTGTTTAAGTCAAGTGAGGTAGTATGGGAATAAAAATAGCTGATTTTGAAATGAAAAACCCGATAATTGCAGCCTCAGGGACTTTTGGCTACGCAGATGAGTACGAGGACTTTTGCGACGTATCTCAAATAGGCGCTATAGCAACAAAAGGCATTACTCTTGAACCGAGATTGGGTAACGAGGGAGATAGAATCTTTGAAACCGATTGCGGTATGATAAATCGCATAGGGCTTGAAAATATCGGTATAGAGCGATTTATAGAAGAAAAAATCCCTGTTTTAAATAAGAAAAATATTACATATATTCTAAACGCCGCAGGAAGTACCCTAGAAGATTATGCTCAACTTGCCTCAATTGCAAATAAAGCGGGAATTGAAGCAATTGAACTTAATGTTTCTTGTCCTAACGTAAAATCAGGCTGTCTGGAGTTTGGAGTAGATTCAAATTCTCTCTATGAGCTTGTTTTAAAGGTAAGAAAAAATTATGAAGGATGTCTGATAGTAAAATTAACCCCTAATGTCACAAGCATTGAATCTTTAGCCTTAGCGGTTGAAAAAGCAGGTGCTGACGCTATAAGCGCCATAAACACACTAAAGGGTCTTGGCATAAAAATAGATTATATAAACGGAAAATTCTACAAAAAAGAAGTTCAGGGCGGACTTTCGGGTAAGTGCATTAAGCCTGTTGCCCTTGCAATGGTTAAAAGAATACGCTCTGCTGTAAAATTGCCTATTATAGGCATGGGCGGCATTTCTCGACTCTCTGATTTGTTTGAATTTATAAGCGCAGGCGCTGACGCTTTTGAAGTTGGCACACATAACTTTACTCAGTGTGATGCTTGTGTGTCTTTAGCCTTAGAGCTTGAAGAATTTATGAGAGAAAATAAATTTAATACTTTTGAAGATTTAAAAATGGCAATAAAGGAGATAAATTAATGGAACAAGCGGATGTAAAACAGCTTCTTTTAGACTTTGACGGTCTTTTAAACGGGCATTTTTGCTTAACTTCGGGGTTGCACTCGGATACTTATTTTCAATGTGCAAAATTATACCAATACCCGCCTGTTGTAAAGACTCTTGCTCAAGAACTTGCAAAAAAACTCAAAGGACTTGAGTTTGACACTGTTGTATCTCCTGCCATAGGGGCGATAATTTTTGGCTATGAAGTTGCAGCCGCTACAGATAAGAGAAATCTTTTTGTTGAGAGAAAAGACGGGCAAATGCAGCTAAGACGCGGCTATATTTTAAAGAAAGGTGAAAAAGTTCTGCTTGTAGAGGATGTTATTACAACTGCAAGAACTATTTTTGAAACAATGGACGCTCTAAAAGAGTTTGAAATTGAAGTAGCAGGTGTTGCCTGTATTGTAGACAGGTCGGCAGGAAAATTAAAAGATAAATTAAATATAATATCACTTCTTCAGGTTGAACCTGTTACATATAACCCCGAAGACTGCCCGCTATGCAAATTGGGAATAGAGTTGACTAAACCCGGAAGCAGGGTTGGAAAGTAGAAAATGAAACACCTTATTGACATTAAACATCTTACAAATGATGAAATTCTTGAAATAACAGAGCTTGCGAAATTCTATGAAGAGCAAACCCTAAAAGGTACTCTTGAGAGAAAAAACACAGGCTCGGTTGCACTTTTGTTTTTTGAAAACTCTACCCGCACGAGATTTTCTTTTGAAATGGCGTCAAAAAAACTTGGCTTTGATGTTTTTAACTTTGACGCTCAAAAATCCTCAATCCTAAAGGGTGAAGGCTTTTATGATACTTTAAACAACTTGAATGCAATAGGTTGTGATATAGCTGTCATAAGACATTCAAGAGAAGACTTTTTGCAAGAGCTTTCAGAAAAACATTATGATTATAATTTGTCGCTGGTAAACGCAGGAGTTGGCAAGGCATCTCACCCGACACAGGCGCTTTTGGATTTTTATACGCTGCAAAAACATCTAAAAACCGTTGAGGGCAAAAAGGTTGTAATAGTAGGTGATATAATCCACTCTCGTGTTGCAAAGTCAAACATAGAGCTTCTAAATCGCTTTGGAGCGCATGTTGTATGCTGCTCACCAAGCTATTTTGAAGACTGGACGCTTACTGATGCTAAGTATGAACCTAATTTAAAAACCGCTCTAAAAGACGCTGATGCGGTTATGGGTTTAAGGATTCAAAAAGAACGCATAGAAACTCGCATACCTTATGCTCAATATATTGAAGATTATCAAATTACAAATGATAATCTGCCCCAAAGTGCGATTTTAATGCACCCCGGTCCTGTTAATCGTGATGTTGAAATCGAGGGCTCTATTTTAGATTCGCCAAGGGGAAAAATTATTATTGAGCAGGCAAGAAACGGAGTCTTTGTCAGAATGGCAATTCTAAACTTATTGTATAAAGGGGTAGAAAGATGAATATTGTAGAAATACCCTCGCTTATTGATATGCACGTTCATTTAAGGGAAGTCGGGTATGAATACAAAGAAACAATTGAAACGGGACTAAATAGCGCCTACAAAGGCGGTTTTGGTGCAGTTTGCGCTATGCCGAATACAAAACCTGTTTGTGATAACCCTCAAACTCTTCAATATATTTTAGATAAAGCAAAAGGTCATAAATGCCACCTGTATCAGGTTTGTGCCGTTACAAAAAACTTAAACACAGATGAGCTTGTTGATTTTGAAACTTTAAAAAACTCAGGCGCGATAGCTTTTTCAAATGACGGTTTGCCCATATTAAACCACAGTGTATTTTATAATGCTCTTAAAAGCGAAAATCTAATACTTTCTCACTGCGAGGATGAAACAAAAGAGGTAAAATGGCAGATTGATATTTTTGAAGAACTTATAAGAGAGGGAAAAACCCCCCGTCTGCATTTTTGTCACATATCAAAAAAAGCAAGCCTTGATTTAATAAGGGCTGCAAAAAATAAGGGTTTAAAAATCACCTGCGAGAGCGCACCGCATTATTTTACTTTTACAAAAGAAAATGTTACCGATAACGGCATATACAAAATGAATCCTCCGTTAGGAACTAAAGAGGACAGGCAGGCTGTAATTGATGCGATTTTAGATTCGACAATTGATGTTATAGCAACAGACCATGCGCCTCACAGTGTGGAAGAAAAGCTTCTGCCATACAAAGATTCGCCAAACGGCATTGTAGGGCTTGAGTTTGCTTTTTCTCTTACTTATGAAAAATTCGGGCTTGATAAAACGCTTGAACTTATGGCGTATAACCCAAGAAAAATCTTAGGTATAAAAAACGACACAAAGGTTAAATTTGACCTTGATAAAACTTGGATAGTAAAAGGCGAAAACCTGTTATCCAAGTGCAAAGTAACGGCATATGAGGCAATGAAGCTAAAAGGAGTAAGAATTGATGATTGATGAAAAAATAAAAGAAAAAATTGTCCTTGCGCTTGATGTTGAGACATTTGAGCAGGCAAAAGAACTTGTTGATGAACTGAGTCCTTATGTCGGGACTTTCAAAGTCGGTTTGCAGCTATACACGGGCTTTGGAAATGAAATTATAGACTATATTAAAAGCAAAAACTCAAACTTTTTCCTTGATGTAAAGTTAATGGATATACCAAATACTGTTAAAAAAGCAAGTGAAAATATAGTTCTAAGAGGTGCAAATTTCTACAATGTTCACGCTTTAGGCGGTTTAGAGATGATGAAACAATCAAAAGAGGGCGCTTGTACTGCAGCGCAAAAACTTGGCAAAAAACCTCCTTTAATCCTTGCAGTTACTGTATTAACAAGCATTTCTCAAGAGGTTTTGGATGATGAATTAAAAGTAAACGCTGAGGTTAAAGGTCTTGCAATTAACCTTGCAAAACTTGCAAAACAAGCAGGACTGGATGGCGTTGTAGCATCAGTGCATGAACTTCGTGCAATAAAAGAAGCTTGTGGTGAGGACTTTAAAGTCTTATGCCCCGGTATTCGCCCCCTTTGGTCACTGAAAGATGACCAAAAGCGAATTGCAACACCTGCTCAAGCGCTTAAAGACGGAGCAGATTATCTTGTAATAGGCAGAGCCGTTACATCAGCACCAGATAGAATTGAAGCTATGAAAAAGATTTATGAAGAAATGGGAGTTATATAGATGGCTACATTAATACTTGAAGACTCAACCGTTATGTACGCTAAGTCATTTGGCGCACAGGGAGATGTTTTTGGGGAAATTGTTTTTAACACCTCAATGGCAGGATATCAAGAAATAATAACCGACCCAAGTTATGCAGGTCAGGTAATTGTTATGACATACCCTGAAATAGGCAACTACGGTATAAATAACGACGACTTTGAATCTCTAAATCCCGCACTTCGTGCGCTTGTTGTAAAAGAGTACTGCAAAAACGAATCTCATTACAAAAGCAAAATTACTCTCGGTAATTACCTTAAAGAAAGAAATGTCTTAGGAATTGAGGGAGTTGACACAAGAAGCTTAACCAAAAAAATCCGTGAAGCAGGTACTATGAACTGCTTTATTACAACAAGAGATTTAAGTGATGAAGAAATAAAACAAAAAATCGAAGAAACAAAAAACTACAAGCCCAACCCCGATATAGTTTTTGATGTTACAACAAGAGAATCATACATAAAAGGCGAGGATAACCCAATAAAACTTGCTTTTATTGACTACGGTGCAAAATATGGTATAGTGAAAAGCCTTGTAAAAAGAGGCTGCAAGGTCAAAGTCTACCCCGCAAACGTGAGTGCCGACTCAATTTTAGACGGAGATTTTGACGCGGTATTTTTATCCAACGGTCCTGGCGACCCTAAGGATTGTCACTTGGAAATAGAAACAATAAAGCAACTTGTAGGCAGACTCCCGATTTTTGGAATATGCCTCGGTTATCAGCTTTTAGCCATAGTATCGGGCGCAAAGACATATAAGCTTAAATATGGTCACAGAGGCGGAAACCACCCTGTAATAAATCTTGAAACAAATAAAGTAATGATGTCATCTCAAAACCACGGTTATGCGGTCGATGTTGAATCATTGAGCGAGCTTATGACCCCTACATATAAAAACTTAAACGATGACACGCTTGAAGGTTTTAAAATTGATTCTCTAAAAATCCACGCCGTGCAGTTCCACCCTGAAGCAGCCCCCGGACCTGATGATGCGGCAGTGATTTTTGATGAATGGATAGAATTAATGAAAAAATATCAAAAAGTGAGGGCATAATGAAAGATAATTCTATAAAAAAAGTTCTTGTAATAGGCTCAGGTCCTATTGTAATCGGTCAGGCGGCAGAGTTTGACTATGCAGGTGTGCAGGCATGTCGCGCGCTTAAAGAGGAAGGTATTGAGGTTGTCCTTGTAAACTCTAACCCCGCAACAATTATGACAGATGAGCACATAGCGGATAAAGTCTACATTGAGCCCCTAAATGTTGATATTTTAACAAAAATAATTGAAAAAGAGCGCCCCGACGGGCTTATAGCTTCTCTTGGCGGACAGACGGGGCTAAATTTGGCTTGTGAATTAAATGATACGGGCGTGCTTGAAAAATATAGTGTCAAGGTTTTAGGTACGAACATTTCATCTATTAAAATGGCAGAGGATAGAGAAATGTTTAAAAACCTTATGAATGAAATAGGTGAGCCGATTCCTGACAGTGAAATTGTTTCAAGTTACGATGAGGCTCTTGAATTTGCAAATAAAATAGGTTTTCCTATAATCATCCGTCCTGCCTTTACTTTAGGCGGTGCAGGGGGCGGTATAGCGCATAATGAAAAAGAATATGAAGAAATTGTGCACTCCGGTCTTACTCAATCTCCCATAAATCAGGTGCTTGTAGAAAAATCAATCGCAGGGTTTAAAGAGGTTGAATACGAGGTTATGCGTGATTCAAACGATACCTGTATAATCATCTGTAATATGGAAAACATTGACCCCATTGGTATTCACACGGGTGACAGTTTTGTTGTTGCGCCATCTCAAACCCTTACCAACAACGAATATCAGATGTTAAGAACATCTGCAATAAAAATAATCCGCGCGCTTAAAATTGAGGGCGGATGCAACGTGCAGTTTGCGCTTGATACAAAATCAAATCAATACTATGTAATTGAGGTTAATCCCCGCGTAAGTCGTTCATCGGCGCTTGCAAGCAAGGCGACGGGTTATCCTATTGCAAAAATAACTACAAAAATCGCCATAGGCTACAATTTGCATGAGATTAAAAACTCTGTTACAAAGAAAACAGTTGCGGCTTTTGAGCCTGCACTTGACTATGTTGTAGTTAAAATTCCAAAGTGGCCTTTTGACAAGTTTGCAACAGGAGATAGGATTTTAGGTACAAAAATGAAAGCCACGGGCGAGGTAATGGCAATAGGCAGAACTTTTTGCTCAAGCTTTAAAAAAGCTATAACTTCCCTTGAGGCTAAAAATACGGGACTTTTGCACCATAAGTTTGAAAATATGTCACTTGAGCAATTGCTGGAAGAACTTCATATTCAAGATGACAGAAGAATTTTCAGACTGTCTGAGGCGCTATCACGCAATGTTGATGTCGATGAATTAAATAAAATTACAAAAATTGATAAGTGGTTTATAAACAAAATCAAAGATATAACCGATGTTGAGCGTGAGCTTGAGATAAAACCGCTAAATTATGAACTCTATAAAAAAGCTAAGGAATACGGATTTTTAGATTCTGAAATAAGTACCTATGCTAAGGTTGATGAAAAAACTCTCGAGAATTTTAACCTTGAGGCGTCTTTTAGAATTGTTGATACTTGCGCAGGCGAATTTAGCGCATCTACTCCTTATTTTTACTCAACATACTCTGAGGAGTGCGAGCTTGATGAGCACAAGAAAGAAACAACAGACAAAAAAGGTAACGCCTTAAAAAAAGAAAATGTCGTAGTGCTAGGTTCAGGACCTATCAGAATTGGTCAGGGTATTGAATTTGACTACTGTTCGGTACATGCAAGCTGGGCATTGAATGAAAACGGCTATGAGTCTGTTATGATAAACTCTAACCCCGAAACTTTATCAACAGATTTTGACGTGGCTACAAGGTTGTATTTTGAGCCGATGAATATTGAAAATGTTATGAACATTATCAAAAAAGAAAACCCAAAAGGGGTTATGGTTCAATTTGGCGGACAAACGGCTATTAACCTTGCGCCAAAATTAGCGCAAAGAGGGGTAAAGATTTTAGGTACTTCTCTTGAGAGCATTGATGCTGTTGAAGACAGGAAAGTTTTTGAAAAACTTTTAAAAGAACTGAAAATCCCTCAACCCAAAGGGCGCGGTGTTCACAGTGCTCAAGAGGCGCTTGAAACAACTCGCGAGCTGGGGTATCCCGTTTTGGTTCGTCCGTCTTATGTCATTGGCGGCAGAGGCATGCAGGTAGTTTATAATGATGATGAACTTTTGACATACATTAACCAAGCGCTGCAATTCTCAAGCGAACACCCTGTATTAATAGACCAATATATTGAGGGCTTAGAGGTTGAGCTGGACGCTGTTTCAGATGGTAAGGACATATTAGTCCCCGGTATTTGCGAGCACATTGAGCGTGCGGGAGTTCACAGCGGGGACTCAATGAGCATTTACCCTTCAAGAAATATATCTCGCAAAAATGAGAAAAAACTTGTTAAATATGCTCGTTTAATCGCGCGCAAGCTCAATATTAAAGGGCTGATGAACATTCAATTTATCATAAAAGATGATGTTGTTTATGTAATTGAAGTTAACCCCAGAGCCTCTCGTACCGTGCCTATTATGTCAAAAGTAACAGGCGTGCCTATGGTAAAAATGGCAATTAATGCTGCCCTAGGCAAGTCTATTCGCTCTTTTGGCTTTGGTGTCGGGTTGTATCGCAAGACAAATCTTGTTTGCGTCAAAATGCCCGTGTTCTCTTTCCAAAAATTAAACAGAATAGACCCTGCGCTTGCGCCTGAGATGAAGTCTACAGGCGAGGTTTTAGGCGTTGATACGAACTTTAAAAGAGCGCTTTTAAAATCGTTTATCGCAGCAGGATACAAATTTGGCGGCAGAAAACAAAGGGTGCTTGTTTCTCTTAACGACCACTACAAAAAACCTGCTCTTAAAATTGTTAAAAAGATGTTCTCGCAAGGCTTTTTCATTATGGCAACGTGGGGAACGCATAAATTTCTTGAACAAAACGGTGTGCCCTCTAAAATGATTGAGAAATTTATGATTGATAAATTGCAAAAACGTATGAAAAACGGACGTCTGAGCTTTATTTTAAATACGCCTACTTTGGGCAAAAACTCTCAGACAAGCGGTTTTCAGATTCGTACAATTGCCGAGATGTACGGTGTACCCTGTTTTACATCGATTGACACTGCAAGAGCTTACCTGAGCGCTTACAGGACTTTTGATAAAAAAGTAAATCTTGAGGTTGACACCATAACAAACTACAGGAAAAAGAAATTTCTTGGTATATTTTAGTAAAGGCGCTTTATAAGCGCCTTTTTAGTCACAAAAAAAGAGGTATAAATTTTATACCTCTTAAAAACTTCTAATTAGCAACTACATTTCATCTGCTATTATTTGTTGCATTTCTATATCCGGTTTACCCAGAACTCTCACTAACTCCAAAACGGAAGCTTTCATCTGACATTTTTGTGATGAGTTATTGAAAAAATCAGTATAAAAGCACCCTTCACAATTACAACCTCTTTTGTAGCATTCCATTGCCGTTGTTGTCCATCTTCTCACGGCAACTGCACGCCCAAAATCCCTACTTTTCAGCACGTTATTTCCCCCAAATAAATCTGTATCCGCTATAAGCTCATAAGCCCTAAAGGCTTGTCTGTATTGAATTTAATATTATTATAACGCCTGAGAGCGTTTAATCAAGGGAATTTGGTGTAAATATTACGCTTTATTACAAAGTTGCAATAGCTTACATGGTGCGTCTTTGGCGGGTCTTAGACCCCTCTTTTGTGCCCTGTATCATGCTTTCCATGATTAGACCCATGCAAAACCCATGTGTGGCGCATGATTTCATGATTTTAAGTGTAGAAAAAATTATTAAAAAGTGTAAACATTTGACATTTTACCTTAAATTTCCATGCCAAATTTGGCATGGAATTATAATTGTCAGCAAAAAAGCGAGCTATAAGCTCGCTTTTGTAAAACCTCCTTAAACTCTAATCTTACGTAGCCCCGCTTGCGCCTGTGTGCTTCATTACACCGGCTCATCGCCGCTGTCATTGGGAGCAGGCTTTGCGCCCGTAGTGCACGGCTCAAACTCATCGTTTGACCCTATCGCACCGGCTTTGCGCTTTTTATTATGCTCCATTCCACCGGCTCATCGCCGCTGTCATTGGGAGCATCGGCTTACGCCTTTAGTCTAGTAGCGCTTCAAGAATTGCTGCGTTTTTACTTGCGAATGAATTTTCTCTGATTTTAGTACGTTGTATGTAAGTTCTCAATGCCTCACGAATAAGTTCGCTGCGTGAACGATTTTCCGTATCTGCCACATGATCGATTTCGTCTAAGAATTTTTCGGGCATTGAAATAAGTACTCTGGCCATTTTTTTCTCCTTTAAATTATCTGTTTTCTAATTTCTTCTCTATAATGGGGGTTTACTGTTTATTGTGCTCTCGTACTTATATAAAAAATATATTTATCGAAAAATTGACTAAAAAAGATATATTTAGTATATTTTTTGTAATAAAACTTAATATAATTTGTTAAAAGCCTTATACGCCGTATGTTTTTCTTGTTTCGGTATCTATTTCAAAAATCTCTTCAAGTGACGGCTCAGATATTACATTATGGTTTGAAAGTGCCTTTTCTACCGTTTTTTCAATATCAAGGAAGCTTATTTTGCCCTCAAGGAAATTATTTACGGCAACTTCATTTGCAGCGTTTAGCACCACAGGCGCACTTCCGCCTATTTTTCCCGCTTCATAAGCCATCTTTAGACAGGGGAATTTATTAAAATCAGGCTTTTCAAAGCTCATTTGCTGCCCGTAGAGGCTAAAACCGTCTGTTTTAATACCCTTTTGCCTTATGGGGTATGTTAGAGCGTATTGAATAGGTATGTGCATAGAGGGAAAGCCCACTTGCGCAAGCATTGAGCCGTCAACAAACTCTACAAACGAGTGTACAAGGCTCTGCGGATGGATTACAACTTTTATGTCACTGTAGTCCATATTAAAAAGATGATGTGCCTCTATGACCTCTAAGCCTTTATTCATAAGGGTTGCACTGTCGATTGTGATTTTTCTTCCCATATGCCATCTTGGGTGCTTAAGCGCCTCAAGTGCGTTAGTGTGCCCCATTTCTTCTCGAGTTTTATACAAAAACGGTCCGCCAGAGGCTGTTATAATAAGCTTGTAGGCTTGATTATTTTTATCTCCCAAGCACTGCAAAATTGCCGAGTGCTCAGAGTCCACGGGTAGAATTTTTACATTATTTTCACGCGCTTTTTTCATCACAATATCCCCTGCCATAACAAGGGTTTCTTTGTTTGCAAGGGCAATGTTTATTTTGTTTTCTATAGCGCAAAGTGTAGGTTTTAAGCCGATTTTACCTGATGTTGCAACAAGAATGATGTCGTTTTGAGTATCAGAGCACAACTCCATTAACCCCTCAATTCCGCACAGGACTTCAATTTGAGGGAATTTAGATTTTATAAATTTAACATCCTCTTCTCTTTGAACACTTACACGCTTAGGGTGATATTTTTCTATTTGTTTAGACAAAAGTGTGACGTTTTTGCCTGCAGCAAGTGCTAAGACTTCATAATCTTTAAGGTAATCAAGCACTTCAAGAGTTTGTGTGCCGATTGAACCGGTTGAACCTAACAGAGTAATCTTTTTCATAAAAGCATTATATTAAAAACAGGGTTTAAAACAAATTATTTTCATGCAAAATCAATTATTCTCTGATGCTTCATCTTTTTTAATGAAGTCGCAAAGCTCTTCGAGGCGCTTATCTTCCATAGCGTCAATGAGCGCTTGAATGTCATCAAACTTTTTAAGCGCAAAACCGGTTTCCGCCAAAAGCACACAGGAGTTGCACAAACGGTATTTGCCGTATTGAATGGAGCCTGCAAGAGGTGCGTTTTTTCCGCAAGCGCTGCAGTCAAAGTATTCGTTTAATGAGTCGGGATTCTCATCGACATCATCTTTAAACATTTGCTCTACAACCTGTTGCATATTTGCAACAATTTCTTCTTTACTTGTCATTTGTGTCATTCCTTAAACTCATTGATATTCCCTGCATGATGTTTTGAAAATCTTCATCAGGCAGGCAAGAAGCTGTTTTGAACACCCTTGAAAGCGGCAGTGACCTGTCATACCATCTGCGCTTATTTTCTTCTTTATATAGCCCCAAAACTCTATCCAGACCAATGCTGAGGGGTATTTCATCGCGCTCGCGGTTGTTGGACTTTATAACGTCAATTACTTTTATGACTTCTCTTGCAATTTCATAATGTGAGCGTATAGAGAGCGTTTGAAGCACGTCAAGAACTTCGTTTGTCCAAGGCTGCTCGTCGTACCAGCGTTTTTTTGTGAAATTTTGCGAACCTGTCATCATACAACAATCTTAGACTTATTTTTCTTCTTTGGCAACTTAAGGGTGACTATATCTCATCGTCTAAAAATTCGCAAAGCACGCAATTAGAAAGCATTACGCCCCTTTTTGTCAGTTTGTATCCATGTAAAGTTTTTTGAATACAGTTTAATTTTTGAAATTTTTCAAGCTGATTTTTATATTTTTTATCAAAATCTATATTAAAAATTTTATTTATTTTATCTGTTCTGATACCTTTTGTTTTTCTAAAGCCCAAGAAAATATGCTCCTCAAGCAGGTTTGAGCTTTCATAGTGCTTTTTTTCGGTTGGATTTTTCAAATATTTTTCAATATCAATTTCATTTTGATAGCGTTTATTTCTGATAAACCCCGACGCTCCAAGTCCAAAACCCCAGTAGGGCTTGATGTTCCAGTATGTCATGTTGTGTTTTGAAATGTATTTTTGTTTGCGTGCAAAATTTGAAAACTCATAGTGATAGTAGCTTTCAAACTCATTAAGCGCCATTTCATACATGTCAGCTTGCATGTCATCATCGGGCAAATTTTTTGGCGGATTTAAGTAAAAGTCGCACCCCTTCTCGATTTTAAGCCCATATAGCGAGATGTGAGGCGGGTTTATGTCTTTTGCAATTTTTAGGGTTTTTTGCCAGTTTTTAAGGTCTTGCTCGGGTAAACCATAAATTAAATCTATACTGTAGTTGTCAAAGCCTGCAAGGGTTATGTTTTCTATGGTTTTTAGTGCTTCTTTTGAATTGTGGGCACGGTTTATAATTTTTAGCAAATTATCATCAAAAGACTGCACGCCAAGGCTTATGCGGTTAATGCCCAAAGAGCGCAGCTGTTTTAGTTTTTCTAAATCAACCGTTTTAGGGTTAGCCTCAAGTGTAATTTCTGTTTTTTTATCAAAATTAAAACAGGTCAAAATCCTCTCTATGTCTTTAATTTCAAGTAACGAGGGAGTTCCGCCTCCAAAATATATTGTGTTTAGTTTTTCGCCTTTATAAAAAAAGTTAATTTCTTCTATGAGCTTTTCTACATAAACGCTTGCGTAATCAAGTTTTAAGCCTGATAAAAAAGAACAATAGGCACATTTTTTTAAACAAAAGGGTATGTGAATGTAGACACTTTTGGGCATATTAATATTATAATATGGATATAAGTAAGAACGGTGATTTTATGGCTTTTTGGCAGAAAAATAAAAAAATAAATATGGAACAGGAAATACTGGAGCAGCCTGCAGTTATTGCTGCTCTGATAGATAAATATGTTAAAAACTACGTGCTTGTGCTTGATATTCCTTTAAATGTTGATAATATCAAAATCATAGCCAGTGGTTCTTCATACAATTGTGCACTTTTGGGCAAAAGATTTTTCGAACTCATTTCAGGCGTTAAAACAGATGTCGAATTTTCGGGTGAATTTTTGTGCGAAAAGTCAAGAATAATCGATAAAAACACTCTTTATTTTTTCATAAGCCAATCGGGCGAAACCTATGACACAACATCTGCCGCAAAAATTATAAAAGAATCAGGCTGCAAAACTTTTGCCATTGTAAATAATGAAAACTCTACCCTGTGGGAGTTGTGCGATTACAAAATAAACATAAACGCAGGGGTTGAAAACTCCATTGCCGCAACAAAATCCTTTAGCGCCTCTTTGTGCGTACTGTATTTATGTGCAATAAAAATTGCCCAAAATAAGCTAAAAGATGTTACGGGATATATGAAAAACATCAAAGAAACGCAAGAAAACATACAAAATATTATTAATAAAACTAAAAACATCGACAAAGCTGCAGATTTCCTTGCAAAATACGCTGCGTTTCCGGTTGTGGGGCAGGGGGTAAATTATGCACTTGCAAGAGAGTGCGCGCTTAAGATAAAAGAAACATCTTACATAGACGTAAATGCCTATTCTATGGGCGAATTTGTCCATGGGCATGTGGCTGTTTTGAATAAAATCGATACTTTGATAGAAATTATTACAAGTGATTTTTGTGAATTTGAATTAAAGACGCTAACAAAGATTAAAAAGGACTACAACCCTAAAAGCATTGTTATTACTGATTGTGATGAATATTTTGAAGAAAAAATCTCTATTCTTATGCCCCATTGCGAAGATATGCTTGTTCGGGTTTTGGGTGTTCTTATTGTGTCGCAGTTATTGGCGCTAAAAATTGCACTCAAATTAAAAAGAGATGTAGACAAGCCTCAGGGGCTTAATAAGGTTGTATCTTAAAAGTCTAAAAGCTCAGAAACCGTGATATCAAAGGCTTGAGCAATTTTAATTAAAGTTACATATTTAGCCTCAACCGTCCCTTTTTCTATCCTTGAGAGGGTTGAGGGTTCAATGAAATTTTTGTAACAAATATTCTGTAAAGTTAAATTTTTGTCTTTTCTGAGCTTATGTATCCTTTCGCCCAGTGCTTTTGTGTATTTTTTATTCTCTTCTTGCATACATGCAATTTTAATGTTATGATGGGCATAATTTATTGCATACATGCAAAAAATAAGAATTATTACAAAATTGCATAAAATTAAAAAGCTAGAAAGCGGGTAAAATACTAAAAATCTAAAAGTTCTGAAACTGTGATATCAAAAGCTTTTGCAATTTTAACAAGGGTTAAATATTTAGGTTCAACAAGACCTTTTTCGTATTTTGCTAAATTAGAAGGGTCGAGAAAGTTTTTGTAGCAAAAGTTTTCTCTGGTAAGGTTTTTGGATTTTCTTAAGTCAAAAATTCTCTTTCCGAGCGACTGTAACAATTTTTTGTTCTCGTCTTGCATGATAATAATTTTAATGTTATTTATTATTTATTAACTGGTACGAAACACCAGAAAATGTATTATTATAGAATGGAGAAAAAAATGAAAGAACAGTTTTTGCAAAAGCTTATAAAAGATACAGATGAACTCTCTGCAGCAGAAGGGCTTTGCACCGTGACGCTTGGAGCTATGGAGGCTATGGACAATAAATGTACCTCGACAAATGTTGTTGATTTGAATTTGGCACTTAGTGTTATAAAAGAAAAAATTGCAATGGTAAGAGATAATATTTGTGACTATATTGACGAAATAAGGAATAGCTGACTTATTTTCAGACATCCCCAACCATACAAAAAAGCCCCTTTCAAAGGGGCTTTAAAAGTTTTAAAAAGGTTTAGTTTGAGAGAGTTTATTCCTTAGTTCTCTAAACCTTGCGATATCTTCCTGAGCTTTTGAAGTTTCTTTAAACAATACCTGAGTTGCAGGGTGAATAATGACGATAGCGTCCATATGAACTTCCAAAAAGTCATATCTTCGAGGAGCGCTGGAGGAGTTTTTGCCCATAATTTCGGCATTTGTAACAGCGAGGAAACGTCTTTCTTTGTCGTTTAAAAGCTCTGTCAATTCACGGTTTGCCTTTGTAAGTTTTGAAACGTGAACAGTTCCTTTGATGTCGTGGTCTTTTGTTAAAATACAAACCTCTATGGGCATTGTTTGCGTGCTGTCGTTTGCCATTTTTTCCTTAACTCCTTTTAATATTATTATATATAATATATTATTTTTTGCACTATGTAAAATTTTTGTGTAAAATTATGTGGTAATGAAAAGATATTTTGCGATAGTTTTATTTTTGGTATTACTTATTAATGCGCCTGCACACGCTGCAAAAGACGCTCTTTTGCAGGTTTCTGACACAACTCCTCTAAAGCTTGAGGAACAAAGTGAGTCAGGTGTTGAATATGCAAAATTGTCCAAAAAAGACAGAATTATTGCAAAATCATCAAGAAAAATTGACGCTATTTACCCAAGTACAAAGACAAACAAGCTTGGAATATCTTTCCCCGGAAATAGAGGACCAAATCAGCTTGTAATTTACAAAAGAGAATACGGCAGAAGAACCCTCACAAACGAGTTTGGTAAAGAAGCAGTTGTTGTGGGCGATACGGTTGTGCGCTTAACAGGAGCAGATTCCATAATTCCTCATGACGGCTTTGTAATAAGCGGTCATGGCAGCGCAAAAAAATGGATTAGCGACAATTTAAAAGTAGGCACAAAAGTTAAAATTGATACACAAAATAATGTTTTGCATTCTTTTACGACAATTAACTCCTATCGCTACTGCGCTAAGGTTAAAATCGAAGAAGTTGAGCAGATTTTAGAAAAAACAAAAAAACAATACGCAAACAGAGATGAAAAAAAGGTTAAAGAATACCTTAAAAAAGCCAGAAAACAACTGAAGCGCTCATGTGCTTCTAACTCTAATACTTCTTTGCAAGAGGCAAAAAATGCAATTGTTTCCGCTCAAATTGCCCTCAGCTACACGCTTCCTTATCTAGAAAATGAATTAAAAGGTGTGTGGGTAAGACCAACCGAGAAAAGTGAAGCTGAAATTGAGCGCACGCTCAATGAAATGGCGCAATTGGGTCTGAATACAATATTTCTTGAAACATATTTCCATGGCAAAACAATTTTTCCCTCTGACACTATGAGAAGTTACGGCTTTGAAGGTCAGAATCCTAATTTTAAGGGCTTTGACCCTCTTTCTTGCTGGGTAAGAGGTGCTCATAAGAGAAATATGACTTTGCATATTTGGTTTGAGTCTTTTTATATAGGTAACAAGCTCCCTCAGGAAGATGCATATAATATACTTGCGCTAAGACCTGCTTGGGGTAACAGAAACAAGGAAAATTACCGCTCAAATGAGCCTGTGGCGCACATAAGCGAACACAGGGGATATTTTATAGACCCTGCAAACCCTGAGGTAGTGGACTTTTTGACAAAATTAATCCTTGAAATATGTGCTAAATATGATATAGATGGCGTTAACCTCGATTATGTAAGGTATCCGGTTTCGGCAAAAGCCTCATCATCAAATTATTCCGCTTCAAACTGGGGCTATACGCCGTATGCAAGAGAAGAGTTTAAGAGTATCTACGGTGTTGACCCCGTTGATATTGCACCAAATACTTCTTTGTGGAATAAATGGGATTTATACAGACAAGATAGAATTACAAAATACGTAGCGGGAATTAAGGACGCCCTAAAAGACCGTGGAGTTGTTTTGTCGGCGGTTGTTTTCCCCGATTACAAAACAAGTCTTGAAACAAAACAACAAAACTGGCAAAGATGGAGTTCTTATAATTACGTTGATGCGCTTACACCTTTGGTTTTGACGGCTGATTATAATCTTGCTGACAGTATGCTTGTTGAATTAAAGAGAAAGTCATCTTCAAAAACAAAAATTTACCCCGGACTTTTTGTAGGGTTTATGGAAGGCGAGAGCGAAGATTTGCTTAAGCAAATCCATATAATAAGAAATCAAAACCTTGAGGGCATTGTGCTTTTTGATTGGGCACATATGGACAAAAAATACTCAGATGTGCTAAAGACATGCGTATTTGCTAATCAATGCAGAAGTGAAGATAAAAGATAATTAATCTTCAGAGTTCATTGCTTTTTTCTTAGCTGCTTTGTTTGCAAAGAAGTCAACTACACCGCCAAGCAAAAAGCCGCACAGAGAAGTAATTGCCACAGTAGTCAAACCGTATGCAACCTTTCTTGACTTGCTTAGACTTTTCATTTGTTTTTCTGCTTCATCTGCACTGTTTTTCAAAAGTTCTTTGACGTAAGTATCATCTCTTAATAATTGTTGCGCCTTATAGTAGCCGTATGCGCCAAGACTGCCTGTGCCTATTATTCTGCCGAGTCTTGTCATTTCGTACTTTCTGCCGTTGGGCGCTGTCGCTTCTACACTAGTAACTCTCATAGCCTTCCCTTTATTCTCTATTTCTATTATAAATGCTTTTTATAATAAAAAACGGCATGTATATTATTTTTATATAAATATTGTAATAATATTTAATAATGGAAATTATACACTTATTTGTGCTATTATTTTATAGCCACGCTTCACGGGGTGTTGCAAGCCCTCGACCGAAAGCTTATGTCGGGTGCAAAGCCTGCTATGAGGCGCTTTAGATGTAAATTGAAACAAAAAATACTGTTGATTGTGCGATTTGTTGCGGCGATTATGCGGTGAACCGTGTCAGGATGGAAACATAGCAGCACTAAATCGAGGTTAACGGGTGCGATACTTTGCAAGGGAGGTATTTTTTGCGGATGTTTATGTTTGAAGTGACGATAGGCAGGGCGTGGCATTATATTTTTTTAAATAATGTGTTAAAATTAGAATATGTATAAACCAACACGTCAGGAATTTTCCATAAAAGTATGCCCGAGCGATGAGATTACTCTTCTTGAAAACACTCTGAACTCAATGTCTAAAGAGGGCTGGGATTTGTATTCCATATATGAATCGGATACCGGTGAAAAATTGGTCTACAATTGCATTTTTATGCGTGAGGTTGAAAATTTCTATGACGAGAGCGAGTTTGAAGATATTTTGGGCTTTAAATCTCAAATGGAAAAAATGCTCTATTCAAAAGAGCAGCCCTATGAGCTTTGCCTGAATATTCAAAAGAAAATTCGTGAAAAACGAGAAAAAATTGAAGAAATTAAAAAATTTCTAGAAACAGCTAAAGATGAAGAGCGAGATTTTTTAAACGAGGAAATCTCAAAAGAAATAGACAAACTAAACAGCTTAAAAAAAGAATTAAAGAGCCTGCTTTCTCCCTCAAAAATGGTTCAAAACCTTGGCGAAGAAAGACTTTCCATCAATTTAAGCGAGGAGCTTTATTGTCTTAACAACTCTAATTCAGAGCAAAATCTTCTTGCTCAAACAATAAAGGTCCGTCAGGAGTTGACTCAGGAATTAGGTTATATTATTCCAAAAGTTCAATTTGTTGAGAATCCCGAGTTAGATGAAAATGTTTTTACAATTTCAATCCATGCCGTTCCTGTTGTGAGCGCTTGTGCGTATCCAAACCACTTAATGTTTTTTGAAGATGAACTAAACATCGATAAATACCCCAAAAACACAATAAAAGCCTTTGACGAGCTTTCCGGAAGAAAAGTCGTTTGGATAGAAGAAGAGCACTGCAAAGACTTTTGGACAAGAGGCATCACACCTTGCGAGTATGTGGTTGAATACCTTAAATACTACGCTATAAGCCATGTTCAGGAAATCTTTAACTATAGTGATATGAACCGCTATATAGAGCTTGTTTCAGAGCAAAATTCTTTCCTTATAGATTCAATTTTGGGAGATTTTATATCGGTATCAGAGCTAAAATACATCTTCTGCAGTTTAATAAGAGAAAGAGTAAGTGTAAAAGATGTTGTGTTTATTTTTGAGAAAATAAACGATTTTTCAGACGAATCCACTAAATCGGATTTGTTGGACAAGTTAAGAGTTGCGCTTTCTCGTCAAATTTGTAATTCATATGCTAATGAGCAAAAGCAGATTTTTGGTTATGAAGTATCTCAAGAACTTATTAACCTGCTTGAGGATAACTCTGAAGAAGAATCAGGCGGAGTTGTAAAAATTGACGGCAGCAAGTTTTCTAAATTTAAAAAGAAATTGACGGATATCTTATCTGAGCCAAAAACCGTTCTTGTTGCACCTCAACATCTGCGTCAGCTTTTGTTTGTGCTTATTTCTCAGATTTATACGGACATTCCCGTTTTATGTTTAGAAGAAATTTCTCCCGAGTTTGAGCTTAAAATACTCGGTGTTATCTAGTTTTATCTTTAATTATTTTGTTTAATTTTAAAAGTGCCGTATAAGTTGGAAGAACAATGAGCTTTTCATCTTCCTCCATTGATTTGAGCGCAAAGTCAAAAGTTTTTTTGATGTTATTGTCTATTACAAGCAGCCCCAGATTAACTCCGGCATATTTTAGTCTGAGCGCCATATCATCGGCACGTGTTCCGCTTACGTATATTTTGTTGTTAAAGTTTTTCAACACCTCAAAATCGGCATCCCAAAGCCACGAAACATCTCTGCCATCTGCATATTCATCATTAATTGCAATCATAAGCTTTGTGTTTTTGATGTTTTTTAAGCCTCTTAAAACTTCGCACGCTCCTGTCGGGTTTTTTATCAGGTAAAGTGCAACTTCTCTGCCGTTAATTAAGGTGTTTTGTGCTCTGCCAAATACCGGTTTATAGTTATCAAGCGCACGAGCGATTATTTTTCTGTCAATTCCCGCTACATAAGCGCAAGTTATTGCTCCAAGCGCATTGTAAGCATTATAAAGCCCTGATAGATTGAGCTTGTACATAATGCTTTTGCCTTCAAATTTGACATTTAAAATGGAGTAATTTCTAAATACTTTAACTTCCGCACAAACATCCGGACGGGGTCTTTTTACTCTGCAATCACAGCTCCAAAGACCGAGTTGAGAGTAGAACCTTTTAGAGTATTTAAGAGGATTTTTGCAAATCGGGCAGTATATAACTTCGCTCGGGCTGTTTGATTTTGAGTCAAAGTCGCAGAACTCTACATTTTCAAAACCAAAGTAGTAAACTTTTCTTTTTTTTCTGCTTGCAATCATGTCATTTGCGATATTTTTTTCAATATCATATAAACTCGGGTCATCTGCGTTTATTATTAATTTCAGATTCGGGTTAATCCTTATTCCTTCTTGAATCTTCTTTTTGGTTATGTCTAATTCTCCGTATCTGTCCAATTGGTCACGGAATAAATTTGTTACAAGCAAGTAATCAAAAATTATATTTTCAAAAATTTCTCTTAAATATGCTTCGTCGGATTCAATTATAAAATTATCAACTGAGGCGTCTTCGCCGTTGTCTTTAAAGTTGCGATAAAGCCCCACTGCAATTGCCGTTGCAATGCCATTTGGCATATTAGCGCCGAGTTCGTTGTGGATGATGGTTTTTTGCGCTTCTTTTAAAATTTGCGCCAAGATGCCTGCGGTTGTTGTTTTTCCGTTAGTGCCCGTTATGGCAAATTTTTGTCCCGTTACGTAGTTTTGTGATTCGCTCAAAAAATCAGGATAAAATTTCCTCAAATATTTCCCCGGAAGCGATGTGCCTTCGGAGTTGATTTTCCTTAGTAAAATATGAAATTTATTTGTATAATCTATTGCTTGTTTAAAGTCCATTTAAAATCGCCCGCTCTGCGTATGGAATAATTCCTACAGATAAATTATAATACACAAATGGAGCAATACATATACATTTTTACAATAATACTTGAAATAATTGTTTGTGTTCAGTTTTGTCGTGCAATTAACGACTTTGACAAGAAAGTAGTTGCGCTGAATAACGACATTTCTCTTGTGGGTAAGGAAATAGTTCCTGTTATTACAAATTTAAGATGTGCAATTAAAAAGTTTAATAAAATCTCTGCTATTATAATAAAAGCCAAGAAATTTGCCGCTCTGCGCCATTTGGTTTTTGTTGCCGATATAGTGGGCATGGTGTTTTTGTTTAAGTCTTTCAAAACTTATAAAGGTCTTTCAAAGCTTAAATTTATACGCAAATTATTTTCATATTCGATTATAAGAGCTTTATTATCATACATAAAAGCTGCCGTTTAATATTTTAAAAGAGTAATATTTCAATTTTATTGGCTAAAAAGTCTAATCCCTAAATTGCCGATTGAGGTATTTTTTTTGTTTCTTAAAACATATAGACTTATAAAAAGAGAAAGGAACATTAGATATAAAAGGGGAGTGTTCAATGCTAATAGAAAAAAGATGTTCACAAAATGAAGAATGTGTATTTATGGAATTTAGAGATGTAAACAAAGACTTTCTTCCTTGGCTGGAGGATTTGGCGTTGGAGTACCGCTGTAAAGTCGAAAAAAAGGAATGGAGAAGCAAGTACAACAACTATGTTGTGTACGACTACGAGCCGTTTTGTTCGGACGGTTTTGAGATAAGTCTTACTCTTTCTTCAAAAAGCGTATGTTTTTTGAATTTTGTAAGATACCTGTATGAAATAAAAGTACAAACAATAAACTATTTAAACAACTGCATTGCAATTTAGGTGTTTATTTGCATTTGCTTCGACAATTTTTCTTATATATTGTCCGTAGTCATTGTTGTAATTGTCGCTAAGATTCAAAAGCTGCTTTTCGCTTATATATCCCATTCTCCAAGCAACTTCTTCAATACAGGCAATTTTCATACCGGTATTAAGTTCCATTGATTTAATGAAATTTGCAGCCTGAAGTAAGCTTTCAAAAGTTCCCGTATCAAGCCAAGCAAAGCCTCGTCCCAATATTTCAACATCAAGTTTTTTATTTTTAAGATAAATATTGTTTAAGTCGGTAATCTCAAGCTCCCCTCTTTGTGAGGGTTTAAGTGTTTTTGCATATTCTACGACATTGCTGTCATAAAAATATAAACCCGTAACAGCGTAGTTAGAACGAGGGTTTTGGGGTTTTTCTTCAATTGAGATTGCTCTGTTGTTTTCATCAAACTCTACAACGCCAAAGCGGTGCGGGTCATTTACCGCATAGCCAAAAACGGTAGCGCCCGAGGTTTTTTGACCTACACGTTTTAGCATGGATGAAAAACCAAACCCGTGGAAGATATTATCGCCAAGTATCAGCGCACAAGGCTCATTATCAATAAATTTTTCGGCAATAATAAAGCTATCTGCAATACCTCGAGGTACATCCTGAACCATATAGGAAAATTTTACACCTATTTGCGAGCCGTCACCAAGTACTTTTTCAAAATTTTGCATATCCAAAGTATTTGTGATGACAAGAATATCTCTTATTCCTGCAAGTAAAAGAGTTGTAATAGGGTAGTAAATCATCGGTTTATCATAAACCGGAAGAAGTATTTTCGATATGGGCAGCGAAGCAGGGTATAATCTTGAACCTGCGCCTCCTGCAAGTACTATGCCTTTCATATTTATTCCTTAGTTTCCTCTTTTGTATCTTTAGCTGCAGCGTTTTTTGCGGCGGCGAGTTTTTCTCTTACTTTTTGTTCTATTTCATTTAAAATATCGGGATTAGCTTCCAAGAATTCTTTTGACTTATCTCTGCCTTGACCTAATTTTTCATCGTTGTAGCTAAACCAAGCGCCTGCTTTTTTAACTATATCCATATTAACCGCAACATCAAGTATATTGCCGATAGCACAGATACCTTTTCCGTATACGATGTCAAACTCTGCAATTCTAAATGGCGGAGCTACTTTGTTTTTAACAACTTTAACTTTAACTCTGTTACCGATGTCTTCGCCGTCTTTGTTTTTAACCGAATCAATTCTTCTTATATCAAGTCTTACCGAAGCGTAGTATTTAAGAGCGTTACCGCCTGTTGTAGTTTCAGGGTTGCCAAACATTATACCGATTTTTTGTCTTAATTGGTTAATGAAAATAACGGTTGTGTTTGTTTTACCCACAATACCTGTTAATTTTCTCAATGCCTTTGACATAAGTCTTGCTTGAAGACCCATTTGCTGCTCGTCCATAGCTTTTTCAATTTCTGCTTTAGGTACAAGAGCTGCAACGGAGTCTATGACAATTACGTCAATAGCGCCTGAGCGCACGAGTTCTTCCGTTATTTCAAGAGCTTGTTCACCTGTGTCGGGTTGAGATATTAAAAGTTCATCTACATTAACACCCAAATTTCTTGCATATTCAGGGTCAAGGGCGTGCTCTGCATCGATAAATGCTGCTATACCGCCTCTTTTTTGTGATTCTGCAACTATGTGCTGAGCAAGGGTAGTTTTACCGCTTGATTCAGGACCATATATTTCTATAACTCTGCCTTTTGGTACACCGCCTATACCAAGCGCTATATCAAGAGCCAAAGCGCCTGTGGGTATGTATTCTACATTTAGAGTTGACTTATCGCCAAGGCGCATAATTGAGCCCTTGCCGAAATCTTTTTCAATTTTATCAAGTGCAAGTTTAAGAGCTTTGTCTTTACCTGCTTTTATCTCATCCAGTTCTTTATCTTTAACAGCTTCTGCCATTTTTGTTCCTCTTACTTCCCTAATCTATAAAAATATTATATAATAAAACCCATGAAAACTGTACAACTTAACAATTTTGAAATAGGTAAAGACAAACTCACAATTTTTGCAGGTCCTTGCGTTATAGAAAACACTGACATGTTACAAGAGTGTGCCAAAAGGCTTAAAGAAATTTGTCTTGAGCTTGATATAAACTACATTTTTAAAGCTTCTTTTGATAAGGCAAACCGCTCTTCAATTACATCATACAGAGGTCCGGGGCTTAAAGAGGGGCTTTTAATGCTCTCTAAAATAAAAGAAGAGTTTCAAGTGCCCATAGTGACTGATTTTCATGAGCCAAATCAAGCATCTGAGGTAGCCAAAGTCGCTGATGTATTGCAGATTCCCGCTTTTTTGTGCAGGCAAACTGATATGCTGACTTCTGCCGCTAAAACAGGCAAAATTGTTAATATTAAAAAAGGGCAGTTTTTATCTCCGTATCAAATGGAGTCTTTGGCTAAAAAAGTTCTTGATTGCGGAAATGATAAAATTTTAATCACCGAGCGTGGTACAAGCTTTGGTTACAATAACCTTGTTGTAGATATGCGCTCTATTCAGATAATACAAGAGATGGGCTATCCTGTCGTATTTGACGCTACTCACAGCGTACAATTGCCCGGTGGCAGGGGGGAATCTTCAGGCGGTGAGAGAAAATTTGTCCCTCTTCTTGCAAGAAGTGCGGTAGCTTCAGGTGCAAGAGCTTTATTTTTTGAAATCCATCCGTGTCCGAATTGTGCCAAGTGCGACGGTGACAATATGATAGCGTTGGATGATGCTTATGATTTATTTAAAAATCTTAAAACGCTTTTTGACCTGACTCAAAAAATTATCTGACCGCTTTAAAACTGTCGCTGATGTGTTCTAAAAATTCCGTATAGAGAAGTCTTTGCCTAAAAAGATATTCTCTTAAATCTTCATCTGTGTAGTTAAATTTTGCAAACATACCCATTTTGTTGAGTGTATAATTCAATTTTGCTTTGTTTACAAAATAAACCCTGCCGTGGTGCTTAACTTTTACACATTTTTTAATGCTTGTTTCCCGTAATTTCAATTTGTACATATCAAACCTCAACTTTTACGATTAAGATTTTAATATGATTTTTTTAAAAAATACTAATATATATTCCGAGCTTAAAAGTTTTTAGAAAATGTTTGCATATGAGGTCATATAATCAGTAATGACGTTTATTAACATAGGTAAAATCCAAATTAAAATCAGTGCGCCCATAATGGGTTTAAAAAGGAAGCTCAATTGAAATACGTTTACTTGCGGGGCTGTTTTTGAAATAATACCAAGGATTATATCCTGTCCTAAAGTTGCCAGCAAAACAGGTGCTGCAAGCTGCATACCAAAGTAGAGAACATTTGATGTAAGTAAAACAAGGTAATCGGGGTTTATAACCTGAGATAAGGGCATTATTGTTTGGTAAATTCCAAATACGTCAAAACTCCTTATAAAAGCGTTTATCAGCCAATAAGTACCCCCTGCGCTGATAAAAATAATCAACCCTAAAATCGTAAAATAGTTACCAAGAATTGACGTTTGAGAACGTGTTGTCGGGTCTAAGACCATAGCGGAAGAAAGACCCATCTGCATATTAATCATATCGCCTCCGGCACTTATTGCCGCAAGTATGCAGTTTGCAATGTAGCCAAGTATTGCACCAAAAGCGTAGTTTAGCAGTATCGCAAGCAAAATGGAAGTGTTTGGAGGTATGCTCTGCGGTTTTATAAGCATAGTAACAATAACAGTTACGATGAGCGCAAGTGAAAGCCTTACCATAGAGGGCACTTCTTTTCTGTTAAAGGGCGGAGCAAACTGCATCATTCCAAGCAAACGGCTGAAAACCATTATCCCTGCGCCTAATGCAAGATTAAGCTCAGGGAAAAGTTTTGCAAATTGTGCTAAAAATAAATCCATGGTTTTTAGGGTTCTATTCTGCAGTTACCAACTATTGCGCCCATTTTTTTGTTGTTGTTATCAATTGTATAGTTTATGGAAGTTGAGTTACCGTCTTGTGTAAATACTTCAAAAGATGAGTTTGATGTATTAAATGTTCTTATAACAAGGGTGCTTGCTGCTCTTTTTCCTTGTTCAAAGGGTTCGTTGTCCATAAAGAAAAATCTCAAGTTGCTTCTGTCGCCAAGATTTACGTTTTCAATTATTGAAGGACAACTTAAAGTGTATCTTGCATAAGGTCTTAGCCCAACGCTGTTGCCTTGACGAAATATGCTGTTTGCGTCAATTTCATATGCTTGAGTTGAGCTTGCAAGTAAAAGGATTCCAAGTGTAGCTAATATCTTTTTCATTTCATCTACCTCCCCATGATTTTATTTCTTTCTATGAAATTAGGTGTCGGATTTGCTCCTCTTCTTGTCGGACCGTAAAGATTCTTTTCTGCTTTATCGACCCAAGGAAGCTTTCCGGGGTTTTTCATTATTTCATTTAAGTCTTTTTGTGAACCGTCAACTTTGTCATACATTTCATTTGTAAAAGGACGGGTGTATTTGTAGTAGTTTGAATCAAGTACATATTCATCGTTTTTAGGAACTACGTTAAAGGCTATAGCCGTACCCTCGATTACAAATTCTGTCAGTATCTTAATATACCACATGCCAAGGATTACAATTGTTAAAAACACCAAAAGAATTTTTGGTGCGGCTGCTATAGTTTGTTCTTGTACTTGAGTTACTGCTTGCAAGATACCTACAACAAGACCAATGCCCGCTGCAACAAGAACACAAGGCAGTGATACCATAAGCATCACCATAAAACCTTTTGCAAGATATTCTACCATTATTTCCATCAGTTAAAGCTCTCCACAAGTCCTTTGACAATAAGACTCCACCCGTCAACTGCGATAAATATAAGCAGTTTAAAGGGAAGTGAGATAATTGTCGGTGATAACATAAACATACCAAGTGCAAGAAGAATGTTTGCCACAACAAGGTCAAGGACAATAAAAGGTATGAATATTATAAAACCTATTTCAAAAGCGGTTTTTAACTCGCTTATTATATAAGCGGGCGCTACCTCCCACAGTGTCAGCTCATCCGGTGTCGCAGGCGGTTGTTTCCTTGTTTTCTCCACAAAAAATGCCAAATCGCTCTGGCGTGTTTGTTTTAGCATAAATTCTTTCAAAGGTTTAGAACCCTCTTGTATGCACATTACAAGGTTTCCGTTTTTATATGCAGGTTGTCCCGCTTTTACCATCTGGTCAAAAACAGGTGACATAGTATAGAAAGTTAAAATCATAGAAAGCCCTATAAGTACAATAGC
>CALUYX010000003.1 GCA_944325115.1 Candidatus Gastranaerophilales bacterium | reverse complement strand
CTTGGCGCAAGTTACAGATAAAAACAGAAAAATGAGGATATAACTATGGAACTTTTTTTAGAATCAATTAAAATGGATTGGCCGGTACTTACCCCCATATTCATTTGCTCAATTCTTACAATCGCAGTTGCAATCAACAGATTTTGCTACTACAAGAAAAACGACCGTAACATTGGCGAATTTATTCAAACACTTCAAAAAGCGCTTGTTAAAAACAATATTGGCGCAGCACAAAGAGCTTCTGTTCAGCTTGGCGGCATTATAAGCGAAATGGTTGATGAAGGTCTTAGAATATACACGGAACAACGTACAGGCTTCTCAAGAGCTTATGATATTTCATCCAGCCTTGCAACAAGAAAACTTGAAAAGGGTCTTACTATCCTTGGTACAATTGGCGGTGTCGCTCCTTTCTTAGGTTTGTTTGGTACGGTTGTTCGTATTCTCTACACATTCCAAGACTTAGCAGTTCAAGGCAACCAATCTTCAGCAGTTGCAACAGGTATAGCTTCGGCGCTTATCGCTACCGCATTTGGTCTTGGTGTTGCGATTGTTGCAGTTGTTTTGTATAACTACTTTCAAACTGTTGTTTCAAGATTTGAAAGCGATTTCAAATTAATTAAACTTGTATTTTTAAGCTTTATTGACTCTGATGAGGAAGTAAAAGTAGACGAATCAGGCAGTATTGCTCTGTAATTTGAGGTAAATATGGCAATAAAACTTAGTGCTGACGGCAAAAAACCGGTATTTAACGAAATAAACATAACACCGCTGACGGATATTTTCCTTGTACTGCTTATTATCATGATGGTTATAGCGCCAAGCTTTCAATCGCTTGATAAAAACATTACAATTCCCGAGATTAATTCGGGCGTGAGCATTGAGGAGAAAAATGCCACAGTTTCTCTTACAAAAGAAGGCGAATTGTTTATTAACGGCGAGAAGACAACCGAAGATGCACTTGAGGGAGAACTTTCCAAGATAATTGCCAACCTTGAGAAAAAAGAGGTTGTAGTAAAGGCCGATGAAAAAGCAAAAAGCTCCGACATTATGAAAATAATGCGCAGCGCACAGAATGCAGGCTTTGAAAAGCTTGTTGTAGCAGGCGAACCGCTAAGCAAAAAGGAGCAAAAAGAACTAAAGGAAAACGGTGAAGAATAATGAGAAGACAAACATTTAACGAAATAAACATAACACCGCTGACGGATATTTTCCTTGTACTGCTTATTATCATGATGGTTATAGCGCCAATGCTTGACCAACAGGGTCTAAACCTTGCAATACCTGATTACGTTGAAAAAACACAAGACACACCAAAAGAAACTAAAATTTTGACAGTTACGGTTAGTGCCGATAACAAATACTATATTGACGGCGAAGAAATAAGTGAAGCAAACCTTTTTAACACTGTAAAAGAAAAATCCGCCACACTTACTGACGGGCTGATGATAGAAGCAGAAGGTGACAGCCAGCACGGTTGCGTGGTTAAACTTATGGATACAGCCAGAAACGCAGGAGTAAAAAGTATTTCTATAAGCGAAATTTAATCTTGGAGGATTGAAAAATGATTTTCAAAAAAATCAAGAGCAACCCCGCATTATACAGTTATGCAAAAAAAGCACTCATTGCGCTAGGCTTGGTTATTGGTTTTTTATACGCTTCATTTTTGTTTATCATTCCAAATGTCATAAACATAAATAACTTTACGCCCCAAATAAGTAAGCAGATAGAAGATATCACCGGTTTTAAACTGGAACTTATCAATCCAAAATTAAAAACAACTTGGAAATTGGGCATAAAGGTTTCTGCTCAAAAAATATCGCTAAAATACAGTGATGGAAGCGATTTTGCAAGCCTAAAAGAACCATCTGTAGAACTAAATCTTCCAACTTTAATTTTAAAACACTTAAATTTAGATAAAATATACGCTAAAGAAGCAAGCCTTGCTCTTGTTTTTACAAAAGGCAAGAAATACACGCTTGAAGAATACATTTTAAATTCCATTAAAAACACAAAAACCGAAGAAAAACAGCAAAATGCTTCATTGCCGCTTGAGCTCAGAAACATAAATATTGAAGTGCAAAATACTCTCTTCACGCTTGATGATAAAAACACTTCAAAAAAATATCTCTTAAAAGCAAACGACACAAATATATCACTTGCAACACTCAAGGGTCCGCTCAAAATAAAAACAACAGGCTATCTTAAAAGAGAAGGGCTTGATGAGAATTTCGTTGATTTTAACATAAATTTTCAAACTAAAATTCCTCAGATTGCATCACAAGATGATAAAAAAAGTAATAATTTAGAAGATTTTAAAATCAACTTTAATCCGCTTGATAGCCTTGATTTGTTCTCACTCAGGTCAAAACTTGATGTCGACCTGAAAATCACAGACCCGAGTGAAAATTTCAGCGCAAAAGGATATGTGAATTTAGATAAAATATCATTAAAAGTTAAAGGTGTACAGCTCCCTGAAGGTTACATAAAAACAAATTTTGATAAAAATAAGGTCACCACAAACTCAAAAATATATATTTCAAAAGACGAATTCTTGAGTGCAAACAACTCAATGACAACAGGCAAAAAGTCCAATATACTGCTAAATATTAAAACCGAAAAGCTGAATCTTTCAAATATCAAAAGCCTGACAGAGTCAATTTTAGATATGTTAAACATTAAAAACAGCCTGAATTTAATTAGTGCTTCAGGCGTTATAAAATGCGACTTTAAACTTGACAGCAATTTTAAAACGGTAAAATCGTCAGGCATGTTAGAGCTTAATGACGGCACAATCAAATACCCGAGCGCAAACATTACTCTGGATAAAATCAGTTCAAATTTAGACTTCAGTGAAAACAAAATATCAATAAAAGATACGGGTGCATATCTAAACGGCTCAAAATTCTCTGTTTTAGGCACAATAGACACAAATACAAACCTTGACATAAAAGTTAAATCAGACCCACTTAAAATAACAGATATCATTAAACTTGCTACAGGTCTTAGCGTTATTAAAGAAAAAGATATTCAAGACTATAAGTTTAACGCAGGAGAAGTACTCATTTCTCTTGATGCAACGGGAAACTTCAAAAACATCATTCCGCTTGCAAATATAGAACTAAAAAAACTCTCGCTTTTTATAAAAAGCTTATCAATGCCCATAACGCTTGATAACATAAAAATCACCGCACAGCCTGATAAAAAAGACAAGAATAACTTTCTGGCACAAATTGTGGCGCAAAATTTCAAGGCAAATCTTAAAAACCCTACTTTTAACATAAATGCACCAAAATGCACAATAAATGCAGATTCAAAAGCGCTTGAAATAAGCCCCTTTGACCTTATTTTGCATGGCAGCAAGATTTCTGTCGCAGGCACGGTAAAAGACTACATGAGTGAGCCTGATATAGCAATAACAGCAAACGGCAAAATAAACCCTGATACAATCCTTACGTTTGTACCACAGGCAAACAGAAAATACATAAGCAGAGCGGGTCAAATGCCTATTAACGCCTCCATAAAAGGAAATATTGATAATTTAAAATTATCCGCCAACATTACATCAAATCCGCAAAACTATATAAGCATTGTAGAAATTAAAAACATAAAAGGACTTCAAAACACACTAAATGCAGATTTAAACATAAAAAACGACACATTGTTTATAAACACATGTGCCATAAATTCAAAAAACAAAAATATAGTTTCAGTAAACGGAAAAATCAATAATATTTACGGAAAAAATCCAACACTTGCGCCCGTAAACATTGTAACCGGAGAAAAGTTATCACTCAATGTTGCAGCATTAGGCAAATTAAGTCTGGATGCAAATGCAAATCTTGCCCTGACTTCATCTCTTTATAATCCACAGATTGCTGGCAGTGCCGACCTTTCAAACATCAATTATCAAGAGCTTAAAACTACGGTTGCAAACGCATATCTAGAATTCAAAAAGTCAATAATAAACGCACGAGCAGACGGAATAAAGATTGCCGGCTCGGATTTTTCGGGAAATGCCGAACTTTTAGCCGATATCAGCAAAAATATAACAATAAATTCACTAAATTTTAACTCGGCATACATCGACTCTGATGCGCTTTTAAAAATTGTATCATCAATGCCCAACACTCAAACAACAGCAGGTCCAAGCGTACCTATGAGTATTAAAAAAGGCATGGGAAAAATTGCAAAACTAAAATCAGGAACCATGATTGCCGAAAATATTTCATTTGATTTTAATATGTACAACAACCTTGTTAAACTTACAAATCTTCAAGCAACATTTGCAGACGGTAAAATAACAGGCACTTGCGACTACAATATTGCAAATACAAAAGTAAATGTTGATGGAACAGGCAAAGGAATAAATGCCAGAAAAGCAGTTTCAATGATTGCAGGCGCAAGCTCGATACTTACAAGCGGCACGGTAAATGGAATTGTAAAATTAAGTACAAGAGGAAACACGTACGAACAGCAGATGAGAAGCCTCAACGGACAAGTTATTTTCGATGTATCAAACGGTCAATACGGTGAGGCTGCAAGGTTTGAAAGATTCTTACATGCCGGCAACCTCCTAACCCAAAGCCTTTTGAATCTTAACCTAAACCAGACAATATCAGCCGTAACAGGCAGAAATACAGGTGAATTCAAGAAAATAAACGGCAAAATTTCTCTGGCAAACGGCTGGGCAAATATAACCTCGCTTGAATCATCAGGACCGAATATGAGCTTATTTATAACAGGTAAATACAACATTTTAACCGGAAACAGTAATCTTAAAATTCTTGGCAGAATATCTTCAAATATTGTAAGTGTACTGGGTCCTCTTGGGTCATTTTCACTCGATAAAGTTGTAAACAAACTTCCGCAAACGGGTGCGGCGATTTTAAACACCATTATGTCCATAGCCCCTCAAAATCCTCTTTATGCGGAAATTAACAGCAGTGACCTTGCAAAAATACCATCCCTCAGTACCGTTACAAGCAATGCGGAATCAAAAGATTTTCAGGTACTAATAAACGGACCGATATCTAAAACGACATCAATAAAGTCGTTCAAATGGGCAAACAAAGAAAGTACAACCACAGGAAATTAAGGAGCTTGTACTACTTCACCCAATGTTGATATATAATCTTTTTGATTTTCAACGGTATCAGGACTTGCAAGAATCGACATAGTCGGCTTATTTTTAAAGACATGTTTTGCAGCCTTTTGAATGTCATCAACTGTTATTGAGTCAATTGCTTTTACATACTCATCAATTCTTTTTATACCATAAGGTAAAGTCATATTTGTTGAAAGTAAATCCGTTTCAGAAGAAGGAAGCTCTGTTTGCTTTGCAATTCTTTGTTTAAGCTGCATTTTAGCAGAATCAAGCTCTTCTTGCGAAACAGGTTCATTTACAATTTTTTGAATTTGCGCATCAAATCCATCAAGAGATTTTTGCAAATTATCATACTTAATGTCATTTTGAGCCTTGTCATCGGTTGTAGTCATGATAAACATAGTCAAAATTCCGGTATCCTCAAAAGATTGAACCTGCGAAGATACTCTATAGGCAAGCTTTTGCTTTTCTCTTAACTCTTGAAAAAGCCTTGAAGCGGGCGAGCCGCCAAGAATTTCATTAAGTAGCTCAAATTTAACTTCGTCTTTTATATTTCCTGACATTTTAAAAGAATAAGTCTTGTATATCTGAGCCTGATTCAATTGTGCAGTATCAACTATAACTTTTGTTTTATCATTTGGCTTAAATACTTTTGAAAATGTCGGAGTAAAATCCTTGTACACTACAGGGCTTGAACTTATAGCATTAATTACGCCTTGCTTCATATTTGGGTTCTTATCAAATGGCGCAGTTACAACATAATTAGAAGAAGCTTTTGCTATAGTGTCATTATAATGCTTTATAACATCATCTAATGTTACAGATTCTATACCTTGAAGAATTTCTTTTGGGGAGCCAAAATACCCGGGGTATAATTCAACCAGCATATTATCAGCACCGTCTTTATCGATTGATTGAAAATAATTTCTTATTTTTACTTTTGCCTTTTCAAACTCATCCTGTGAAAAGTTTGGATTATACATAATCTCAGAAAGCAGCGCTATTGTTTCATCTAAATCTTTTGACATGCAATCAGCATTAACAAGTATCTGAAACCCGTTTGAATCAAAATTATACTCAATACCCTTTGCGTTTGTATCTAGCATTGTTTGTTCTTTGCTTCTAAGTGCCGAACCTGCGTTTAAAAGTTCAGTCAAAACATATGGAACAGCCAAGTTCTTTGGCATAGCATTCATAGCACTCAATCGCCAGTTAAGATAGCATATATCTGACTTATTTGAGTTATTTAATGCAATATGCGTATTGTTTGCAAGCTTATATTCTTCAATGTCACTTGTATCTATTTTTCTTGAGCCAAAAGATATCGAAGCTGCAGCGCTCTGAGGATTTGTTTTTGCAACAAATTTGCTCTTTGAATAGTTGTTCATAATATCTTCATTTGTTACGCTTGAAGGATGAACAACCGCCATAGAAACCTTGTTTAAATCAACATATTTTTGTGCAGCATTTACTATATCTTGAGGAGCAAGGTTGTCTATAATGTTTTTCATCTGAGAAATTTGCTCAACATTTCCGTCAAGATAGCCTGAACCTATTGTTTCACAAACAGATTCAGCATCTTCAAAACTCATTGAGAGCATTTTATTTAGGTTATTTTTTATCGTCATCATCTCATAATCATTTGGAGGATTTTGAGATAATTTTGAAATTTCTTCATAAAATGCATCAATTGCTTTCTGCTCACAGTTTACAGGCGTATTTAGTTGAACAAAAAGCGCTTGCGGGTCATCTTTTTTTAGTCCGACTTTTTGCATACTTAAATAGCTGTACGAACTTATATTTGAAAGTGCTTTTGAAAGTCGCGAGTTTGAATTGCCTTCAAGTAAAATATCAAGTGCATCCAGCGCTATTGAATCTTTTAAGTTATTTGCAGGAGGTGCAGCAAATCCCATAATTACATTTGTAGAGTTTGAAATGGGGGATTTAAAGTCCAACCTTACGGATTTTTCAATAGGGGTTAATTTTTCCTTAGTAACAGAGTCACTGCGTACTCTTGCAGGCTGGTTAAATTCGGCAGCAAGGATTTCTATTGCTTCTCTCGGGTTAACATCTCCAACAACAACGGTATAAAGGCTATCAGGCGTATAATGTTTAGACCAATAGTCCACAACATCATTTCTTGAAAGGCTGTTTACCGTTTCAATTGAACCCGCTACAAGATTATCTGACTTTGAATCAATTTGAAAAAGATTTCTGACAACTTCATTTGCAGCTTTTGTAGTGACATCGTCATTAATCATACTAATTTCAGAAGTAACGGGACCCTTTTCCTTTTCAAGCATTTCCTGATAAAACTTTGGACGCAAAATCATATCAGCATGCATTGTTGCAGCTTTTTTAAAGTCATCAAGTTCCATTATACCCGATGAAATATAATAATCTGTCTGAGCGTAATCTGTTGAAGCATTTGTGCTTGCGCCCATTTTGGTTACATCTTTAAAAAACTGCCCCGGCTGTAATTTCTCACTGCCGTTAAACAGATTGTGCTCAATAAAATGGCTTATACCTCTTATTCTGTCACTTTCGTTCATTGAGCCTGAGTCGACGAAAGTTTTTAAAATTGTAGTGCCCTCACGAGGCATTATAGCAACTCTTTGCCCGCTTTTTAGCATATAAGTATGAATATCTTCGCCAAAAGGAGATTTTATTGCGCCTAAATATGTATACCCACCCGATATTTTAGGATTTACAAGCGTCGGGTTAATAGGATTTGACTGATACAAAGGCACATTTTGATATTGCGGATAGTTTACGCTGACAGATTGCGATGCGCCGTTTTGCACAATAGAACTTCCGTAAGTATTTCTGATAAAAGTATTATAATTATTGTTAATATTTGGCTGCATAAGAATTCCTATGTTGTTTTAAAAAACAATAATACAAATTAATTGCTATCTTACAAGAAAATAAATATAAAATTTAATTTAATGTTACAAATCATCGTGCAAAAAAAAATTGTTTCAAGTATTATATAATAGAAAAAAGTTGGAGCATAATATGACACAAAATAAAAAAATCGGTATGCCTCGTGCACTTTCTTACTACAATTACTTCCCATTTTATTGGGGCTTTTTTAATCACTTAGGCATAGAAATCATTCTTAGCTCTCCAACAACTAAAAAAACTCTCTCAGAGGGTTCAGCCCTTGTTGTAACCGAAACTTGTCTGCCAATAAAAGTTTATGTGGGACATGTTGTAGAACTTGTCAACAAAGGCGTAGAGAAAATTTTTGTTCCGTCTATTCAATCTATTGCACCAAAAGTATACAATTGCTCTAAAATAAGAGGTTTGCCTGACCTTATAAGAAACGTTGTAAAAGGAGATTTTGAAATAATTGAAGCAACTCTTGATAAGTCAGAAAAAAATCTCGGGCTTTATGAATTTTTAAAGCAAGCCGTTAAACCTTTTAATATAACAGATGAAAAACTTATAAAAGAAGCCTCCAAGGCGGGTTTTGTGGTACAAAATAACTTTAGAGTAATGATGCAGCAAGGCTTGAGTTTTGAAGAAGCTCTTAAAAACGCAAAAGAAGGCAAAGTTGTTATATCACCGAAAACTCAAGATTCACAAGGGGTGATACACGTTGCTCTTGTTGCGCATGGCTACAACATCTATGACAAAAAAGCGAGCATGGATATTTTCAAAAAACTTAAAAATATGGGTGTCGTTGTTCATAATGCTTACCAATTGACAGATGAAGAGCTTTTAAGCGGAATAAGCACGCTTGATACAAGCCTATACTGGGCAAATCAACTTGAAGTTACGGGCTGTGCCGGTCATTACCTTAAAAACAACAACATAGACGGCATAATAACAATAACTGCCTTTGGCTGCGGACCGGATTCGCTCATGATTGAAGACATAAAAAGAAAAGCCAAAAACTTCCAAAAACCGCTTCTGCATTTGTCTATAGATGAACACACAGGTGAAGCAGGCTTTGTTACAAGACTTGAAGCATTTTGCGATATGTTGTTTAGAAACAAAAGAGTAAAAATATCTCGTCAACTCGAGCAAAAAGATGACAGTGACTCAAGAACTTTTGAAAAGCTCAATGATATTTTAACATTGAAGATGTAGATTATTCATCCGAATCATCTTCAATTATAGCTTGAGATACAAGCTCAAACTCGTCATCATCTTCAATTGTTTCAAAAACATACTCGGAATCGTCCTGTTTTAGACGCATAAGGACGATTTCACATTCTTCATCATTATCCATATCGGCATCAGCAGGAAGCAAAAGTGCATAATCGACATCGTTAACAGTTACAATGTCAATCAGCTTAAGTTCAATTTCTTCACCCTCTTCACCAATAGTTTTAATTATTTCGAATTCATTTTTTTCCATATTCATCTCATTTCGTTAATATAGTCTTGCAAAATCAGGCATGCGCTTTTTATATCAACAAGCCCCTTGTTTTTTGTGTATTTTTTTCCTTCTTTTTTTAAAATTTCTTCAGCCTCAAAAGAAGAAAGTCTTTCATCATGATATAAGATTTTGTATTTTCCATCAAGCGGTTTGATAAAATCTATGCAATTTTGCGCCTGAAACCCAAGCGAGCCGTCCATATTATACGGAACTCCAATCAGGATTGTTTTTGTATTATATTTTTCACACAATTTTTCAATCTCTAAAAGAGCCAGTCGGTCACCATCTGATGTAGGTTTTCTTTCAATTAAGCCAACTTCCGAGCTTATTATCCGCATCGGGTCGCAAACTGCCACCCCTATGCGCTTTGTTCCAATATCTAGCCCTAATATTCTCTCTTTTATGTCCATTGTTCCTCAATCAGCTTTATCATTGCATTTGCAATGTCAAGATTATATTTTGCATTATTTTTTGTAAAAATCGTTCTTTTCTCCGATGCATCAGACAAATGCACTTTTTTAAGGTAATTTTCATACAAACTTCTTTTTAAAATGTGCACAAGAAGCATTTGCAAATATTCATCACTTGCTACGCATGAATACAAAGAACGAGATGTAGATTCCATGTTTGAATTTTTTAGTATGTAGGACTGAAATTTTATTTTTTCAATAAATTTTTCCTTAAAACCACAATTGCTCAATAGACTTTTAGTGCTATCCAAAATTAAAGAGTCAATTTTTGCTATGTCTAAAATATTTTCTTTTTCAATTACATCAACAATGTTGTCAAAAAGTTCTAAATCACCATATTCAAAAAACCAGCTTGAAAAGATTTCCGAATTTAAAATCTGATAAACAATGTTTTTATTGGGAATCTTTTTATCGTAATCCAAACTTATTAAATCGTTAAAATTACTAGAAGTATCGATATCATAAGTTAATGGCATCCAGCAAACAAACTCATAAGGTATTTTGCGCGAGTTTTGCCAACCCCTTGATGTCAAATAATCAAAAATTACTTTGCCCTCAAAAACAGGAACTTTTGCATGCAAGGAAGATTTGAAAAATCTCAACAATACCATATCAAAATCTTGTTTTAAAATTTCATTAAAACCAAAAGTGCAGACAGGACCATATTCAAGATTAAATACTGTAAAAAATGTTTGAATACTGCCATCATTCCTTTTGCGCGCAAAGACACAAGATATATTTGAATTTCCATCAGCTATAGAATACCAAAAACCATAAGGAACAGAGCCACTCAGCATTTTTGAGTAAATTTCGCTTTTTGTTTTTTTAATGTCCGTACCTGAAAAATCAAGCTTATTGAGCTGTTTTTTTGCAAGCAAAGCAAGTGAATTATCCGGACATTTTTCACTGCACCATTTTAGCGCAGGATACGCAAAGTAAGATTTTGACTGAGCAAGCGCATTTATAATTTTTTCATCAATGCAAATTTCAGGATAGAAATAAGCAAAAGGAGATAAAATGTTTGCAACATCATCACCCGAATAGTCTGCTATTATAGACTCTACAAGCATTTGACGGTCACTTGCGTTTACCGTAAAATAAAAATCAAAAAAATCAATCTGAGTTTCAGGGCTGATTACAGCCTCTTGCAAAAATTTCTTTGTTTCAGCATCAATTGCCTCATCAGGGTTATTCACACAGGACTCAATAAAATTATAATCGATATTGTTGCCGCAATCCCTCAACATTCCAATCAAAAAAAGCTTTTTGACATCTAAAACAGATTTATCAGCCAACATTTCAAGTATATTTTTTGTCAAAATCTCAGGATTTGAAACATTATACAAAATTAATGTCAAAACATTATCATAAGTGCTCGAGGAGCCCGAAAGCTCCTTTAGTAAAAGCGAGGTAACAAAATCGGTGTTCTCAAGTGCTATTAGTTCATTTATACAATTTTCAATAACAACATCATTTGGTATAGCATCAGAATTTTTAAAAGGCAAAACAAGCTGCAAAACCTGCGCCCTTATTTGCATTTTTGAAAACTTAGACACCTCGCTCATTTTTTAGTGCCCCAGAGCATATCTATGATTCTCTGAGCTTCGGCTGAAAGAGCGCCATCTTGCAAAATGAGATATTGAACAGCAATTAGTGTGCATTCAGAACATATATTTACCCCCGGTCCTTTAACAAGTTTGGGGACCATGGTATTTGGTCTGCCACAGAAACTGCAATATTCAAGCTCTCTGTGAACTTCTGTTTCTTTCTTTTCGCTATTTTTTTTAGCCTTTGAACCTATTGAAACAACCTTTTTTTCGCTATCACTCATAACAACCTTCAAATAAACTACCATTATATTCTATATTTTTTTTAGAATCTTTACAAGAGCATTAAGAATTTCTGAGCTTTTTTGCTTTTTGGAGCTTTATAATTCTATTTTTAAATTTATCTTTTTGCTCATCATTCAAATATGGGCTATTATCAATATTTAAAAAGACTTTTTCAAATTCAGAGCAGTCAACATCCTGCAAGTCAAGCTCCTTATCATCATAAAACTTGGGAAAATCATCGACAGTTGAAATTTCTTGCTCATCACTCCAGCTTTTATAATCAAAAACCATATCGTCAATATCAACCCCAAGAGGAGAACTGTACGGTCTTATTTTATTCAACAAAATTTTTTTATACATAATCATTTCCTGAACCACAAAAGGATTCTCGCAACTCACATAAAGCTTAGAGCCTTTAATTTTGGAAGGTTTTGTTGAATTTGCAAATTTTTTGCCCACTATCTGAGCCCAAAAAGAAAAAATGGTAGAATATCTTATTGCATTCCTTTTATTGGAACCAAATAAACTATCATTTAAAATATCAGAAATTAAAAAGAAATCTTCATTCATAATATTAAAAAACGGCGGCTAAAACTAGCCGCCGCAAAATTTTAGTATTTTACTTTGCACAAGTAAGTGCTTGTTCTTTAAGTTTAGCAGCCATTGAAGTATCTTCCCATGGTACTTCAAAATCAACTCTTCCGATGTGTCCGTATGCTGCAAGTCTTTGATAGAACTTACCGCCATTTTTAGCAGGTAAATTTCTTAAGTCAAACTGTTTAATGATTGCTGCAGGACGCAAGTCAAAGTTCTTTTCAACAAGCTTTGCTAAGCACTCATCATCAAGTTTACCCGTGTCAAATGTATCAACAAGAACAGATACAGGACGACTTACACCGATAGCATAAGCAAGTTCAACTTCACATTTTTGAGCAAGACCTGCTGCAACTATGTTTTTTGCAACCCAGCGTGCAGCGTATGCAGCGGAACGGTCAACTTTTGTCGGGTCTTTACCAGAGAATGCGCCGCCGCCGTGACGAGCATATCCGCCATATGTATCAACGATTATTTTTCTTCCTGTAAGACCGGCGTCGCCTTGAGGTCCACCTATAACAAATCTGCCTGAAGGGTTGATTAAATATTTAGTTGTTGAGTCAGGTTTAATTGCGTCATTTGCAAAAACAGGCTCAATAACGTATTTAATCATATCTTCGCGGATAATTTGCTGAATTTTTTGGTTATCGCTAACGCCGTTAATTTCAGGGTCATGTTGGGTTGAAATAACGATAGTATCAATTCTTGCAGGCTTTCCGTCAACATACTCAACAGTAACTTGAGATTTACCGTCAGGTCTTAAATAGTTAACAGTGCGGTCTTTTCTTACTTTAGAAAGCTGAAAAGCAAGTCTGTGAGCCAAAGAGATTGGCAATGGCATTAATTCTGGTGTTTCATCGCATGCATAGCCAAACATAATACCTTGGTCACCTGCGCCGATATCAAGTGTTTCGTCTTTTGAAGTATCAGCGTTGTCGCTTCTTGTTTCAAGAGCTTTGTTTACACCACCTGCGATGTCACTTGATTGTTCGTCAATACTTGTAAGAACGGCACAAGTTTTATAATCAAAACCGCCGCCTTCTTCACCGTTGTAGCCGATTGATTTGATAGTGTTTCTAACGACTGATGGGATATCAACATAGCAGTTAGAAGTAATTTCACCGCAAACAAGAGCCATACCGGTTGTAACTGTAGTTTCAGCCGCAACTCTTGATTTAGGGTCTTTTGTCAAAAATTCATCCAAAATAGCATCTGAAATCTGGTCACATACTTTGTCGGGGTGACCTTCTGTTACAGATTCGGACGTAAATAAGAAATTTTTCAATGCCATTTAATACTCACTCCAATTTAAATTAATAACAATACCAGTGTAACTTAAAAAAAATCGTGGTCAAATAATATTTTTATTCTATAATTACTTTATAAAGAGAATTTAAGAGGATTAAAAAGCATGGAATTGTCTTACAAAAAACAAAATTGCACACAAATAAACGAAGAATACATCGGAAAAGAATGTACACTTGCCGGTTGGGTTTCTACAGTTCGCGACTTGGGCGGCATTATATTTGTTGAAGTACGTGACAGAAGCGGACTTTTTCAAGTTGTAGCAGACCCGAAAGTTAATCCTCAAGTGTATGAAAAATTCCAACAATTAAGAAGCGAATTTGTTATACAAGTAACGGGTAAAGTTTCAAAAAGACCTGATGACACAATCAATGAAAGACTTAAAACAGGTACAATTGAAATGTATCCTGACAACATAGAAATACTTTCAAAAGCAATCGCACTGCCTTTTGTGCTTGATGATGAAGATGTATCCGAAGAAGTCCGTCTTAAATATCGCTACCTTGATATCAGACGTGAAAAAATGCTTTCAAATCTGACTCTAAGACATAAAATCGTAGCTGCAATAAGAAACTACCTAAACAAGGAAGACTTTCTTGAGGTTGAAACACCTAACCTTACAAAGGCAACCCCCGAAGGTGCTCGTGACTACCTTGTACCAAGCAGGGTTCATGACGGCAAGTTCTACGCACTTCCTCAATCACCTCAGATTTTTAAACAACTTCTTATGGTTGGCGGCATTGAAAAATACTACCAAATAGCGCGCTGCTTTAGGGATGAAGACTTAAGAGCCGACAGACAACCCGAATTTACTCAAGTTGATATTGAGATGAGCTTTGTAAAACAAGACGACGTTATAAAAATGGCTGAAGGACTTATTGTTGATGCCTTTAAAGCTGCAGGGGTTGAAGTTAGCGCTCCCTTTAAAAGATTAACTTGGAAAGAAGCAATGGAAAAATACGGCTCAGATAAGCCGGATACTCGTTTTGGACTTGAGCTTTTTGATGTATCAGACATTATGGCAGCTTCTACTTTTGAGGCATTTAAGTCTGTAGTTGAAAAAGGCGGCACGGTAAGAGCCATAAAAATCCCTGGAATTGCAGGTTATTCAAGAAAAGAAATGGATGATGTCAGAAATCTGGCTATTTCATTTGGTGCAAAAGGTCTTGCTTGGGTTACATATATGGAAGATGGCACCGTAAAATCTCCTGTATTTAAGTTCTTAACTCAAGAACAAATCGATGAAATTCAAAAAAGAGCCGATGCTCAAAAGGGCGACATCGTATTCTTTGTAGCCGATGCTCACAAAGTAGTATTTGATGTACTTGGAAGATTTAGATTATACTTTGGCGAAAGACTCGGTATGATAGATAAATCTCAACATGACCTGCTTTGGGTAGTTGATTTTCCTCTCTTTGAATACTCGGCAGAAGAAGACCGCTATGTAAGCGTTCACCACCCATTCACAATGCCTGCTTACGAAGACTTAGACAAGCTTGAAACAGACAAAGCTAACGTAAAATCAATAGCATATGACGTTGTATACAACGGCAACGAGCTTGGCGGCGGTTCAATAAGAATACATGACCCCGAAATTCAAGAAAAAGCATTCAAGGCTCTTGGCTTAAGCGAAGAAGAAATTCACAATAAATTTGAATTTATGATTAATGCATTTAAATACGGCACACCTCCGCACGGTGGTATTGCTCTTGGTCTGGACAGGCTTGTTGCACTTCTTGTAAGAGCAAACTCAATCAGAGATGTAATAGCATTTCCTAAGAACGCTCAGGCTAAATGCGTTATGACTCAAGCGCCGTCAGAAGTTTCAGAAGAACAGCTAAGAGAACTTCACATAAAACTTAGAAATTTACCAAAAATACACTAAATTCATATGAAAATACAAAACGCATACGGTCTAAAATGTAACTTATGTTACTCAAAAGCCGCAGAAAACAAAAAACACGACAGATACATATATGCAAACAAGCCTTGTGTTAATAATCAGCACAAGGCTTGCGAAATTACTTTTAGCGGAATATATAGCAAAGCAAAAAATATCGGCACAAATCTAATGGGTAAGATAAAAAATATTGTTACGCCAATAGGCAAGGAAGATGACGCCGTTGATATCATGCAAGATATCGGGCGTGAAATAGCAAGTGAAAAAATAAGCAATTCGCGCGAGCAAACACAAAGCAACTAGCTACATTTGAAGCATTCTTTTATAAACCAATTCAGAAGCCTCCTGAATCAGATTTCTTGCACTGTAATCATTATGGGGACGATTTACCAACACTACTATTATATATTTTTTGCCGTTTTGTGCATAGACAACACCTGCATCACCAAGCATTTTACCAATGTCGCCTGTTTTGTGTATTAAAATTGCCTCAGGAGGAAGCCCTGCCTGCAATAGACTTCTGTTTTCAACATTTGCCATATATTCTTTTATGGTAATCTTGCTTTTTTGTGATAAGAAGCGAGGATTATCAAGGTTATACAGAAGAGTGGCAATTTGTCTTGCGCTTATTTTATTTTTTCCCTCAACATCAGGCAACCAATTATTCAACTGAATTTTATCCAGCCCCAATGAGCGCATAGAGGAATTAAGAGCACCTAAACCGCCTACTTCTTCAATTAGCATGTTTGTTGCAGAATTGTCAGACTGGGTTATCATAATTTTTGCCAAATAATCAACACTCAAATACCTGTTTACAGGTCCGTATTGAAGTTTTCCCGAGCCCCAAGTTTTATAAATATCGCTATAGTAAAGTTTTTTTGATAAAACCGTATCATTACTTCCGTCTTTTTCGCTTCTGTCAATTTTTCTAAATAATTCAAATAACACAGGAAGCTTAATTATACTTGCCGAGCTGTACAAACTGTCAGCGTTAATATCAACTTCTTTTGCACTTGTATATTCCCAAATGTAAACCGACGGCTTTAGATTCGGATACTTTTGAAAAAGAGCGTTTAAGTCTGCTTTAATCTGAGAAAGCTCTCCTTGGGATTGTATTTTTGTTATATTCTTTGATGTCGTCGCAAAAGGAACTAACAATTTTCTTCCAAAAAGTTCTGAATTGCTTAAGTAATTTAAAGTCGGCGAAACATAAGAAGAAGTGTCGATTTTAATGTTTCTGTTTAAAAAGTGATTAAGAAACAAAGGTTCAAAGTACTTTTCATAGACATAAGGAGAAACAAAATATGCAAAAAAGGTCAGAAAACTTGATAAAAGTACAAAACGAATTAAAAGCAAGATAGGATTTTGCTTTTTTCTTTTTTTTCTGACAGGCATTTGAACATGCTCAGCTCTTTTGTTTGGGTAAGCCCTAACAGTAGAATAATTGTCACTATATGTATATTGTTTTCTAAGTTGCGCCGGCAAATTCTCTCTCCGCTATCTATATACAGTTTAGAAAACTTTTAAGGAAAAAACATAATGTATATGTATGAAAAATTAACTAAAAACTTAAAAACTATGATATACTTTGAGCTATGAAAATAAAACTTGGGAAAAGGTTTATATTATCAGCTGTTTTGATTTTATTAATGAGTGCAAATTTGTGCTCAGTGGCGGATACTGTTATTAGCCCCTTTGGAGAGTCACAAGGAAGGATAAAGACAGTAAGTGCAGGGTTGATTGTAATTAAAGAAAACGGTTCGGATAGAACATATAGCCGCGAAGTAAATAATGATTACTTTGAAGATTCAATAACTTACAAAAAATACTTTTTCTCTCGCAAAACAAAACAAATTGCAGGCAGAATTGAAAGCCTTGACAGATACGGAGCGACAATATACACACAAAACGGAAAATTTGAAATACAGCGATATAAAATTAAAGATATAATTATGAAGGTACCATATAAAGGATAGTAAAATGAATATTATTTTTTACAGCGAAAATGGCAATAGCAACTATGCCCAAATGCTAAACGATGCAAATGATGAGTTTGTTTTAAGGCAGTTTACTTTAGATGAAATGAGAAATTACAAAGAGGTAAATCCTGCAGTAATGATAGCAGAAGGTCCGATAAATAAAATAGCAGACATCTGTGCCGTTACAAAATTTGAAACATCTCTGCTAATTGTAGTTGATGAAATTCCTGACAACCTTGTTGTAAGAGCAGACTCATATGATTTTATAGTTAAACCTGTTAATGAAAAAGAGCTTAATACAAGAATAGAAGCACTTGCTAAAACTTCAAAATACAGAATTAACCTCAAAAAACAATCGGTAACAGATGAACTTACAGGTCTGTACAACAGAAAATACCTGCATCACAGACTCGAAGCCGAAATGTCCAGAGCAAAAAGGTATGGCACACCCCTTTCTTGCTTGTTGCTTGACATCGATTTCTTTAAAACCGTTAACGATATGTACGGTTATGACTGGGGTGATGTTCTTTTGAAAAAAATTGCACAAATGCTGCAAGCACTCATAAGAAAAGAAGACATTTTAACAAGATACGGTGATGAAGAGTTTATTTTGATACTACCAAACACGTCTGAGGACAATGCATTTATTTTTGCTGAAAGATTCAGACGTGATATTGAAAAAATGGAATTTATCCCCGCAAATGAAGATGAAAGACATCCTATCACAATTTCAGGCGGTATTTCTTCATATCCATTCCTAGAAAACGTTGAAGAAAATTCAAATACAATAATAAGATACGCAGAACACGCACTATATGCTGCAAAAAAACACGGTAAAAATCAAATTGTAGAATTTTCAAAAATGAATCTGGACTACTAATGCTTACAAAAAGAATAATACCCTGTCTTGATGTAAAAGATGGGCAAACGGTAAAAGGTATAAATTTTGAAAATCTAAAATACGCAGGTGACCCTGTTGAGCTAGCTAAAAAATACTCTCAAGAGGGAGCGGATGAGCTTGTATTTTTGGATATAACCGCAACAAACGAAAAAAGAAAGACAATAGTCGAACTTGTTGAAGCTGTTGCAAAAAATGTATTTATACCCTTTACCGTGGGAGGCGGAATAAATTCAATTGATGATATAAGAGCTATTTTAATTGCAGGAGCTGACAAAATTTCTATAAATTCTGCAGCAGTAAAAACTCCGGAGCTTATCAACCAATGTGTTAATTATTTTGGCTCACAGTGCATAGTTGTTGCAATCGATGCAAAAAAAATAGATAATGAATATTTTGTTCATATTAATGCAGGCAAAAAAAATACCGGAATAAAACTTTTAGACTGGGCAAAAGAAGTGCAACAAAGAGGTGCGGGTGAAATTCTGCTTACTTCAATGGATTATGACGGGACCCAAAAAGGCTTTGACATTGAAATGAATAAACTTGTAAGTAACTGCGTAAATATACCTGTTATAGCCTCAGGCGGAGCAGGTGCAGACAGCACACATTTTAAAGATGTGTTCACTCAAACAAATGTAGATGCGGCACTTGCAGCATCAATTTTTCATTTCAACACTCTTCCCATAACAAAACTAAAAAAAGAATTGGAAGATTTTGGTATAACAACAAGAAAATTAAAAAACCGACCATAAAAGGTCGGTTTTTGGTAGTAAGTAAAGGTAAATGGGGCTTTAGTTCAATTAGCTGAACATTTTAAATGAACTTTCAATGTTGTTTGTAATAACTTTTTGAACTGATTCAAATTCGGTTTCAACTGCTTTATGTTGTGTTTCAATTTGTTTTTGGTCTGTTTCAAGTTTTTTATCTTGAGCTTGAACTCTTGCAGAGGCGGATTGGTATTTTGCTTGCGCATAAGCGTCATCTTCAGTATAGTAATTATCCTGAATTTCTGTCATTCCTGACCAACCTACGGGCTGCCACTCACCCTGAATAGCATTACCATTTCCATCAACATTAACAAACTGTTCGATAATATATTTGCCGTTTCTTAATCCTTCTTGGAAACAGTTTTCGGTTTCAGATTTATCATCCAATCTTGGATCTATGACATACTCTGTTTTGAGTTCTTGATCGTCTATATGACCACTTACTGAATATTGCCCATAATTTCTATTATCAATTGTTATAACCACCTTTGCGTTATTTAGGTTATCATTGTCCGCGTAAGTAATTACACCAGCTTCGTTTTTGACTGCCGTAAGACCGCTATATCCGAGAGACTCTGGTGTTGGAGCATAGTCAGAACTAGGTATAACAACTTGTCCGTTTGCATTTTTAACTCGATATGAAGAGTACGCACTGTATTCATAAACAGGATTTCCATTGCTATCAGTTTTTGGAGTGCCATCTTCGTTTTTAGCCTGAACTGATGTACAACCATGATTATAAAGGTTGTAATAAGTCAAGTTTACTGCTGCAGTTTGGTTTGCTTGACCCATTTTTACAAATGTAGTTAACTTCATCTGTCTGTTTGCTGATGCACGAGCATACTCGGATGCAACTGATTCCAATTCTGTTGCCAGAATCAATCTTCTTTGAGAAATTTCTTGAGCGCGAAACTCTAAATCACTTTTTCTTGCCGTTAGTAGTAACAATCTACCTTGGCTTGCTGCTAGTCCCATATTATACCACCTTTACATTTCTTACTTATATAAAAACCAAAAGTATATACTATATTCATAAAAAGTATATATCTTTACAATTCTTTACATAAGCTCCTGAAAAATCCTTTCTTTTTCATGATTCCCGTATTGTAACCTTGTCATTCAAGATTTCGGCAATTTTGTTTAAAACTTTAGAAAAAGTATAATTAAATTTTAAAGATTGTTACAAAATTTAATATACTTAACGTTAATGCAAAAAAAGCTGCCTTGAGGTAGAATTATTAAAGAGGGAATTATGGATAAGAAAAAGACAATATTTATAACGGTTTTCGCCTTAATAGGATTAATTCTGACCATTGAGCTTGCCGTAATATTTTTTAAAGTAAATTTTAATGAGCAATACAATGCAAGTTTTTGTTCGGTAAATAGCCTAATAGACTGTGACGGCGTGGCAAAAACAAACTATTCTATGTTTTTGGGAATTCCGCTTGCCCTTTGGGGAATGTTTTACTATCTTTTGACTCTGTTTTTAAATTTTGTACACATTATTCAAGACAAGTTCAAAAACACAATATTTGATGTCTTTAAAAATCCAAAGAGCTACATAGCGACACTCGGGCTTTTGTCTTTTGTAATTTCAATGTGTCTTGCCTCAATTTCCATATTCAAAATAAATAAAATTTGTGTACTTTGCTTTATTACCTACTTCATAGATTTATTCATTGCAATTGGTGCAAAAAGCAAAGGCAGTTTCTTTCTTGTTGATATTAAAAACACGGTGGTAGATTTTATAGACGGTGCTAAAAAATATACCATCCTTACAATAATAGCAATTATAACTTTTGCATCATTTGTAACATATACAAATACTTCCATGGTATTTTCACCTCAACAAAAAATCCAAAAATCATTTGATGAATTTTTGAAAATGGAAAAAAACAAATACGCAACAGGCGGAAATGTCTTGGGTAACCCCAATGGGGATAAAATATATCTCTACAGCGACTTTTTGTGCCCTTTCTGTCGAATTACAAATATAATGGTTAGCAAATTTGCACAAGAAGAAAAAAATATACAAATTATTCACAAAAACTTCCCGCTTGATACTTCCTGCAACAAATATATTGAAAACACAATGCATCCCGGCGCTTGTATTTTGGCCAGATATGCTCTTGCTGCCAAAAAACAAGGAAAATATTGGGATATGGCAAATCTGATATATGATGAACACCCAAACAGTGAGGCGGATATTATTTATTTAAGTGAAAAAATAAACATAGACATCCCACGCCTTATAAATGACGTCGCATCTAAGGAAGTTGAACAAGAGCTGCTTGAACAAATTGACTCCGCTCACAAAGAAGGAATTTACGGTACTCCAACAATTGTAATAGATGACATACCATACATTAGTGCTATGCCGTATTACAAAATAAAAACACTATACAAACAAGCTCAAGCAAGACATAAAAGAGGCACCAAGGTTGAATAAAATTGTTCTTCACGCTTGTTGCGCGGTGTGCGCCGCTTATTCAATAAAAAAACTAAGAGATGACAACTTTGAGCCTATTGTATATTTCTACAATCCAAACATTTACCCGCAAGAAGAATACCATAGAAGGCTCAATGAACTAATTAACTATTCAAAAAAAGAAAACTTTGAGCTTATTTATGAAAAATACTGCCCCGAAGACTTCAAGACAATTGCCAGTGGGTATGAAAATGAACCTGAAAAAGGAAAAAGGTGCGAGAAATGTTTTCTTTTGCGCTTAAATAAAACCGCAAGCAAGGCAAAAGAGCTTGGAATTACAAAATATACAACAACTTTAACTATAAGTCCTCATAAAGTATCGTCGCAAATTTTTAAAGCAGGAGAAATTTCATCAAAAAACTTTGGTTTAGAGTTTATCCCTTATAATTTCAAAAAGCAAAACGGCTTTAAAATCACACAGCAAATTGCAAGAGAAAATAATATGTACAAGCAAACATACTGCGGTTGTATGTACTCAATTAAAAAAGAGAATTAATAGCGGCACTTATATTACTTGAATTAAATATGTAGCTGCCCGCCACAAGAGAGTTGGCACCTAAATCTTTACAGATTTTTGCAGTTTTATCGTTAATACCGCCGTCAACTTGTATAAATAAATTATCTTTTTTAGCAAGCCTTGCATACTCTCTTACATCAGCAATTTTATTCACACACTCATGCATAAATTTCTGCCCGCCAAAACCGGGTTCAACCGTCATAATAAGAACTAAATCAAGATAAGGTATAAACCTTTCAATCTCACAAACAGGAGTTTTTGGCTTAATTGAAAGTCCCGCCATAACATTTGAAGATTTTATTTCTTCAATTATCTCCATATTAAATTCTTTCTGTGCTTCATAATGAAAAGTTATAATGTCAGCTCCTGCCGATATGAAATCTTTAACATATTTTTTAGGTTCGCTAATCATTAAATGCACATCAAGCTTAATATCTTGAATTTTTCTTAAGGCTTTTACAACAGGCGCACCAATTGTAATATTGGGCACAAAATGGCCGTCCATAACATCAATATGCACCCACTGGGCGCCCGCTTCTTTAATGGCTAAGACATCCCGTTCTAAATTTGCAAAATCCGCAGATAAAATTGAAGGAGAAACTACGATTCCCATAAGCCCTCACTTTTTAAATACTCAAGCGCATTTTTTGCTGCGTCTTGCTGAGCAAGCTTTTTAGATTTGCCCATACCTTTTGCAAGCAGTTTTCCTTCAAAATAAACACCAACTTCAAAATCGGAATTATGTTCGGAACCGGTCTTTGAAATCAGCACATACTCAGGTAGTGTATGATTTTTCTCTTGCGTGTATTCCTGCAATTGCTGCTTAGGGTTAATTTTTTCTATATTTTCTTCAATTTTACACATATCGCAAGAGAAATTTGAAACCAGAAAATCTTCAACTTTACTATAGCCATCTTGCTTGCAGGTTAAATAAATTGCACCCAAAAAAGCCTCAAAAGCGCACGCCAAAATAGACTGTTTTTTCTCACCGCCTGTTTTTCTTTCGTTTTTAGACATTAAAATAAAATTATTCAGCCCGATTTTGGTTGCAAATTCAGCCAAAGTTTTATCAGCAACAATTTCTCCTCGTACTTTTGAGAGAATACCTTCTTTATACTGGGGATATTTTAAATACAGATACTTGCTCACAACAAGCTTTAATACCGCATCTCCCAGAAACTCAAGTCTTTCATATGAGCATTCAATAGGAATGTCAGCCTCATGAACATAAGAAGTATGCCTCATGGCTTTCTCAAAAAGAGAAAAATCCTCGCTTGAGCCAAAGCCAAGCGAATCCAAGAATTTGCAATAGGCTAACTCTCTATCAGAAGTAGACATTTATTGCACCTTGAACATATTTAAAAAACTCATGTATTAAATTATTTCCATATGCAAAATTTACAAAGAAATAAAATGCTACAGGCAGAGCAAAAAGATACCCGTCAGTTCTGTCAAGTATACCGCCATGCCCCGGCAGAATATTGCTTGAATCCTTAACGCCGGCATCACGTTTAACTAAAGATTCCGATAAATCGCCCAATTGAGCCGAAACGGTAATTAACAACCCTGCAGTCAGTGCCTGAATAATAGTTAATTTTGTATAAAATACTCCAAGTGCTGCCACAATAAGCGCCACAAAAGTAGCCCCCAATGCACCTTCTATAGTTTTTTTAGGACTTATCACAGGAGATAACTTGTGTTTTCCAAATTTTGAACCAAAGTAATATCCGCCTATATCTGTTGCCACGACTATCAAGAATACAAAAATAACAAGCCATAGCCCCTCATTAATTCCAATTTGAAAGGCATTTATTCTATCAGAGCTTATTTGTCTTATCAGCAAAAGGTGGCAAGGCAACCAGCCGCAATACAAAAACCCTAAAACAGTTGTTGCAACATTAACAATATAAGGTTGTCGACCCATAAACAAAACCATAAGGAATGAAGCCATTACGGCAAGAGAAATTACCGAAGGCAAAAGGTCAAAACGCCTGAAAAATATTAACAATGCAAAAACAACGTCAGTCAACAAAATTAACGACAAGCTCGGGTGGAAACCCTTGGTCTTTAGGATTTTTACATATTCAACCGAACCAAGGAAAATAACCACCAACAAGAAGCCCAATATGGGCAAACCACCCATAAACAGACAAACAAGAGCAATTAGAGAAATAATAACTCCTGTTATTACTCTCATTGTTTTATTTTGTTTTTGAGTTTCATCCACTATACTGTTAAAACCTCTTTTTCTTTTTCAACAACTATTTCATCCACAATCGCAATATATTTATCCGTAAGTTTTTGAACTTCAGCCTGAGCATCTTTTACGGCATCTTCAGGCATATTTTCAGCTTTTTCAAGTTTTTTAACATCATCTGTCATATCACGACGCACGTTACGTATTGCAACTTTAGCATTTTCACCCATCGCTTTTACATCTTTTGAAAGCTGTTTTCTTCTGTCTTCTGTCAATGGCGGGAAAGCCAGTCTTACAACAATACCGTCAGAGTTAGGAGTAATGCCTAATTCTGCTTTTGTAATAGCTTTTTCTATCTCTTTAACTATAGTTTTATCAAAAGGTGTAATTACAAGTGTTGTACCCTCTGAAACACTTACTTGTGCCATTTGACGAAGGGGAGTTGGTGCACCATAGTAATCAACCATTACTTTATCAAGGATAAGAGGATTAGCTCTTCCCGTTCTAACTGTTGCAAGCTCTTTTTTAAGCTGAGCTACGCATTTTTCCATTTTTTCTTTGCCCGAATTTTTAATTTCGTCAACTGACATTTTCTATTCTCCTACATATGTTCCTATATTTTCATTTTTTAAGATTTTAATAATACTGTCTTTTTGCGCAAAATCAAATACATAGATTGGTATATTATTTTGTTTACAAAGAGAACAAGAAGTTAAATCCATCACTTTCAGGTTGTTCATTATTATATCATCATAAGTGATTTTGTCATACTTTTTAGCATCCGGATTTACTCTGGGGTCATCTGAATATACGCCGTCGACACCGTTTTTTGCCATTAACATAGCCTCAGCACCAAGCTCGGCAGCTCTTAGAGCAGCAGCAGTGTCTGTTGTAAAGAATGGATTGCCTGTGCCTGCGGCAAAAATAACAACTCTGTCCTTTTCAAGGTGTCGTATAGCCTTGAATCTTATATAAGGTTCTGCGATTTTATGAATATCCAAGGCAGACTGAACCCTGCATGGCACACCTATTTTTCTTAATTCGCTTTGAAGTGCAATAGCATTCATAACAGTTGCCAACATGCCGACATAATCACCTGATGCTTGGTCCATACCAAGCTTCTGAGAGTTCTTCATACCACGGAATATGTTACCGCCGCCAACAACAATGGCAAGCTGGACGCCTTGGTCATGAACTTTTTTTATTTCATTACATATCATCTCGACAGGTTTTGGGTCAATACCAAATTCCTGCTCGCCCAAAAGTGCCTCACCGCTTATTTTTAGAAGTATCTTTTTAAATTTTAATTCTGACATAATTTAGCCTTATAAAACTAACAAAATAATTATACAAGAAATTTAAACTGTTGTATAATTGTAAATATGAACTTTACGACACAAAACGCCAAAAACCTTGTATCAAAAGACAATGAGCTTTCAAAAAAAACCGCGCAAGACGTTGTTGATTCTTGCGATTTTGAAACATTTAAAACGCTTTGTGAAAATTCCGAGCATATATTTGATTTTATAATGGAGAAAATCATCAGAAATTTATCGCAGGCAACAAATAAAAACAATATTGCAAGCACCTTGGAATTTGCCAAAATATACGACTCTCAACTAAGTCACTATATTGTAAAATCATGGCTAAAATATGCAAATGAGGACTTAACAGACGACATCCTTGATATATTTGAAAACGGAAACATTGAGCAAAAAATCCATGCGGCAAAATATTTTGAAAAAATAAATGACCCACTAGCATTGGAATATTTAAATAAACATGCCTTTGATGAAGATGAAATATTAAGCTCCTCTTGCGCTGCAGCTCTTGCTGCGTTTGGTGACAACACATCAAGAAGTGAAGCCTATGAAATGCTTAAAAGCGATGATGATTTCACACAATTTAGCGCAATAAAATTTTTAATCAACTATGGCGCAAAAGAAGACCTTCCTCTAATTATAGGTAAATTATCAGACTCCGTACTAAGCGCAAATATTGCTCAGGAACTTTTGTACAAATACCATCCCGATGAACTTGATAACTTACTTTCTTCTGAAGAAGTAAATACACTATACGATGAAATTATAAGCGCATACCCTGAGGATATTTCTCTTGAAACAATATATGGCTTTAACATTTTTTCATTCTGCGAAAAAAGACTGGATAAAAAATCGTCTTTTGATTCAAGAATACTCACTGATGTTAAAACACTTGTGCAACTTGTTAGTCATGAGAATATTTATACATTTGATTTAAGCAAAGACGCCATATGTGAATTAAAAAATCTGGATAATTTACTAAAAAGATACAATCCTAATGCAGAAGTAATTTCACAAGAGCTTTTTAAAAATTCAAAAAGAGCTATAAGGGCAATAAATGCAATTATAAACTTAGATGCAAAGAATGAATCAGACAAAATTGCACAATTGTATCACACAACACAAAACCCGACTGTAATGTGCGAATGTGCAAGAGCGGCAATGGTTCTTGGTTTTAAACTCGAACTTGAGGCAGGACTTAGCAAAATAGAAGATTCAAACATTCAAGAACTGCTAAAGAGCTATTTTTAATTTTCTTGCTCCTTGGGTTCTTCTTTACTTTGTTGAGAATTTTCTTCCAACTTAATATAGTGGGCATCTTCCCACCTTAAGTCAATATATTTTATTTTCTGTTTAAAGTTTCTTGTTTCAGGCAAAATTGTAGCTATCCACTTTGCCCTCACAAGTGCTGTGTCATTGATTTCTCCGAATCTTATTAAAACTTTTTCAAGTTTAATATACACATCTGTCGGATTTCTCAAATCAATATACTCAACTATTTGACCGCTATACGCTTCAAGAGCTGTGGTCAGACGCAATATTTCATCAACTCTTTCTTTATTCCACTTTTCATAATCATCGCCGCGCACACCGTAGGTAATAATTTTATACGTTTTAAACTTGGGGCTTATCGGCATATACTCCCTGTCAATTAAAACACCATCGGTTGTAATAGCTGCAATTGGCGTAGCGTCTATTTTAGGAGTAATTAAAAACACAGGGACTCTTTCCTCAACCAATACATCAATCCTTGCAGGATGCCAAAATCTGCGCACGTAAACCTTTCTTATGGGCTGCAACTGCTTGATATTTTCCTCCATTTCAGTTGTATCAAGCCTGAAAATTTGGGTATTAGGAAGTTGCACCTGTCTTATCAAATCGACAATCTTATACTTTGGAGTAATAATATTTCCCTCGATTTTTATAACACTTTCATCCGTAGCCGACAAAAGTTCTTGATTGAGATACCAACCATGCATTTTTAAAACCTTAAGTCCAAAAACGACTATAAGAATAATTAGCACAAGACGCAAAAACATGCGAAGCCTTCTTATCATGCTTCTTGTAGAAGCAATTTTTCTTCGCATTTTATTTGCTCTAAGACGTCTTCTGTAATATTCCTGTCCCATTAAAACTCCGAAGTTTTAAGTATCATTTCGACCAACGAATTGTAGTCTATGCCCATGTGATTTGCTTGAGCAGGCAAATCGCTTAGGTCAGTCATGCCGGGGTTTGTATTTATTTCAAGAACGTATGGTGTATCGTTGTATACAAGAAAATCAACCCTTGCAACCCCTCTGCACTCACAAGCATGAAAAGATTTTACCGCAATTTCTTGTATTTGTTTTGTCATCTCGTCACTAAAATCCGCAGGTAAAATAAACTTTGTAAGCCCTTTTGTATATTTTGCCTCATAATCATACCAATCGGTTTTTGTTTCAAAACCAAGTATGGGAGTTGCAAAAGTTTCCAACTTGTCGCCGTTATATCTTTGTAATACACCAACTGTTGCACTTTTACCCTGATAATATTCTTCTATTAAGATTTTGTTATCAGACTTTTTTGCAAGTTTAAAAGCTTCTTTTAGCTCTTCTAAGTTATTAACCTTGCTCATACCAATACTTGAACCTTCATTTACAGGCTTAACCATAAGCGGAAAATCTAAACCCGACACACTTTTTTCAAGTTCATTTTCCTCAGTTATACACACCGAAGAAATAAGCGGTATACCACAGGATGCAAGAACATTTTTTGTAGTTTCTTTATCCATACAAATCGCACTTGATTTTACATTGCAACCTGTATACTTAATACCCATTATTTCAAGCAAGCCTTGTATGCAGCCATCTTCACCATATCTGCCATGCAGCACATTAAAGGCAAATTCAAAATTTCCATCACTTAATGTCTTTGCAATGTTTCTGTCAACATCAACAAGAAGTGCGTTTTCATATCCAAGAGCAACAAGTGCATTGCGAACATTTTTACCGCTTCTTAGCGAAACTTCTCTTTCGGCTGACATACCGCCACAAAGCACGGCAATTTTAGATTTTTTATTTAATTTGACATTATTTTCCATTTTTCTTCCTCTGACTCGCTAAACTCGCCCATGCGAACAATCTCGCATTCAAGCTGTATTCCAAATCTCTCTTTTACACTATCATACATTTTATAGACCACATTTGTATAGTCTGATGATGTACAATTGTTATAATTTATAACAAAATTACCATGGTTCTCCCACACACCTGCTCCACCGATTTTATAACCCTTCAAGCCGCATTTGTCAATCAACATGCCTGCACTTTGTACTTGACCATCCTGCAGTGTGGGATTTTTAAACACGCTCCCTAAATTCGGTAACGCAAGCGATGGCTGAACTCTTTTTCTAAACTCGGAATTTTCCTTCATTTTATTTTCAATAGCAGAATGTTCAGCTTTAATTAGTTCAAATTTTGCACTCAAAACAACATATCTGTTGGGGTTTTTCTTTATGAGAGAATTTCTGTAAGAAAATTGCATCTGCTCTTTATCTAAACACAAAATTTTATTCTCTAATGTATCAAAAACTCTTGCACTTACAAAAAAATCAGATATACACTGATTATGTGCACCCGCATTCATTGCAACGGCACCACCAAGCGTAGCAGGTAGTCCGATTAAAAACTCAAAACCGCTAAGGGAATTTTTAAAAGCCTCAACAGAAAGTTTCTGAACAGCAGCACCCGCTTCAACTTCAACAACATTTTTTCTAAAAGAAATTTCGGACATTTTACGTGTCAGAACAACAGGCTCTCTGACCCCCAAACTTGAGAGCAGAACATTTGAACCGCAGCCTATTACATTAATATTTTTGTAACGCTCAAATAAGGAACAAAATTGTGCTTCATCTTTTACAAAATATGCAACATCGGCAGTTGAGGAAATTTTCAAGGCGTTAAAGTTTTTTAATTCAAATTTTTCGTAAGACTCTATGTTACTTTTTGAGCATGTACAATTCATTTAAAACACCGCCCATCTTTGTAATATCACCCGCACCAAGCGTAAAAATCAAATCATAAGGCTCAATTGTTCCGATAATTTGCTCAGCAGCTTCTTCAATGGAACCGCAAAAGTATTTGGCATTTTTACCCGCCCTTTGAAGCTCAAAAGCAAAATCACTCGGCTTTAAACCCCCTGAATATGTTTCCCCTGCAGCATATACATCAAGAACACAAATATAATCCGCAAGCATAAGTGCATCAAGAAATTCGTTATAAAAACCTGAAAATCTTGAAAATCTGTGCGGTTGGAATATTGCAACAACCCTGCCATTATCATAGTTTTTTACAGCATCAAGAGTCGCTTTTATTTCGCTTGGGTGATGCGCATAATCATCAATTACTCTTATAGTGTCAAACTCAGCACTTTTTTGAAATCTTCTTCCCATACCGCTGAATGTTTTAAAATACTGCGCAAAAACATTAAAGCCAAAACCCGCTTCGATAAGACAAGCAGCAACTCCAAGAGCATTTGAAACATTATGCTTACCGGGGATAGAAAGCTCTATTTTACCCAGACATTTATCGCCTTTATAAAAATCAAAGCTCGAACTTAAAACATCAAGCACAATGTTTTGTGCACTATAATCCGCATTCTTGTTTAAAATTGAACAAGTAACAAAATTACCATAATCGGAGTTTTCTTCCAAAAGCTTTTGATTTCCTGCATTGTCAATATTAACAACAACTCTGGAATCAGTTCTAAGGTTCAAGATAAATTTACGGAAAGTTTTTAGAATATCATCAAGACCGTTTTTATAAAAATCTAAGTGGTCAGCTTCAAGATTGTTAATTAAAACATACTTTGGAGCATATTTTACGACCGTTCCATCGCTTTCATCAAGCTCAGCGACAAAATACGGAGTATTTTTATCCTCACAATCGCCATTTGTATTTAATTCGGGAATAATACCGCCAATGGCGTACGCCGGCTTAAAGCCGCCTTTTGATAAAAGATAGGCACAAAGTCCGCTGGTCGTAGTTTTTCCATGGGTTCCACAGAAACCAAAAAACTCAGAGTATCTTTGAGAAATTACTTTTAGCAGGTCTGAACGGTGAAGCACTTCAAGACCATTTTCTCGGGCATATTTTAACTCGGGGTTATCTTCTTTTATAGCACTTGAAATAACAATCTTTGGCGCACCTTGTATATTGTCTGCGCCGTGTCCTATGTATATTTTTGCACCCAGATTTTCAAGTTTTTTTACATATTTACTTTTTGAAATATCAGAACCGCTTACTTTCTTACCTTCTTTAAGCAAAATCTCTGCCAGAGCACTTTGTCCGATACCGCCAATTGCTATAAAATGATACTCGGGAAACTCCATCTACACCCCTCCGCAACAGTCTTTTACCACACCGTGCTGAGTCTTGCCCCAATCCATGGTTTTCTTGGTAAATATGATTTTAAATATAATAAACATTGCAATAGGGAACCAAATAACCACAAAGTAAACGGCCGTTATGATTGCATGCCAAAGAGCCTTAAGGAAATCATAATGCGAATATTTGATTAGCGAATACACAAGCCCGCAGGCAAAAAACACTCCCGTGCACACAAGAAGAATAATCGAAGACAAAATGCTATCCTCGTATCCCCTTACAAAACGAAAAGCCTGTATAAATAATTCGGCAATTAGCCAAAATGGCAAAAGAAACTCTGAAATATAGGCAATAAGGTCAAAACCTACACGCAAGGACATGTCTTTTGAGCAAAATACGTCTTTTGCAAATTCCAAATATCTTCTTATACTACCCTCAACCCAACGTCTGCGTTGTTGAATAAGAGCACTAAAGCATATTACGCCTTCTTCATTTACAATTGCGTCAGGGCAAAAACGAATATCCCAACCTTTAATATGCAGCCTTGTCGACATATCAAGGTCGTCTGTTATTGTTTCATTATTCCAACCGTCAATATCAACAAGTGCTTCTCTTTTAATCATCTCACCGTTGCCGCGAAGCTCAACTGCGCCTTTTACCGCATCTCTGCCAATCTGCAAATATGAATCAAAAACATATTCATTATACTGGCATGCGGTCAGAAAATTTTGTTTCGCATTAATTATATTTTTTCTTGCCTGAACTGCTCCAACACTTTTTGGCTCAAGCTTTGGAAGCATTATTTTTATAAAATCGGGAGCAATTCTTGCATCGGCGTCAAAAACTAAAACAACATCACCTTTAGCTATTTTAAGAGCATCGTTCAATACTGCGGATTTTCCCGGGAACGCATCTTTTTCTCTAATCAAAGCTGACACCTTATTGTATTTAGAAGCAAGTTCCCTTACGATTTCAGGGGTGCAATCAGTAGACCTGTCGTCAATTACAATTATTTCATAATTTTCATAATCTACGTTTAATATATTTTCAACAGTGTCAGAAATTACTTCATGCTCATTGTGGCAAGGAATCATAATTGATATAAAAGGTCTGTAGTTACACTCCGAGCTGGGCGGATTTTTCCTTAATTTTCTTCTTTGGTGTTTAATTGAAAGATACATATACAGCATATAAAGAGCCATAAAGCATATCAAGAAAATTACCGCATACGAAGTTTTAAAGTAATTTTGAAAAATAAACAAAAAAGCTAATAAGCAGGATATTATAAGCAATAATGTAATTCTATCTTTCATAATTCCAACAAATAAATCTCCTCACAGCCTGATTTTATCAAAAAAATTACCTAAGCACAAAAAATAAAATTAATATTTACAATCATAGTCCAAATACAGGATAAAAACAAGAAAAAATAAAGATAAAATATAAGTGTAGGGTAAATTTTCAGAGGTGTTGTTATGAATAATTCCGAAGTTTTTATCCCTCAAACCAATGGTGAGGTATCCGATTCACTTACGCAAAACTGGACACAGCAAGCATATGAATGCTATTCAATTAATTGCAATTGCAAAAAATGTTCGATTGAAATAAACAAATATTCATTTGTTTGCCAGATGCCAAAAATAGTTCATCTGTTGCTGCAATTGCACGGAAAACCGCAAGAAAAACCTCTTTAGTTACATGTCTCTTGTTTTATCCAAAAAAGTTTTAAGCGCTTCATTTTTGTTTTGCGGAGTATCCAGTGAAATTTTCCTGCTATCATCCCTGTTTAAATCATCAATAGTAATAACAGGAGTATAAAATCTTCTGACAAAAAGCAGCAAAACAAAGATAATAACCGAGCTTATCGCCACAGCAACCATGACTTTTAAAAACATTTTTGCCATTTTAACAAGCTCTGAATGCGTATCCGGAACAACTTTTTTTGTTAAAGCAATGTTATCATTGGGCGAACTTTCAACATCATCAATAACAATCTGCCTTTGTTCGCCAAGACCCATCTCTTCATTCAACTTATCGACATCAACCCGTTCGTCATGAACTTCCTGAGTATTAACATCGTTTTGCACAACTTCTACAACCTCCTGCGCACCTTGCGAATTCTGAATATCAGTTACTTCGCAAAGCGCAGGTATTCCCTTGAGCATAAAAACAAACAAAAATATGACATATAATACAGAAAATATTTTTCTACGCATTTTTTGCCTTTCTTCCTCTGCGCACGGTACGTTTAGGTTTTTCTGCGACAGGTTCTTCCGTAGCCGCTTTTTCTTTTTCAACTTTTGTTACGACAGAAGCCTCCTTAACTTGTTCTACAGGAGCATTTTGTGCTTCATTAGCTGCTTTTTGAGCTTCTTTTTTCTGGGATTTTTTAGTTTTTCTTGAAACTTTTTTAGGTTTTTCTTCAGTTTGAGGTGCTTCTTGAACAACTGTTTCCTCAACCTTTGGCTCAACAGGTGCCTCAGCAATATTCATCTCAGGCACAACAACTTCCTCAACAATTTGAGGTTGAACCTCTGCCTCTTGAGAAACTATATTCTCTTCGGTTTCTTGAGGTTTATTAAAATCTTTATTAAATCTGTTTCTTTTGTCTTTTTTATTGAATTTTTGCTGATTTTGACCGTTTGAATTATTTGGTTTACCTTCTGTTGTGAAGTTTGCAGCAAAAGGACCTTTGATTTTATTCATCTTAGCTCTGTTTTCACCCTGAGCGTTTGAAGTTTGGAATTTTAAATCCTCAATAACAAAGCCCTGTCCGTTACATTTATCACATTTTTTAGTAAATATTTCAGCCAATGACTGACCTTGTCTGTGACGAGTAAGCTCAACAAGTCCTAAATCAGAAAGTTGACCGATTTGGGGTTTTGCTTTATCCTGCTCAAGCGCCAATTCAAAGTGTTCAAGAACAGCAAGCTTATCCATACGAGAAACCATATCAATAAAGTCTACTATTACCATGCCGCCAATGTTTCTGAGTTTTAACTGTCTTGCAATTTCATCGGCTGCTTGAAGGTTTGTTTTTAAAATAGTTTCCGCTTGAGAAGATGAACTTGTAAACTTACCGCTGTTAACATCAACCACAGTAAGCGCTTCTGTCTGCTGAATAAATAAATATCCGCCAAGAGGAAGGTTTACTTTTGTTTGAAGTGCAGCATGTATTTCCTTGTTTACTCCCGTTGCAACAAGTAATGGGTCATTACCTTTGTGCATATTTACTTTTACATTCATATTCCAATGTTGCAAAAGCTGAGTTGTTCTATGCAATGCAAAAGGCGTATCTACGATTATCTCTTCAACATCTTCAGTACATGCTTCGCGAATTACTCTGTATAACAAGTCTTGGTCACGATACAAAAGACAGGGAGGATTAGCAGTGTCCGCTGCAGTTACTATAGAATTCCACTTTTCAAGCAAAATTTCTATATCTTCTTGAATTTCAGCCTCAGATTGACCTTCAGCCTCAGTTCTTACGATAACGCCCACACCTACAGGCTTTAAAAGACTAACAATTGACTTTAGACGAGCACGCTCTTTGTTTGAAACAATTTTTCTTGAAACATTGACACCTGTTTCATCGGGCAAAAGTACAAGAAAACGCCCCGGTAAACTAAGAGCAGTAGTAACCCTTGGACCTTTGTGTCCTGTAGGCTCTTTTACAACCTGTACAATAAGCTTTTGATTAGGCTTAACTTTCTCTTTAAGAGTTCCCTTGCCTGAAATATCATTTGCGTGGATAAAAGCCATCTTATCGGGCATACCTACATCTAAAAAGGCAGCTTCAATACTGGGCAAGACATTATCAACACGAGCAAGATAAACATCGCCCATTAAAACATCACCCTTTGATACAAAAAACTCATTCACCTTATTATTTTCAATAAGAGCGGCAATGTTGTCTTTTTCAGAAATTACAATTTTTTTTGACATAAACTTATCCTTTAAAATCTTATAAAACCTTTAAGTCTTTATCGAAAAAGCACACTCTTTTAATGTCAAATAACCATTCTTCACCATACACCGCCTTTAGAAACTCATCCGCTCTAAGCGATGGTATGTGCTCGTCTTGACCAGTTTTTAAAACAAATGTCAAAACGCCATCCTTGAATTCAAGAAAATTCAGGGAGTTTCGATAATTAATAACTTTATTTAAACCTTTTTTTGTTTTTCTCTCGATTGAAATATCATCGCAAGATAAACACTTTTCCGTATTATACTCTAACTCTTTGAAATTTGAAATACTCTCATTTTTGTAGAGTACGGGTACAGCTGTATATTTTGCCCACTGTAGCAGAATATCAGGAGCAGGCAGTTTGCTTTGAACATGAGAAAAATCAAGACACTCAACAAGTTTTACGTTAGGATTTGTATTTTTTTCAAAAACTTCTTTAAAATTATCACTCAAGGGTTTATGCGTTTGAAAATAAACTATTTCACAGTCACTCTCAATAAAAAGAGGTAAAGCCGGAGAAAAGGAGGTTTTTGGTATTTTATTAAATCCTTCCGTAAGCACAAGCTCGAGTTGGCAACGCCTCAGTGTTTTTATAATGAGATTTTGCCAATCAAGATGAGAAATATATTTTAACTCACCGTATTTTGTAAGCTTGAGTCTGTATTTATAAACTTTTTCTTGCATTTTTTAATGCTTTAAACTTATCCTGCACTCTGAATTTTGAAGTGTTTTCAAGAACCTTATCCAAAATATCGTCCCTGTGAGTGCGATTAAATTCTCCGATTCTCTCTACTGTATTTTTAAGTTGGAGCACACGAGCTTCTTTAATCATTTGATTAAACGTAAAGTCATCTATATAACTTCTCGTAATAGGACTCTCCATGGCAAGATTATAGCATTTCATTCCTAAAAGAATCATGAAGTTTAAGTTTTTGTTACATTAATTTTTCAAGATAATTTAAAAAATCATCAACATAAATGCGGTTTTTTGAAGAAAATAGCAATACATCGCCGCCAAAATATTTTTTTATTTGTGCAGACTTCTTAAAAGCCTCGTTTCTTGAAATATAATCACATTTTGCAAGAACGCTAAAACAAGGAACAGAGTTAACTTTTAGCCACTCGTGCATTTGAAAATCATTTTTTTGAATATCATGACGCGCATCAATAAATTGTATGCAAGATACAAGATTTTTTCTTTTAAGCAAATATTCTTCAAGATTTTTTTGCCACTTTTCCTGTTCAACTTTTGAAACTTTAGCATAACCATACCCTGGTAAATCCGCAATTATAAAGGGCTTAGAAGTTGTTTGAATTTCAAAGAGATTTATAAGTCTTGTTTTGCCCGGAGTATTTGATGTTTTTGCAAGTCTTTGATTATTAACAAGCGTGTTTATAAAACTCGATTTTCCGACATTTGAGCGTCCCAAAAGCGCAAACTCGCAAACATCGGTCATAGGGCAAAGCTCAAGATTTGGTGAGCTTAATAAAAAACTCGCTTGTTTTATTTTCATAATTCGCTGTTCTCAATTCATTCAATCTTTTTTTATACACTACAGCCGATAGCAGATTATAAACTTTGTCGTTATTAACAACATTAACCTGAATCGTATCATCCAAAAGCTCAACATTTACAGACTTTGTACTCACAAAATCAGACTTTAAATTTGCTATTTGGATAATTTTTTTGCGCAAAATACCCAAAGGCTGCGTTATAAAGTCTTCAAAAGATTTAAGGATGACATTTCTCATAGCTTTGAACATATTATAGCAAATAATTTCCTTTTTTGTATAATAAATTAAGAGAGTTTAATAAAGGAAATTGACATGTACCATGAAATAAACCAACTGCACTATGGAGTTGCAATAGAAAAAGAAGAAACATTGTTTAAAGATAAATCCGAATTTCAAGAAGTTGAAATTTTTAAAAGCAAGGGGCTAGGTAACGTCCTAACACTTGACGGGCTTATGATGACAACCGAGAAAGATGAATTTTTCTACCATGAAATGATTGCACACATCCCTCTTATTGCACACAAAAACCCTGAAAACATCCTTGTAATAGGCGGCGGTGACGGCGGCACGGTAAGAGAAGTGCTAAAACACAAATCCGTTAAAAGTATTGAAATGTGTGAAATTGACGGCATGGTAATTGAAGCAAGCAAAAAATTCCTCCCTACAATTTCTTGCGGACTTAATGACCCAAAAGTTAAGATTTTTGTTGAAGATGCAATAGAATACATAAAAAATAAGAAAAACTGCTATGATGTTGTTCTTATTGACTCAACAGACCCGATGGGTCCTGGGGAGGGGCTGTTTACGGAAGAATTTTATACAAATGTTAAAAATTCACTGCGCGAAGGCGGGATTGTTGTTCCTCAGTCTGAGTCACCTTTTGCAAATGTTGTTGAAATGGGCAAAATGTACAAGCTTTTAAGAAAAGTCTTCAAAAATGTAGCACCTTACTGCGGACCAATCCCCACATACCCCGGCGGCTACTGGTCTTGGGCTTTTTGCTCGGATGTAGTTGAAGTTCCTCACTGCCACAAAAAAGTAGACAAACAAAGAGCAGATGAGATTTCTAAACTTTGCAAAATTTATAATGCAAGAATGCAAACAGCAGTTTTTGACGTACCCAATTTTGTAAAGGAAATAGCAGGAGTTGAGTAATTACCGCATAAGTCAAAAACCAAATAGAGGGCTAAGAGGAGCTGTAACCATTCCTTCCGATAAATCTATCTCGCACAGAAGTCTTATTTTTGGTGCGCAAACAGGAGGCAGGGTTAAAGTTTCCAATTTTTCATTTGGTGCAGACTGCAGAGCAACTCTTGAAATTATAAAAAATCTCGGCTGCGAGGTTGATTTTATTGACGAGCGCACACTTATATTAAATGCTCCAAAAAAATTCTCTGCACCAAAAAACGCTCTTGACTGCGGTAACTCGGGTACTTCAATGAGGCTTTTATCAGGCATGCTATCTTCTCAAGATTTTACAAGTACTCTAACAGGAGATGCCAGCCTGTCTAAGCGCCCAATGAAAAGGGTAATTGCACCTCTAAGTCTTATGGGTGCAAAGATTGAATCAAGCAACTTTAGAGCCCCCCTTAAAATTGAGGGCACAAAACTAAAACCTATAGACTACAAAAGCCCTATAGCATCAGCTCAGGTTAAGTCTTGTATTTTGCTTGCGGGAGTGAATACACAAGGCAAAACAACAGTCCGGGAAGACACTCTTTCTCGCGACCATTCGGAGAGAATGTTTAAATACCTTGAGGCTCAAATACAAACAGGAAAAGACGAAAACGGATTTTTCACCACAATTGAGAAATCTCAACTTGTGCCAAAAGACATAGACATCGCGGGCGATATTTCATCAGCCGCATTTTTTATGGTAATGGCGGCAATTGTGCCTGATAGCGAAATTATTATAAAAAATGTAGGACTAAACCCCACTCGCACAGGGATTTTA
>CALUYX010000002.1 GCA_944325115.1 Candidatus Gastranaerophilales bacterium | reverse complement strand
GTTGCAGCCTCAATAAATACTGCAACACCTCCGGCGCCATAACCTTCGTATGTGATTTCTTCATAGTTTTCCGTAGATGAGCCGCCTGCGCCTTTTTCAATAGCTCTTTTAATTGTATCGTTTGGCAGACCGCCAGCTTTTGCTTTCTCTACCGCAGTTCTTAATCTAAAGTTACCGTTAATATCTGCCCCGCCAATTTTAGCGGCGATTATTATTTCTCTTGAGAATTTTGCAAAACTGACACCTTTAGCCGCATCTGTTTTTGCTTTTTTATGTTTAATATTTGCCCACTTAGAATGTCCTGACATACTATTTCCTTATTTTCCTTATTTGCTATATAATTAAACCATATGAAAAACGAACTTTCAAGAATAGATTACATAAGAGAGCTTATTAAAGACTGCAGATATGACGATGCACTTGAAGCGCTTGAAGTTGCACAGACAAAAGAACCTGACAACTGGGAATTGTTTTATGAGTTTGGAAGGCTCTATTTTGAGCTTGGTGACTATGCAAGTGCTGTCGCAAATTATGAAGAACTCATCGAGCACCACCAAAGCGCGGTTATATACTACAATTTGGGCGAAGCATACGAGTGCAATAATCAGCTCGATAAGGCTATAGGTTCTTATTTAAAAGCTCTTACGGTTAATGAAAAATTTCCTTTTGCATACAAAAAACTCGGTATGCTTTTTATGGCAAGAAACGACATGGAAAGCGCAAGAGAATATTTTGAAGACTATCTGAAATTAGACATAGCTCAAGATGAAAAAGAGAGCGTAGAAAAGGTTCTAAAAAGGATAGAAAAATGAATGTAGAAATTTATACCGTTGATTACTGCCCGTACTGCAAAAAAGCACTGGCATTTTTAAACGAGCACAATGTTAACTTCACTCAGCACAAAATTGACAAAGACGAGTCACTTTGGAGAGAAAAACTTGCTCATATGTATGATATAAAAGGCGAGGTTACCGTTCCGCAAATTATTATTGACGGTAAAAGAATTGGCGGCTACAGTGACTTAATGGAAGCTTGCAACAGCGGAAAAATAAAATTTTAATGTAAATTTTTTGTTACATAATACACAAGACTCTAAAGTACAGAAAGTCTGAGCCGATATTTTAAGCATAAGACAAGGATATATTATGCTTAAGAAATTATCGAAACCCAGTAATAATTCGCTTGAATGCGTTGATTTAATGCTAAAAGGAGCAAAAAAAAGACGCAGACTTGCAAGTGCGGCAATTAACGGTTCAAACGGCAACTTGGGCTTTGCACCAAACATAGTGCTTGTAAAATAGCTAATTTGATATCAGATTATTTTCATTTAAATTAAACTTGCTTGCTATATTTTGCTCAAAGTAACAGACAAGTTTTTCTTTAAATGTTTCAGGTGCTGCTTTTTCTTGCTCAGGCTCATTTATAATAACAAGAACCTCGTTTTTAGCTGCCATTTTAAGGTTATTTCTTGCAATGGATTCAACCTTTTCCATTGAATTAAAATTTTCTACTTCTTTTTTAAGAGTCTTATTTCTTTTCTGAGCATCAGCCAACAACTGACGCGATTTAATAATTTTGCTCTGATAAATAACAATTTTTGATATATTTAACAGCGCACTGTAACCGATTTGAAAAACACAAAGTATAAGAACAATTGTCAAAAAAGAATGATAAAAACGCACTTTCGTGCTTTTTTTCTTCTGGTTCTTTCTGACTTTTTGCTTTAAATTATCCTTACTTAAAGTTTTTACATTTTCTAACTGCATAGACCGATTTTAACTCTTAACAATAAAATTTTCCACAAATTGTTACGAAAAAGAAAAATTACAAACATAAGCCCCTACTTTTTTACCCCAATCGTTAAAATACTCAACAGGAGAAGGATTTTGTTTAATCCAACCCAGCTGATAAAGCGCATTTAGTGTAATAATACGCCTTGGGAGGTTGTTATTCTGTGACATTTTCACAATAAGAATCATGTCTTTTTCTCTGTTGCACACAAGAACAAACCCTCCCGCACCGACTTTTGCCACCAAATTTGAAGCACCAAGAGAAACTATTTCGCTGTCTAACCTGTTATTACCCCCGAATTCATATGGATTATTTACAATCGCATTTAAAATAAAGGCATATTTTTCATCATTCAAAAAATTAAAAAACATTCTTGCAATCTCATTTACACTAAGAGCAAAAACAGGCGCCCCGCAACCATCAAGAGATATTTCAATCTCTTTTGCGCCACTTAGTTCAAGATGCCTGTTTTTAATCATAATTTGCAAAGGATGGTCAAAATCAAGATAATTATCAAGGCTCCAATTATTGCATTTGCAAATTGCAAGCATAAGTGCATGTTTTGCGCTACAGTTATGATAAATCGGCTTTTTAAAACCGTCATAATCTTTTTTATCCAAAGGCTCTGCAGGAGGACACTTTAGAAAAGTTTCATCGAGTTTGGACTTTTTTAAAATATTTTTAACAAGCTCAATATGAACTCCTGTGCCGCTATGAGAAGCACAGCAAATAGCAATTTCTTTTTGGCTTAATTTAAGAGCATTGTGCAAGTCAAAATCTTGCATCAAGCTTGCCTGAACAGGTTTTGATAAAGACCTCAAAAAAAACTTGGAACCGTTATCCTTGCCGTACGAACTTATGCAAGAACAGTTATCAAAAAGAAAGGCAAAGCCAAAATACTGCTCGTCAATAACTCTATTTCTAAAAGAACTCAAAAGTAAATGCGGAGTGATATTTGGCATAATGTTAATTGATGTTCAATAGTTTCTTTAATCTTGTTTTTAATATACGGTTTTCATGCTCAAGTCTTTTTAGCTCTTTTTGCATGTTTTGATACACTTGTGCAACCGTTGCCTGATTATCCATTTTAAGAGATGCCAATCCAAGACCCATTATAAAACGCTTCTTTGATTCTTCTTTAAAGCGCAATATAATCTTAATATCATCTTCTGTTATATAGCCAAGACCAATCATTATGTCTGCTATTCTTTCTTTTTTACCTTCTTCAAGAAGTCTTTTTTGTTCGCGAATTGCGTTTTCAAGCTGAATGATATCAATTTTACCCAGCCTTTTCATTAACTCGCCTGTTCTTATTTTGTTTGCCAAAAACTGGATGATTACATAGTTTCTCTCACAATCAGGAATCTCGACATATTCCTTTTCAACTGCTCTGACAAAAATAGATGCAGTTTCTGCAAGAGTCCAAAAGTTCCTCAAAGTAATCTCAAAAACGTCGAACTTTTCTATGCAATTTTCCAAAAAAGCATAAAACTGCTCACTAAAATTGCAAGCCCTTTCTTCAAGTTCACGTTTACCTTTAAATGTAATTTTTGGAACCATAAACTGAATCGGTTCTTTTGGATTCAACAAATCCAAAAAATCTTCCAACTCTTCAGATAATTTTTGCTCAGTTTTTAAATAAACAACTTGCCTAACCCAAAGCGGTAAGGCGTACACATTATTTAGAAAAAGTTCTGAATTTTTTTGCAGTTCCACTAAAATACCCCGATAAGTACATAATGATTATAGTTTATAATAAAAATAATTAAAATACACCATTTAATTTATAACAAAATTATGCAATAATGTAAAATGTAGTTTGCATAATGGAAAAATAAAGATGGCGCTTGACGGTATTTCACTTAATCAGTTAAGAATAGTCCAAGAAAATACATCTAAAGAAAATGCAATAAATTCGCAAATGCTTGCCAATGTAAACAACGGGTCAAGAAGTGTAAATTCTTTGGATAAAAAAAGCGCCATTGACACAGACGACAAAGAAAACACGTCATTTTTCGGCGGTGAGTCCTCAGAAGAAGAATCGCAAGAAAACGAAGAGGAAACCAACGACAGCGAAGAAACGGTAGAATTCCAAAAAGTAGACTTATCCAACAAAGATTTATATGAAATAAGAGTAAATGAAAGCACAAACTCACTTGCCATCTACGACAAACAAAGAAAGGAAACTATTCAAGAAATAACTCCCGGAGGATTATCCACTCTTGTCGACAACTTAAAAAATCCCTGCGGAGTTCTTATTAACAAAAGGATATAAGTATGAATCAATACGTTAAACAATATCAAAAAACAACAATAGAAACAGCTTCGAACGAAAAAATTCTCGTTATGCTCTATGATGGGGCAATACAATTTCTAAATAAAGCAAAAATTGCCCTTGAGGAAAAAAATTACGAGCAATCACACAATAATCTTATGGGCGCACAGAGGATAATTGAAGAATTCATAAATACAATAGACAAAGAACCCAATCCCGAGCTTGCTTCCAATTTGATAAATTTATACGAATATTTTATCGCAAGGCTTGTTCAAGCAAACATCAAACACGAAATTGCTCCGATAGATGAAGTTTTAAAGTTTCTAAAAGAACTAAAAGCAACTTGGGAGCAGGCAATTTTAATCGCACAAAAAGAACGCAGCGAGCTTGTTCAAAAATCAGCAGGCAAAGAGTACGTATGCGATGATGACAGTGACGATGACGACAAAGACGAAGAAGATGACGAAGAAGATGACGATGGCGAATAAAAACTACGAACACCTTATAAGACTCTATGATAGAGCATATAAAATTTGCGAACAAATAAAAGCGGTAATAGAAGAAGACAAAATCGAAGAACTTGACGATTTACTCAGAATAAAGGGTGAAGTTTTCAAAAGCATTTTGCACTACGAAAAAATAATAAAAATCACTCCTGATGAAGAAAGCAAAAGACTTGAATACAGAAACAAAATTGAAGAATTTGAAAAAAGCAACATTGAACTTCTAAAAGACAAGCAACAAGAAGTTAAAAAAGAACTCCAAAAAGTTGCAAAAGGTAAAAAAATTACAAGAGCGTACTTGTCACATCCGCCCGAAATAAATTCAACAATAGATATCAGAGAGTAAAATGGAAATAGAAAATTCTCAAGAAAAAAAGTTTGGCGCAGCTGTTTCAATTGCCTCCAATACGGTTTTAATCTTAATAAAAATAGTCGCAGGAGTGCTATCAGGCAGTATTAGCGTACTTTCTGAGGCACTGCACTCTTTTGCCGATTTAAGCGCATCTTGTCTTGCATACTTTTCTGTTTCAAAATCCGCAAAACCCGCAGATAATGACCATCCGTACGGACATGGTAAATACGAAGACCTTGCTGGCTTTGTTGAGGCAATTTTAATCATATTAACGGCACTTTATATACTTTTTGTCGCTTGCGAAAAAATAATAACCCACGGAGGAAACCATGAAATACAAACTACCGTAGGTATAGCGATAATGTGCTTGTCTGTTATTGTGAACTGGTTAATAAGCTCATATTTAGACAAGATTGCACAAAAAACGGACTCAATTGCTCTTAAAACCGACTCAGAACACCTAAGGGCAGATATATACTCATCCCTTGGGATAATAGCCGGTCTTTTTGCAGTAAAAATAACAGGTTTAAACATTTTAGACCCGATTATAGCAATTTTTGTCGCCGCAATAATCTTAAGAACAGGAATAAAACTTACAAAACAAAGTTCCAACAACCTTCTTGACGGCTCGTTGCCAAAAGAAGACAAAGTAAAAATTGATGATGTACTTAATCATTTTAAAGCACATGGGGTAATTGGCACAAAGCAAATAAGAACATCAAAATCAGGTTCAAAGCGCCTAATACAAATGAGCATCTACTTACCCTCAGGTGTGACCTTAATTGAAGCACACAACATTTGCGATGAAATTGAAAATCAAATAAGAAAAAATTTAAAAAATTGTGACATAACAATCCACCCTGAACCATACTGCAAGTGCATAAACAAGTAACAAAATGTAACATTTATATTTACATATGTTTACCAAAATAGGTCTTGTGGAATATAATCAACTGTAAAAGGATTTCTTTATCTTTTTGTCAACAAGGAATTGGTATTATGAGTATACAGTTTAGCGGTATCGGGTCGGGCATGGACTATGCTGCTTGGGTTGAAAAACTCGTAAGCGCAAGAAAAACAGTCACTATTACCCCGCTTGAAAACAAAAAACTAAACCTTCAAAACGAAAGCAGCGCACTTAGCACTATAAAAACCTCTTTTAGTGAGCTTCGTAGTGTGTTGCAAAAATTTACAAAAACCATTTCCGGCACAAGCAACGATTTTTGGAGTAAAGTGGGTGTTACTTCAAGTAATGAAAAATATGTAACAGCTACAGGTTCAAACGGACTTACCCCAGGGGAAATCAAAGTTTCCGTAGAACAGCTGGCAACAAAAACTGTTGCACAGAGCACAAAAGTTCCGACATCTACTACAACTGTTACAAACAAAATTACTGCTGATACAAAATTCTCAGACATAAATCCTGATGCAAAAGATGGGTATATAACCATTACTGCAGATACAGGAAGCACTACTCATGAAAGACAAATCTATATATCTCCTGATGAAAAAATCGATGACATAATAAAAAAAATAAACATGCTAGGAACATATATAAGTGGCGCAACATTCTGGCAAGCAGAATTAACCTCAAATGGGCAAATTAGAATAGATGGAGGGAATGCATCAAGACTTATAAGAAATATCGGCAAGGATGGCGATACTTCAAATTTTGCAGAAATAATGGGACTAAAAGGGCAGATGGGTTATGAAATTACCGGAACTACAAGCACTTACGAACAAACAGTCCCCGGTGGAACAATAAAACTGGACGACCCCCTTACAAAAGCGGTTACCGAAGGCACAATAAAAATAAATGATGCAAGCTTTACGATAGATGACAAAACAACTCTTCAAAGTCTAATCAATCAAATAAACTTATCATCCAAAGCAAATGTAAATGTCAGATTTAACACCGTTTCAAATAAACTTACATTCACCTCAAAAGAAACCGGCGCAACAAATATAGAATTTAAAGCAAACGGAACAGACTTTTTTGAAGTCTTTGGTCTTACAACAGGCGGAACAATCACTCCGGGCTCGCAAGTGCTTGGTCAGAACGCCATATTGACTGTTGATGGCAACAGAATTGAATCAACTTCTAATGTTGTAACAGGAGATGTTTCAGGTATAAGAGGTTTGACAATTACTGCTAAAAGAGTAACAGACGGCGCAAACCCTGATAATGTAAGCGAAGTGACTCTTACCATCGGAAACGACACAACAGACTTAAAAGCAGCCCTAAAAGACTTTGTTAATGCATATAACAAAGTAAGTGAACAAATATCCGAAGCTACCGCAAAAGGTGGTTATCTTGCAACGGATATAAGCCTAAAAAGCATACAAAGAGATTTTAGAAATATGCTAAATTATACCGCCAATGATCTTGATTTAATCTTGACGAATCTCCCAAATATTTGGGAAGGAGAAGACTTTGCTGGTGGTAGCGATTATATGAGCGTAAGAGGTGCACTAATGCCCTTGCTCGGTATATCAACAGGTGATGCAGGTCTTTCTGTTGACGATAGGGCTACTACACTTAAGTTCAATGAAGAAATATTCGACAAAATGTGGGAAGCAGCACCTTTTTTTGCTAAGTTAACCCTTGTCGGCGGAGAAGAATACGAAGACTATAGTTTCGACGGGATTCCTGAAGGCATATTTGCCAAAATGGAAAAAAAATTAAACAATATACTCGACCCAGTTAGCGGTATGTTTGCAACAAGGGCAAATTCTTTATCAAGGATGATATCATATCAAGATGAAAGAATTACAAGAGCATACAACAGTCTTAGCTCATACGAATCACAACTAACATCAAGATTTCAATACATGGATGAAATGATTGCAAAACTACAACAGCAATATGCGTCATTTTCAAAGCAATAAAGTTGCTATAATTACCCATATAGGGTATAATGATTGATATATTCACGCAAAAGTAACAAAAAGTAACATTTAATGCTTTTATATGATTATAAAAGGAAAATTGTGGAATATACTGAAATGTAAAAGGATTTATTATTTATTTTTGTCGATAAGGAATCAGGATTATGAGCATACAATTTAGCGGTATCGGGTCAGGAATGGACTATGTTTCTTGGATTGAACAGCTAGTTGAAGCCAAGAAAGCAACCACTATTACCCCTCTTGAGAATAAAAAGACAGAACTTCAAAGCCAAAGCAGTGCCCTCAATACCATAAAAACTTCTTTTAGCGAGCTGCAAAGCGCACTAAAAAAATTCACAAGCGTTATCTCAGGCACAAGTAATGACATTTGGAACAAAATGGCTGTTACCTCAAGTAACGAAGATTACGTAACCGCCACCGGTTCAAACGGGCTTACTGTCGGAGACATTAAAGTTTCTGTAGAACAGTTGGCAACAAAAACCACAGCACAAAGCACTAAAGTACCAACAAATGCAGAAGGTGAAGCAATTAATCTTGATGGCAAACTAAGCGATATTGTTTCTGAAGGCACAATAAAAATAAACGGTGCAAGCTTTACAATAGATGACAAGACAACTCTTCAAAGCTTAATTAACGAAATAAACTCATCATCTGAAGCAAACGTAAATGTCAGATTTAACACCGTTTCAAACAAACTTACATTTACCTCAAAAGAAACAGGTGCAACAAATATTGAGTTTGAATCAGAAGACTCAGATTTCTTTGAAATGTTTGGGCTTACAGAAAACGGTGCCATAGCATCAGGTTCGCAAACACTTGGACAAAACGCTATATTAAACATCGACGGTAACACAATAGAATCTACATCCAATGTAGTCACAGGAGATGTTTCAGGCATAAGAGGTTTAACAATTACCGCAAAAAAAGTTACTGACGGTAGCGGTGAAGACAAAGTTAATGAAGTAACCCTTAGCGTGGCAAATGACACAACTGAAATAAAAACAGCTATAAAAGACTTTGTTAATGCTTACAATAAAGTGAGTGAACAGATAGCGGAAGTTACGGCAAAAGACGGCTACCTTGCAATGGACACAAGCTTAAGAAGCATACAAAGCGAACTTAGAAATATGCTAAGTTCAACTGCAAGCGATTTAGGTGTAACAGGTACTCCTGAAATCCCGGGATTTGATAATATTGCTAACACAAACACAAGTGCAGTAAGAGGTTCTCTATTATCAGTATTCGGTCTTTCAACAGGAGATGCAGGACTTTCTGTTGATGATACCGCGACTACACTTAAATTTGACGAAGAAGAATTTGATAAAGTTTGGGAGGCTTCGCCCGACTTCATTAAAACAACACTTACAGGCGGCAAGTTCGAAGGAAACACAGCGGGTGAGTCAGTAGGCGTATTCGCAAAAATGGAAGAAAGAATAAACAATATGCTTGACCCTGTAAACGGCATGTTTGCAACAAGGACAAATTCTTTATCCAGAATGATGACAACACAAGATGAAAGAATTACAAGAGCATACAATAGCCTTGATTCTTACGAATCACAACTTACAACAAAATTCCAATACATGGATCAAATGATTGCAAAACTGCAACAACAATATGCATCATTTTTAAGCTAACAACCTAGTCACAATCCCATACATATAAAGCATAAATGCGCTTCATTGCGAAGCGCATTTTTAAATCTAAACCTTACCCGCCAGCTGTCCGCAAGCTGCATCAATATCAGCGCCTCTCTCAAGACGAACAGTAACCTTTTTACCCTGAGATTCAAGCAAATATTTAAAAATCATTATATCTTTTTTGTTTGGTTTTTTATATTTATCAACTCCTATTGGATTATACGGAATAAGGTTAATATTGCACTTTAAATCATAAATATACTCACAAAGCTTCTGCGCCATTTCTTTTGTATCGGTTAAACCGCCAATCAAAATGTATTCAAGAGTAACCCTCTTGCCTGTTTTTTCAGTGTAATAAATGAGAGCTTTTTTTAATTCACCAAGAGAATATTTATTCTCAACAGGCATAATTTGTTTTCTTACATTGCTATCTGCGCAATGAAGAGAAATTGCAAGAGTGGGGATAAAATCAGACTCGCACATTTTCTTTATTTTATCCGCTATGCCGCATGTCGAAATTGTTATTCGTCTTATGCCGATATTTAAATTCTCATTTATTGACTTAATTGCAGAAAAAACGTTTTCATAATTGTTCAAGGGCTCACCCTGACCCATAAAAACAACATTTGTAACCTTAAGTCCCGTATCTTGCTGAATGGTCAAAATCTGACTGATAATCTCATAAGGTTCAAGATTTCTTACAAAACCACGCTTTGCAGTTGCGCAAAAATCACAACCCATAAAACAACCAACCTGAGAACTTACACACGCACTCAAATTTGCACGATTGTCAAAACGCATTAAAACCGTTTCGGCACAATTTCCGTCAGCAAACTCGATTAAATATTTTATTGTACCATCTGATGAAACCTGCTTTTTCTTGATTTTTGTATCCAAAATTACAGAATGCAAGGAGAGCTTATCTCTAAAATCTTTTTTTATATCAGTCATTTTGTCAAAACAATCTGCAGATTTTGAATATATCCAAGAAAAAAGCTGCTTCGCGCGAAACCTCTTTTCACCAAGTGATTCAACAAAATCTTCAAGTTCAGACAAACTTAATTTTACAAGCGTTTCCATAACAAAATTCTATCACAATCATTCAAATAAAGTGTGTATTTTTGAAAAAATATAGGTATAATCAAGAAATGATAGTTGTATCCAGTGAAGAAATAATTTCTCAAAAAGTACTTCCTTATGACATATACGATGAGGCGGGCATAAAAATTCTTGAGGCAGGAGAAATACTGACTCCTGGTAAGATTTTGCTTGTCAGAAACCATGAGGTACTATACAGAAAAGAAGAAAAAACATTTGAAGATATACATCAAGATTATCTCTCCGATGAAGAAAAATACAACACGGTAGAAAATACCAAAAAATACGGACCTTTAAATAAAAAATCAAAAATAGATTTTGAAACACAAATAGAGCTGAAATCAGGATACATAAACGCTCTCAGCGTATTTAACCAAAATGACGTAAATCGCGCTAAGGCTATGATTCTTGAAGTTCGCGACAAAATAATAAAAGATTCACAGCTCATCAAAAAAAATGTTCAATTTTTCTCGGAACTCAAGCTTTTAGGCGAACACAAACATACACACCCGCTTAATACGGCAATCTACAGCGTTTTTCTTGCCAATAAACTTGAATACAACGAAGTGCAAATAATGGAAATAGCCCTTAGTGCGCTACTGCATGATATTGGCAAAATAAACCTCACGGGAGAAATTACAGACCCCACAAAGATGAACAAGAACGAAGAGGCTGGCTACAGAAAGCACCCGCTTTTAGGACATAAACTCATAAAAACAGAATTAAAACTAAGCGAGAACATTGCTCGTGTTGCGCTGCAACACCACGAAAGAATGGACGGCTCAGGTTGGCCATATGGAATATCATCAACCATGATAAGCGAATATGCTCAAATTATTGCTATTTGCAACCATTTTGACAATATGACATCATCAGCAACCAATCTTGAAATTTCCAACTTCAGAGAGGCACTTAGAGCACTCTTGAAAGCGGGAAGCAGAACATTCTCGCCTAAACCGCTTTATAGCTTTGTACATATGCTAAGCTACGGAGATACGGCAACATTTGAGGAGCTGAAATTTTGAACGTAATTGTCATAGGCGGCGGACTGGCAGGTTCTGAGGCAGCATTATACCTTGCACAAAAAGATATAAATGTCACACTATATGAAATGCGCCCGCAGAAAACAACAGGAGCGCACATTGGCGGAGATTTTGCAGAATTTGTATGCTCTAACAGTCTGGGCTCAACAGGAACTTCAAGCGCCTCAGGGCTTTTAAAAGAAGAGGCACTGCTATTGGGTTCAACTCTTATGAAAGAAGCATTTGACAATCGTGTACCGTCAGGCAATTCGCTCTCTGTAGACAGAACAGGCTTTAGCAAAAAAATAACCGAACTTATATCAAATCATCCAAAAATTAATGTAGTAAGGGAAGAAATAAAGGAAATACCAAAAGATACTCCAACAATAATTGCCACAGGTCCTCTTACTTCAGATTCTCTATGTCAAGAAATAAAAAAATTAACCGGAGAGGAAAACTTTCATTTCTTTGACGCCATTGCTCCGATTGTTAAAAAAGAGTCAATAAACTTTGAAAAAGCATTTTATGCTACACGTTGGGATAAAGGTGAAGCGGATTTTATCAATTGCCCATTAAACAAAGAGGAATACGACATTTTTTATGACACATTGGTTAATGCGGAAAAAATTCCCCTAAAGAGCTTTGAAGCAAAATATTTTGAAGGATGTATGCCTGTTGAAGTACTTGCCTCAAGAGGAAAGGATACTCTTCGATACGGACCTATGAAACCGGTTGGACTGTTTGATAACAGAACAAGACAACCCGAGCATAAAAACTATCAGTTTTATGCCGTTGTGCAGTTGCGACAAGACGATAAAGAGGCAGATTTATACAATCTTGTCGGCTTTCAAACAAATCTAAAATGGGGCGAACAAAAGCGCTTGTTACAAACCATACCCGGATTGGAAAACGCTCAAATTGTCCGCTACGGGGTAATGCATGCAAACACTTTTATAAACAGCCCAAAAATTCTAAACAAAACGCTTCAAACCAAAAGCAATCCCAACCTGTTTTTTGCAGGTCAAATAACAGGGGTTGAAGGATATAGTGAAAGTATAACTACAGGACTTTTTGCCGCAATAAATATGCTAAAATATTTAAAGGGCGAAAAGCTTATTGAACTTAAACCAATATGTATGTTGGGAGCACTTTTAGACTACATTACATACACCCAACACAAAGCTTTTCAGCCAATAAATTCTAACTGGGGCATTATAGAAAAACCGCAGATGGATAGAAAAACAAAGAAAAACAAAGAAGAAAAGAGCGCATTACTTTCAAACATAGCGCTTGAGTATATAAAGGAGATAAGAGATGGATATTTCTGCTAAACATCAGGAATTAACAAGTATTCTTAGCAGCATACTTGTATTGGGAGTTTTTGAAGATGACAAAACTCTTTCATCGGAACAAAAAAAAGTGGACGATGCACTTGAGAACTTAATTAGTGAACAAATCATTAAAAAAGAAGGGTTTAAGGCAAAATTTGCAGACACTGCAATTACACATACGCAACTAAAAATCCCCTCAGATAAAATTATGCTTGTCGGTCTTGGCAAAAAGAAAGAATTTAACACTACAAAACTCACAGAGCTGTGTGCAAAATTAATTAAACAACTTGACAAGACACTGGGTGTAAAAAACGTATCCTGTGAACCTTTTGGACTTGATAGCGAAAACTTTGATGCCGGAGAGTGTGCAAAAGCTATGTCAATAGGCTTTTTAACAGGAATGTATGATTATGACAAATATAAAAGCAAAAAAAATACACCTCAAATAAAGAAAATCAGAATTGCACTGAAAAATCTTAAAGACGAAAAATCTGCAAAAGCAGGGGTAAATAATGCTAAAATATTATGTTCTGCTATGGACTTTACAAAAGACCTGATTAACGAACCCGCTCAAAATGCAACACCTGAAGCAATAGCAGAAATCGCAAAAAATCTTAGCAATGATTTAGGTTTAACATTTAAGTCGTATAACAAAAAACAATTACAACAAATGAAGTTCAATGCTTTTCTTGCCGTGGGTCAAGGAAGCGAAAGAGAACCAAAATTTATACACCTAACATACAAACCCGCAACAAGAAAACCCAAAAAGAAAATTGTACTTATCGGCAAAGGCATTACTTTTGACTCCGGCGGTTTGGATATAAAACCTCCAAATTCAATGCTTACAATGAAAACAGATATGTCAGGCTGCGCTACGGTACTTGGTGTAATTCAAGCCATAGCAGCACTTAAGCCCGATGTTGAAGTACATGCGCTAAGTGCATTATGCGAAAATATGCCAAGCGGAACTTCATACAAACAAGGTGATGTGCTTATCGCCAAAAACGGAAAAACAATTGAGGTAGATAATACAGACGCTGAAGGAAGATTAACTCTTGCAGATGTTCTAACCTACGCCGATGAACTTGATGCAGACGAAGTTATAGATATTGCAACCCTCACAGGAGCATGTGTCGTTGCACTGGGACAAAATATCACAGGTATTATGGGCAACAATCCAAATATGATTAAATCCATAATACAAAAAGGTAAAGAATCAGGCGAAAACCTCTGGGAATTGCCGATTTATGACGATATGCAAGAAATGCTAAAAAGTGATATTGCAGATATGAGAAACACAGGCTCAAGATTTGCGGGCGCAAGCGTTGCGGGAAGATTCCTGCAAAACTTCACAAAGAGCAAAAATTGGGCACATATAGACATAGCAGGAACTGCCTTCATTGATAAACCCTACAGAGAACTCAACAAGGGTGCAACAGGCGTTATGGTAAGGACACTTACAAACTACATTATGTCAATATAAAGTTCGCGGGGCGCAAGCCCCGCTTTTTTATTCTTTGTTTTCTGTAATAACCAATTGATTGAACGGAATTTCAATATTTAATTCGTCAAATTTTTCTTTGATTCTCAAATTAAAGATTCTTTTAATTTCCCACTGATGCCTTGGTAAAGTCTTGAATCTTGCTAAAATTGATATTGAGCTGTCGTTAAATTTATCTAAGCCCAAAACCTCAATTTCGCCGAGAATCTTATCTTTATATTCTTCTTCGCATCTTAAATCTTCACCGATTTTCCTTATAACATCCATAACATAGGCAATATTTTCTTTGTATGCAACAGAAATCTCAACAAGAGAATAAGAGTAGCCTCTTGTATAGTTAGTCACCATATCAACCATACCGTTTCTTATAAAATGCGCTGCACCGTCGATACTTCTTAATACGATGATTGAAAGAGTCATTTTCTCAACAGTTCCTGTTATACCCTGAACTTCAATAACATCGCCGACACGTATTTGACCTTCAAAAAGTATTGTAAGACCTGAAATCAAGTCTTCGACAAATCTTTTTGAGCCAAAACCCACTGCAACACCCAAAACACCGGCAGCAGTGATTATTGGGCGAACATCTACACCTAATAAATTCAAAATATTTATTATTGCAAAAATAAATACAACAAAATTAATTATATGAATTGAAATTATCCTAAGTGTATCAAAGTTTTTTGTCGCCTCAATATCTTTTGTGCGCTTTTTTACACCGTCAAAGATATGAGTCATGAAAGTTTTGGTAAATTTAAGTGCAAAAAGAAAAAATATAATTGTAAAGAAAATATTCAATATAACAGGCCATTTAAGGCTTTTCAACATTTCTAAAATATCCAAATTTTCCTCCTTTTTTTAAAAAATTATAACAAAAATAGACCTTTTGATAAAACAAAATTAGACCATTAGATTAATCTTTTTTTTCAAGAATAAACATAAACTGGAGATATATTAAGGGGATATGGAATAATCAATGGGGATAAAATTTACAAATAACGAAGAGAAGCTTGAAAAATTTTTGCAACCTGTCAATGTACGCGAGTGCGAACATTTTAAGCTTGCGCGCAAATTTATGCACAAGAAAAATTACAGGCAAGCAATAAAAGAATACCTTATGTCCATGATTTTTACAAAACCCGATACTTTAATATATAAAGAGGTTTCAAAAGCATATAAAAAAATCAAACGCTATGATAAAGCAATAGATAATCTTGTTAAGGCAAAAAATATAAGTCATTTTGATTCTGAAATATATTATGAATTGGGTTTAAATCACCTGTTAAATGCCAATTCTAAAGAGGCAAGAAAAAACTTTATTCGCACAATTAAGCTTGACCCTGAAAATATTAACGCGCAGATTCAACTTGCTATATCGCATGAGCTTATGGAAGAATACGATATGGCGCTTAGTATTTATCAAAAAGTAATAGAAGAAAATCCAAGATATATTCCCGCATACAATCATAAAGCGGGCTTGCATATTACCCTTGAAGAATACAAGGAAGCATCATACCTGTTTTATCAAATTTTAAATATTAACCCCGCATACTACAGGGCAAATCTTGGTCTTGGAATTTGTTTTGATAAAATGAACAAATTTACAAGCGCAATCAGATACTACAAAAAATACATTGCACGAAAACCAAACTCGGATACGACAAAATCACTTGTCGGAAGAATTTGTGAAATTTATGAGAACAAGGAGCACAAAAAAGTAAATCTGAGAATTGTGAAATAGTTAATCTTTAACTATTTCATTTTGCCCAAAAAGTACTGATATGTTTCCTTTTCAAAGGGTTTTAAGTTGTTTAAAAGACTATATGCAGGAATTTGCATATCGGGGTCTTGGTATTTTGCTTGAAGAGTGTCGTTATCTTTTAAATATTTTCTTTTTATTACCAGTTCATTGATTTTCGGCAATCCATAACCCAAGAAGCTTGTAACAATTGCAAGAGAAAGGGTTTGGAATATTGCATTTATTTTGTTGCCAAATCTTAGAAGCGGGTTTTTCTCAGTGTCGTTTAATACACCCAAAAGCTCGCCCACTGCATCTTTGTTCAGATTATCTCCTGCCTTATCAAGAACTTTTTGTAAATCGTCAACCTTAATGTCTTTTTTATCTACCACATTGCCAAAGACTTTTTTTAGCGCATTGTAGAATAAGGCATTTTCGCCTTTCTTTGAATTTGCATCTATATGTAATAATTTATAAATGCCGCCTGTCTTTTTCTCTTCATCTCTAAAGAAGCGCATTAACTCGTCCATATTTGCAAAATTAGACATTTGAGCAGTATTTTGCTTTTTGGACAATACTTGAACGCCGCCGTCAGGATTCAAGAAATTTGCACATTTTTTAAAGAATCCTGTTTTGTTATCGAGAATTTTATTTGTAAGTACTATACCTTTATTCTTTGAAGCTCTGTGAGCCATAAGAGAACCTAAGCCCTCCATAGCAAACAGGATGGTAAGAATTGTTGTTACATCACGTCTTAAAATATTAGATGTTTCGTCCCACTGAACAGGACCGCCGTTTTTCTTTGAACTTTCAATATCACGTTTTGTAGACTGTATTAACCTTGGAACAAGGGTAAAACCTGTGATTAGCACATAAAACATCGGGCGGGCAACATTTATCCAATTGCTTTCTAACTTTGGTGCAAGCTTTGATAAAACACCATCACCATTAGGAGCAACTTTTTTACCCAAGTCGCTTGCAATCTTGCTTATGCCTCCGCCTGTAAAATTTACTTCGCCTTTTTTATTTTCTTCACTAGGCGCCGGAGTAGTTTTTAAATCAGACTTTAGCTCATTTGCTTTTTTTCTTACCGGGTCAGTTTCAGGGTTTGTTTTACCTATTGTATAGATTTTTGGTATAAACCACATTGCAGCTGCCGTAAATACGCCCATTGCAATGTTTGTAACAAATCTGCCACCCATTCTTTTATTGGCAAAGTTTTCAATAAATTCTTTTGTTAACTCATCATTACCTGTCTTTAGTATAGTAGAGTACATATCATCGGCATATTTTCCCATTCTGCCGATTAAATCATCAATTTGTATTTCATACTTTCCGGCTTTTTTAGGGTCGCTAACATTTGTTATAAGTGCACTCAAAAAGTCAGGATAGCCTTTTGTATTTGCTTTTTTATCTTTTACAAAAGAATTTATAATTTCTTGTAGTAAATCTTCACGAGAGTTTTCAACTTGTTTGCCTGCAATGTTTTTAAAGAATCCTTTCTTTGAGGCATACTCCATTTTTATAATTTTCTTTGCATATGCTTTTGAATCAATAGGCTTTTGTAAATTATCAAAATTATTAAATGCCCTGTCTAAAACACTTGAATAAAAAGATTCTTTAAACGCCGTGCGCGAGGATATATCAACCTCTTTATCGATTAAAATTTCACTAAAGTCTTTTATACTCTGTACGGGTACACCGTTTGCCTTACCAAAATGCCTCATGGTGCCATACAAAACAGCAGCAGGAACGGCAAACATGCTGGGACCTGTTAAAAATTCTCTTAATCCGTTCTCAAGAACGGCAGTCCAGTTGTTTTTACCCGTATATTCTTTACCGACTTTTCTTGCGCCCCAAGTTCTTGGAATGTTTGTACCAAGGTTATCTTGAATTGTAAAGCTTGCCGCAAGACCGCCTCTTTCAACACCTTCCCAAAACTTAATAAGTAAATCCGTAGCACCCGTAAATGATGGATTGCTTGATGGAGCTTTGCTCCCTTGAACATTGTTGTTTCTACCTCTGCTAAGTGCAGTGTTGTCGATGTTTCTAACTTTCATTTAACCTCTATCTGCCACACATCGGATATCAGTATAAAAAACAAACATAAGAAAAATTGCCTAAATCTAACTTATTATGTAGTTTTTTTTACAAATTACTTTATTGTGATGGTCTTCTTATCTCTGCAATAACAGAGCGGGTGTAATTGTAACACTTACTAACCTACAATGCAAGAAATGTAAACTTATGTTAATTTTAAAGTTTATAGCCCGAATGGGCGGTTCACAGATTGGCTTGAAAGAATATCTTATTTATAGATTGTCATTACAACACTTATACACTCAAAGGAGCAACAATGAGCATTTCAAAATTCTGTGGAGCCTACATTTTTTACTGCTATCTGTTAATTTTCGTATTAACTAATATTATCTTAAGATAGTCTTGCAAGCTTTCTTACCGTCTCAACATCTTGAGCAATTTGCTTACGAAGTGACTCCATATCGGCAAACTTTTGTTCTTCCCTAATTTTCATCAAGAAAGAAGCCTTAATGATTTTTCCGTAGATAGTTGCATCAAAATTTAAAATATGCACTTCCAATATTTCTTCGTTATCTTCGCCAAATGTCGGCTTTACTCCCCAATTTATAACCGCAGGGTATGTTTTATCCACTGTAGCATAGCCGAAATAAACACCATGCGGCAGATGCACAACATTATTTGGCCAGAAAATATTTGCCGTAGGGTATCCGAGCTTACGAGCACGCATATCACCTTTTACAACATTGTTTCTTATTGAAAAAGAATGTCCCAGCAAGAGATTTGCATTTCTAATGTGACCGTTTTCAACCATATCCCTGATATTTGAGCTGCTAACAAGACAGCTTTGAACTTTATGAACAGGAATTTCTATGTATTTATAATTATATCTGTCGGCGCATTTTGACAAAAGAGATGTATCACCCTGATGAGCCTTGCCAAACTTGTGATTAAAGCCTGTTACTATGCAATTAGGCTCAAAAGACTTAACTAATACATCCTGCAAGTACTCGGAAGCGCTCATATACATAAACTCTTCAAAATCAAGCATATAGACATAGTCAACGCCTAAATATTCCATCCTCTCAAGACGTTCTTCATTGGTTGAAATATTCTGAATCTTATCTTTCCTGAAATAATTTGCAGGATTCATATCAAACGTTACTACAGCACTTTTTTTTGAATTTGCCTTTGCAAACTCCACTGCAGCTGCAATAACTTTTTGATGCGCAACATGCACACCGTCAAAATATCCAAGTGCAAGCGACAAGTCAGGATTGTGATTTATTGTTTTAAATACTTTCATTTTTCTTTTCTTTATGCTGTTTGTGTTTATTGTGATTATGTTTTTTTGGCTTTGGACCAAAATTCTGGTCTTTCTGTTGCAATCTGCGAACAGAATAAACATCAGGTATAGACTGAATATTTGCGATAACTTTCTTAAGGGTTTCTATGTTATCAAGTTCAATACCTAAATCAATTATACCAAACTTTTTATTTTTTGAATAACTATTTGCATATGTAATATTTGTATCTGCAATTTTTAACAAAACATCTCTTAAAAGTCCGACTCTGTCTTGAGTTTCTATTCTTATATGAGCAATATAAGTACCTTTTGATACCTTATCTGCCCACTTTATATCCATCATTCGCTCAGGCTCAACGTCATACAGACACTTGCAATCCAGCCTGTGAACAGAAACCCCTTTAGAGCGTGTTATAACCCCCACAATAGGCTCTCCGGGGATTGGAGTACAGCATTTTGCAAGACTCCAGAGCATATCTTCAAGCCCGACAATATCGTATTTTCTTGAATCTTTCTTCTTCTTTTGACCTTCCTGAGGAGTTTTTTCAGGGATATTTTTTACATCCGGCTGCAAAACCTGAGGTCTTTTCAGCTTGTTTGCAACTTTATGGAGAGTTGTTTCGCCGTAACCGATGGCCGCAAACAAATCATCTTGGCTTTTGTAGTTCATTTCACGAGCAGCACGCTCAATTTCACCCGATTTTAAAAGCTCGTCAAAAACAGGTTTTGTAACATATATTTCAAGGTTAGCCCTTCCTATTTCAATATTTTCTTCCCTGTTATATTTTTTAAACCAGAGCCTTATTTTTGAAATAGCACTTTTTGTAACAACAAAATTCAGCCAGTCAATTTTTGGCATAAATTGTTTTGAAGTTAAAATTTCAACGATATCACCGTTTTTAAGCTTCGTATCAAGCTGAGCAATTCTGCCGTTAATCAGCACTCCAACCGTTCTGTGTCCTACTTCCGTGTGAATACGATATGCAAAATCGACAGGGGTTGAATTTGCAGGCAAATCTATAACATCACCTGCGGGAGTAAAAGCAAAAACTTGGTCTGAAAATAAGTCAAGTTTAACACTTTCTACAAAGTCTTTTGCATCGGATGAGTCTTTGTCAATCTCCATCATCTTTCTCATCCAAGAAAATTGAACATCATATTTATTATCAGATTTAACCGAACCCGACTCTTTATAGCGCCAATGAGCGGCAACACCATATTCTGCCACCTCGTGCATTTCTTTTGTTCTTATCTGAATTTCAACGGGCTTATTTTTTGAACCTATAACAGATGTATGCAATGAGCGGTACATATTACCTTTTGGCATTGCAATGTAGTCCTTAAATCTGCCGGGTATTGGCTTAAAGTGAGAATGAATTATACCTAAGACTTCATAGCAGGTTTTCTCGTCATCTACAATTACCCTTATTGCGCTTATGTCATACAACTGGTCAAAAGAAACATTCAAGCGCTCCATTTTTTTATAGATACTGTAATAATGTTTTGCCCTGCCGTTAATCTGGGCATGTATTCCGTTTTCCTCAAGGCTGATTCTTATATTTTCAATAAAGGCTGAAATTGCAGCATCACGGTCGTTTTTGGTTTGGGCTACAAGTTTTGCTATTTCATAATATTTCTCGGGATTAATGTACCTTAGCGATAAATCCTCCAACTCTGCCTTTATTTTCCCGATACCGAGTCTGTTTGCAAGCGGAGCAAAAATATCAAGAGTTTCTTGAGCAATTCTTTTTTGTTTATTTGCAGCCATATATCCCAAAGTACGCATGTTATGAAGTCTGTCAGCCAACTTTAAAAATATTATTCTGACATCTTGCGCCATTGCAATAAACATTCTTCTGAAGTTTTCCGCCTGACGCTCTTCTTTGGATTTAAACTGATATTTACCAAGCTTTGTTACACCTTGTACAAGTTTTAATACATCAGCGCCAAAATTCTGTTCAATTTCCTCAGGTTGTGTATCTGTATCCTCTAAAATATCATGCAAAAAAGCGGCTATTATTGTGTTTTTATCAGCCTTAAGTTCGGTTAGAATTTTTGCAACCTCAACAGGATGGACAATATAGGGCTCTTCGGATATACGATACTGCCCGTCATGCAATTTTCTTGCAAACTCAAACGCACGCTCAATGTCTGCAATGTCTTCATTTGGGCGCTTTTGTTTATGCAAAAGTTCTTTCAGTTCTTCAAAAATTACAAGATAGGACATAGAAAATTTTCTATTATAATTACATGTATACTGATTCTACAACCTTGCGAGATTTTTTGCCATATGTCATATGATGTAAATAATAATGAAAATAAAGTGCCCAAAAGTTTAGAAGAAATGCTCAATCAAATAAATAAAAGCAAAAACGGTGAGCGCTTTCAGATAAAAGTTGTAGCAAATTCCAAAAAAAATTCGATTGAATTTAGCGAAAGCTATATAAAGATAAAAATAAACAAGCCCGCACTTGAGGGCAAGGCAAACAAAGAGATAATAAATTTTTTCAGCGAAATTTTAAATCTGCCTAAAAATAATATTAAAATTTTGAGCGGAGAAAAATCATCTCTCAAAATGTTACTTTTTATACCAAAAACTTTACAATAGTAACAAATACACTTCATATTTTTGAAACATTATGTTATAATTCGTTACAAAAGAGCAATTATAAATCTGCGCGTGATTTATAGAATGAAAGTGAAGATTTATTTTGGAAGGTTGACGTGAATTTTTACAAGAATCCCCACAGTTCAGCGGAAGAAGCGGAAATAAAATCAGAAGATTCAAAACTGAGTGTACTTTTTTCAAACCCTATAGCAGCACAAAAAACAATTCCTCAAAACAACAGAACAAGTGCAAACAGGCTCTATGGCGGTTATTCATCAAATTTAAACGCAAAAAATCTAAGCATAAACTATAAACAAACACTCAAAATTATAAACGAAGTACTTATGCAAAAGTCTGATTTAGGTCAACTTTTTTATATGCTTCACAATGTTTTATCAACTAACATGCAAACAAACTTTAGTGCAATAGGTCTGCTAAATGCACAGTCAAACTGCATTAATGTCAAGTTGATAGACAAAATAGGTTCTATTTACAATACAAAAATTATGTTAAATGACGACACAAACCCTCTAATCAAATGTTATTTAACAAAAACAGTCCAAGTATGTCAGGATAACAAGTTTCTGAGGACAAACTATTTAAACAGTTCACCATGCACCATATTACCGTTGGTATCTTTTGGCGAATGCCTTGGTGTATTCATTGTAGGTGATAACAATGCAAACAGCTGCATTGAACTTTACCAATTTTTATCAAATTACATGGCAATATTTACACACAACAGAAATCTTGCGGAACTTGTCGACAAGAATACTGACATTGACTCATTAACAGGACTTGCAAACCATAAATGTTTCCAAGAAGAGCTTATAAGACAAATTGAAGGTTGCAACAAGTCAAACTCGTCGCTTTCTGTATGCATTTTTGACGTATTAAACATTTCTCAAATTAACAGAGAATTTGGTCACGCCAAAGGCGATGAAATAATCAAAACAGTTGCCAAGAAAATAAAACAAAACATCAGAAATACAGATTTTGCAGGACGTTACGGCGGCGATGAAATAAGCGTCATAATGCCTAACACATCTACCGATGAGGCAAAGTATATTGCAGAATATTTATCATACGCACTTTCTTGTGTACTTATAGATGACGTAGGACCCGTTAAACTAAGCTGCGGTATTGCAACATATCCGCAAACATCAAAAAACCACGAAAAGCTTGTCTTGCTTGCAGAACAAGCGATGTATATATCAAAAAGCAAATGTTATGAAAGCGGCGATTGCGTTATTGTAACATCCGAAGACTATAACTTCTGGGATGACGAGGCTCTTAAGTGCTTTGCGGAAGTATTAACCAAAAAACACGCACAAATTGGCGTAGATTTTGAAGAAGAACTTATTCACAAATTCCACAACGAACAGATTTTATCAAGCAAACACATGCTTGAGGTTGTAACCTCTCTTGCAGGAACAATCGATGCTAAAGACCCGTACACAAAAGGTCACTCGAGCCTTGTTTCCAGATACAGTGAAGCTCTTGCTCGTGCAATTAATCTTCCTGAAGCTGAAGTTGAGCGCATTAAACTTGGGGCATTGCTTCATGATATAGGAAAAATAGGTATTCCTGAAAATGTCCTGAGAAAACCTGCTATGCTCGATGATGAAGAATGGGAAATTATGAAACAGCACCCCGTAATTGGTGCAGAAAAAGTTCTTGCTCCAAACGAATCGCTTCGCGATTTAATCCCTATGGTTAAATATCACCACGAACACTGGGACGGAACAGGTTATCCTTGCGGACTAAAGGGTGAAGAAATTCCTCTTAATGCAAGAATTGTATCTATTGCAGACGCTTATCACGCTCTTGTTTCAGACAGACCCTACAGAAAAGGCTTAAGTGTTGAAAAGGCTTGCGAAATACTTAAACTCGGTGCAGGCGTTCAGTGGGATAAAGAACTTGTAAGACAATTCATCGTAATTGCCCCAAGCTTATCTACAACTGTTTAGGTGTGGTAATACTCAAGTTTTTCATCAAGATTCAGTTTTTTTGCTTCTTTTTTAAATATTTTTGTTTTGTAAACGCCTATATTTGCAAAGAAGTAATCAATACTTACTTTAAGCACGCCAAGTCCGTATTTTACGGAACGCTTAAAGTTAATTGAGCTTGCGTCGGGGAAATATTTTGTAGGGCAAGATATTTCCCCTATTTTAAATCCGTAATAAAAAGTAAGCGCCAACATTTGATTATCAAAAATAAAGTCATTATCACATTCGCCAAGTGGCAAAGCTCTTAGAACATCAGCACTAAACGCTCTAAAACCGCTATGATACTCCGAAAGTTTTTTACCCAAAAGAAAATTTTGAAAAGAAGTTAAAAATTTGTTTGCAATATACTTATAAAGAGGCATTCCGCCCTTTCTGGCAGAGCCTGTAAGCATTCTTGAGGCAACAATTGCATCATATTCTCCAAAGGCAATCATAGAAGCCATAGCGGGGATTAACTTTGGAGTATATTGATAATCAGGGTGCAACATAACAACAATATCGGCATTTTCTCTTAATGCTGCAATGTAACAAGACTTTTGATTTGCACCGTAACCCAGATTGTTTTTGTGAACAATTGTTGTTATACCGAGTTTTTTTGCGACCTCTTTTGTGTTGTCCACAGAGCTGTCATCAACCAATATAACAGAGTCGACAATATCCCTGTATATCTCAGAAAAAGTCTTCTCCAAAGTTTTCTCGGCATTATATGCCGGCATTATTACTACAACTTTTTTACCGTTTATCATACATATATTTTAGTTGCAAACTAAATTAGTTGCAAATCATTAAATAAAAAAATATAATATACTTATGGATTCACAAGAAGAAACTTCAATCGATTATATTAAAAAGTCCTTTGAATTAAAAAACTCAAAACTCTATAAAGAAGCAATTGAAATGCTCTACAAGGCACTTGGTCTTGAAGAAGGCAGAAATAATGTTGAGATAATTTCTCAAATAGGTGATTTATATGTGCTTTTAAAAAACCCCGAAAGAGCACTTGAGGAGTACGAAAAAGTTCTTGATATTGACAAAAATCACACCCACTCGCTTAATGAAATATTAAAAATATACTGCGAATCAGGTCAATACAACAAAGCTCTTGAAGTTTCAAAAAAATTAATCGACTCTACATCTGATGTACAGTATTTTCTAAATCATTTGGAAATTCTTTTCAAACTTGAATACTTTGACAAAATGAAAGAATTATATGAGTCACTGGATGAAGAATTAAAAAACAACTCAAAAATTCTATACATTATGTCTAAAACAGATTTTTACCCTAAAATAGAATTTCTCAAAAAAGCCGTCCAAGCCGACAACACTCTGACAGAGGCGTATTTTGACCTAGGTTTGGAATATTATGCGGATGAAAAATATGAACTTGCAAAACCTTTGTTTGAGCATGTTACTGAGCTTGAAAAAAATCCGCTTGCTTATTTTTACTTAGGTCTGATAAGGCACATCGAGGGCGACTATTTTGGAGCAATTGATGATTATTTGGATTGTATTAAATTAGATAAAACCAACGACAGATGTTGTTTTGAACTTGCGAAAGCGTACATAGACATAAATTGGCTTGAAGAAGCACAAATTGCAATTAAGAGTTCAATAGGAATACTAAAGCTCAAAAATGATAACTCTCCAAAGCTTGACGAGCACCATTTTTTACTTGCTTGGATTTTATCTAAACAAGATGATGTAAAAGGTGCGCTTTTGTATCTTGATTTAATAGATAAAGACTCAAAAATGTACCCAAATGCGCAAATACTAAAGAATACTCTGAGTCTTAATCCTCAAAATTATACAAGCGCAAAGGAAGTTCTTGAAAAATACTATTACAATAACCCTGATGATTCAAAAAATCCTATATTAATAGAATCATTAGGCAAAATTTACAAGCAGCTTAAACTCTATAAAGATGCAATTGCGCTGTACGAAAATGCTCTTGAACATTTTCCGGGCTCGCTTTTTTATTCTTTAGAACTTGTGGATATTTTAATTGACGATAAACAGTACGATAAAGCACTTGAAATGGCAAAAAGACTTGAGCAGGAAGCTCCAAAATGTCCAAGTACGTACAACTCGCTTGCAAGGATATATTACAGGTTAAAAAACTACGATGCGGCAATTGAAAATCTTAAAATATTAAATCAGCTTGACCTTAATAACGCCGAAGGGTTCTATTTCCTTGGTCTTGTGCAAAATGACACTTGTCAGGCTCAGGCAGCACTGGAGAATTTCAAAATAGCACTCACGCTCAACCCCATGCCTGCAAAATACTATGCTCAAGCAGCAAGAGCGTATGAAACAATGGGGGATTACGAAAATGCCATGCTTTACATAAAAGAAGCAATTGAAATCGCGCCTGAGGAGATTAATTACAAAAGACAAGCCAAAACAATTGCACTAAAACTAAACGACAAAGAAAAAGCAGACTTCTACTCTTCTCAGATTATTCGTCTGGAGCAGCTGCTAAAACAAAGAGGTTAGCCTTCTTTTATAACCATTTCGCAGTTTTTACAGTCAAATTCAAGTTTTAACTTTTTACCTTTTTCATCAACAAGAAACAGGTTTTCCTTACTGTTTGCGCCTTTTTTAAGGCATAAGTTAAACGCTCTTCTTAAACAATGTTTGCATCGCATAAGCTCAACACCCGTTTTTCTTTGCGACTCATACGACTTTTCCTGTGCCACAACCGAACATTTTTTATAAAATTCTTGCGCTAATTTATTGTGAATATTTAACCTATAATCGTTATTTTTCACAGGATATACAGAAGGAGTAATTTTTACCCCGCCACGAGATAGCCTTTTTTCCTCATAATCTTTAATTCTGTTTTTCATAAGCTCGCACAGAAGCTCTCTTCTTAACGAGTTTATCTGCGAAATTTTCATAAATGGAGGATTGCAATTGCGCTCAAATTTAACGTCTGATAGACAAAAATCACTATCTGAGCACTTTGTGAGCTGTTTTATATATGTTCTTTTATTTGCTTCAACATCCTTTGCCTGCTCATAAAAAGGAATATCCACAGACGCTTTTATATCATCTTCATCAATAATCTCTATTTTATCATTATAAATTTTTACCTCTGCCAAAATTCTTCTTTTTGTCTTGGAGTCGGATAATTTTTTATCAAATTCAGAATCAAAATTTCTGTATACAAGTTGTCCTTTTTTTAATTTTGGCATTCTGTTAGGGTAGATAATAACCCCGCCACGCGTAATTTCAACCTTATTTACAAGCATACCCGAGAGATTAGACCCCTCAAAACAAGACAAACCGTCTTGAGGGTTAATCTTTAATTTTGTTTTAATTTTAAAACCTTTATCAAAAACCGTATCAATTTTACCCAAACACTCGCCTAAGCAAGATGGGGTATCAAACGAGAAAATATCGCTATTTTTACCATTTAAAAAATAAGAAGTAAATGAACGATTGAAACTTTTATTTACATCGGGTGTAAAATCGTAAAAAACCTTACCGGATGAGATTCTCTTTTTGTCTTTTAGTTTTAGATTATAATAAGCAGTTACGTTTTTAACATAATTTTTATCTTTTAGGCGCCCCTCTATTTTAAAAGACACAACCCCTGCATTAATTAAATCTTCAATATAATCAGCAGCGCAAAAATCCTTTAAACTCAAGAGATGTTTATCTTTTGCGTAAATTTTCCCACTGTCATTTACAAGAGAATATTTTTTTCTGCAAGGCTGAGCACACTCTCCTCGATTTGCGGAACGCCCGCCATACATGCAGCTTAAGTAACACTGACCGCTGTAACTTACACAAAGTGCACCGTGGATAAATGTTTCAACTTCTATTTTTGTTTTTTTGCAAATCTCTTTTATCTTCTCAAGCGATAACTCTCTTGCAAGAATAACCCTATTAAGTCCGATATTTTCAAAAAATTTAACCTTATCAACATCTCTAATGTCGCACTGAGTGCTTGCAGATACCAAAAAAGGAGGCAAATCAAGTTCAAAAACACCAAAGTCCTGAACAATTATCCCGTCAACTCCAACATCATAAAGCTCATACAAAAGTTTTTGAACTTTTTGTATTTCATCATCATCAACAATAGTATTTATTGCAATATAAACTCTTGCAAAAAATTTATGCGCATATTCAACAACTTCTTTAATGTCATCAATGCTGTTGGCGGCTGCTTTTCTTGCCCCGAAACTTGGCGCACCCATATAAATCGCATCCGCACCAAAGTTAATTGCCGAAATCGCACAGTCTTTATCTTTTGCGGGCGATAATAATTCCAGAGGCTTGTTTTGCATTTTTATAACCATTCACACTACCTTATACACCATTAAAATATTTAATTTATATCAGGTCAATAATGTAAATACATTTGGTATGTTTATTTACTTTTGTAAAGATTTGTTGTAAATAATATTGTAATATTTACACCTTTTGTTTAATATGCCAATATAATATACAACTACATTGCCATGACACAGTCAATTACAGGAATGGATTACAAAATGAAAACTAACACTAAGCGCAAATTATTTTGCATTTACAAAATTTAGATAATTCACAGGTGGCACATTTGTCACCTTTTTTATTGCAAAAATTCTAATTTATTTGCCCGATTTCTTTTTAAATATTCACCCCATTTTGGTACAATATATAAATATAATTTATATGTAAAAGAAAGTTGTAGAATGGAAAACCTTATAAAAACACCCGATTTACTGCCCGCACTCAATAATGCAATTTTTTGCCTGATTCTTTATATATTTATTAAAATATTTTTTAAAAAAGACTCTATCTCAAAAATTCAAAAACGCCTCGACAACGATGAATACCTCATCTGCGACATAACCCCCATTTTTTTCTTTGACTATGCGCTTGCTTTTACATACGGTTATGGCTTTGAGAAAATTTTTTCAAATATTATTTTAAATGACGCATTTTATGTAATGCTTGAGCTTTTGTTTGTACTCGCCGGAGCATTTTTGCTAACTGTTCTGGCATCACCAAAAATTTTTATTTCAAACAAAAGGATAATCTGCGAGCCCGGGTTTTTGCCACTTGTTAAGAAAGAAAACAAAAGAAAATATCACTACTGCAACATAAAAAATTGCCGCGAAAAATGGACATTCTTGGGTAAAAAATTTATAATAGATTTCAAGTCCGCAAGCAAGCCGCTTGTTATGTTTAGAACAAATACCTTTCACTACAATACCGCAAAAAAGGTTATAATCGGAGCATACGAAAGCGTACTTGAGGGCAACATAAAACACATAAAACAAAAAGAAGAATATTATGCCAAGGCAAAATGACATACACGGAGAATCTCAAAGGCTGGAATACAGAAAAGTATCCCCTGATGATTTTGATATTATTTCTCAAATGTTAAACAGCAAATCCGTTCAAAAAGTTTGGGAGTATGAGTTTAAAAGTAAAGACATAAAAAACTGGGTTGATAAATGTTTAAAATCATACAAATGCGGTCAGGGAATTTTTATCATACAGAAAAAAGACGACAAAACTCCCATAGGGCAAGTTTCACTTGATGAAGATACGATAAACGGCAAAATATACTACGAGATAGGATATATTTTAAAAGAAGAATACACAAAGAAAGGTTATGCAACAGAAGCTGCAAAATATATGGTTCAACACGCCTTTAGAGGACTAAACCTTAAAGAGGTAATTTTTGAGATAAAACCTGATAATATTTCATCAATAAAGGTAGCTAAAAGACTTGGCGCGAAAGAAACCGGAAGCTTTATAAAAATCGTAAGCGGCAAGAAAATGCCACATTTAATCTTTACCCTTAAAAACACCTTACATAAATAACTTTGCCGATGAGGGGACTCGAACCCCTGACCTGTCGATTACGAATCGACTGCTCTACCAACTGAGCCACATCGGCAAATAGTATATTTACAAAAATATACTACCATAAAGACTCGATTTTATTCAAATCAACTTGCCAGTTTGTCGATTAGTTTATAATACCAAGCCATAGCGCCTTCCTTATGGTTCTTTTGGTATTTTTCAATATCTTCCTTATTCATTTTCTTTGTAGGCATTGCGGTCATTTGTCTTGAAACTATATCGGTAAGAAAAGTGCTCAGTGCAACAATTATACCACCGCTTATCAGAGAAGATTGATACTGTCTGCCAAATATAGCGTTAAGAGCGCCCGATATTGCAACTTGTGAAGTCATACGGGCAAATTTATTCAAGCCTCTTTTTCTTGCGGCAACTTGAGCGCTTTGTTTATCGTCACCGTTTTTAATAGCATTATTATATTCATCATTCATATTAAACCACATACCCGACAAAGTACCTGTGGTTTGTGCTATAACTGCTATTTTTGAGTTATCAAACTTAGACACTGTTTTATTATTAAGCGAAACAAGGCGCATTTTCTTTACATAATTTTTAAATTCTTCACCAAGTTTACTTGTGTCATTTCCGCATTTTGACTCAAAATTTTTGTATCTCAAATATATGTTTCTAATACCATAAGCATCATCAAGTACGTCTTTAAGGTCGCCCTTGTTGATTTTACCGATACTTTTTGCCAATTCTTCAGGATTAGCGTATTTTGCACTTTTCAATTCTTTAGCCAAACTTTTTAAATTAAGAGCGCTTTTGGCGTCTGAATCTTTTATAATGTTAAGAGCACCTGCAAATTTTTTCGCAATTTTATAAGGGTAATACACCACTTCTTTGACAATTTTGAAAGGCAATAGCGGAAGTTTTCTCAGTTCACCCGTCGGTACTTCCAAAAAGCCAAAGAGTTTTGTCATTTTTTGGGTTTTGCCGATTTTTATGTCGTTACCGCTTTTTGCAAGATTAGCAAATCTTTGTGCCAAATCATTTTCGCCACAATCTTTTAGTATTTTTGCAAGCTTATCTAGTTCCGAACTTTTTGCAACAACATCAACATTTACCTTGTTTGCAAAATTTTTAGAATACCTTTTAATCAGTGCGCTTAATTTTTGTCCCGGTTTTGTATGGAGTTTCAATGCTCTCAGTGAAAATCCGCAAGCAATCAATGCGCCACAGAATAACAAAATATTTTTCAAGGAAAGAATTGGCTTTTTAGCCTCTTTGTCCTTTTGTGTTTGGGTTTTATATTCTTCTTTATTCTTGATAGCATTTTGAAATTCCTGCAAAGAATAATCAGGCACTTTTGTCCTTGTAAGCCTCATACCTGAGCTTTTTCTTGAAATAATACGGGAAATAGTACTTATACCAACACCAATTAATGCTGATGCCCATATGTTTTTATTTACAAACTTAGAAAGACAAGCCATTACACCAAACTGCATAAGCCCTTCTAAGATATTTTCCTTTACTTCCTGACCTTGTTTTAAATGTTGGGACTCTTTTGCTTCTTTATCGCTTTTGCCTTTTAATTTTGCATTATTAAAAAAGTCATTTCCCAGAAATATTGCAGCAGTGAAACCTGATACAAGTCTTGTAATAAAACGTTCTTTTTTTGTATCATATGTTGCTTTTGTAAAATCCATTGAATCATTTAGGGACTTTGAAAGGTTTTTAACAAGCTCATCATTTAATTCTTGAGCGCTTTTTTGTACCTTTGGTGCAGCTTTTTTAAAAAACTTTCTGGTAGGAGTTTGGTCAAACAATTTTGCGCCGTCTTCATATAAACCTTGTAATGCCTTGATTTGAAGCTCTTTAAGGCTATGTGCTCTATAATTTTTCATAATTTTTGTTTCCCCCAGTTTTAATTTGGGAAACTTTGAAGCAAAATCATCAACAAGGTCGAAAGGTATTTCAAATAAGTCCCTGATACCAAAAAGGGCATTTTTTACAAACCCGCTTTTTTTGGGAAAATCAGCGCTTTCAAGGTTTTTAATAAGTTTTGGCGTTTTTGTCTTAATCTCGCTTGTTAAATCTGAAGCAAATGATGAAAAATTAGAATCAACAACTTGTTTTACTCTCTTGAGGTCGTCAACAGAAGGTTTAAAACCCCTGAAATTCATATCAGAATTTAAGTTTTTGTAATTTGATGAAAAATTTAGCTGCATTGATATACTTTTGTTGACTAACCTTCCAAGTATTCAAATGCAGCTAAAAATGATAATTGCCTATTTGTTAAAAAATATTAAAAGAAAAATTTTTACCAGTACCAACCTTGAGCATCAAGTTCTGCTCTTTTTTGCAAGTAATCAGGGTCAGTATCATAAACCATGAACTCTTCTCTTTCTGCTTCTTTCTGGGCTCTTTTTTGTTGTTTTTTATATTCCTTTTCTTCAAGCTTTAATATATCTAAATATTCATCATATGTAAGTGAATCCGGGTCTTGAAAGTCATTATATTTTTCAGCATATTCGACATACTCTTTTAATGAAGCAACAGGCTCCTCTTTGTCAATTTTGTCATAATCATTTATATCAGCTATACCGCTAGCACCAAATCTTTCCTTAATCATATCCATGTCAATTTTTACATACATTTCCCTATCTTCTGTATGAAAAGTTAAATATTTTGCGTCCTCTAAAGCCTTTACGCCTTCGTCACCGTAAGATGAATGGTTTCTGACGAATCTTTTTGCACGCTCGTCTTTAATTATGCCAAAATTTACTTGATTTTTTGGTCTGTAACTGTAGCTTGAAATACTATTTACTCTCACTCTCAACCTTACTTTCTTATCACCTACAACGAGTTAATTCTACATCCATAGTAAAATAATTACAAGTAAATGTATATATAATATTTACAATATTTAGCATTTAAAAAATAAAAAAGAGCCCAAAAGGACTCTTTTTTATGGCGCGCCTGAAGGGATTCGAACCCCTGACCTTTTGGTTCGTAGCCAAACACTCTATCCAGCTGAGCTACAGGCGCAAATGATTCTACATAATAATAACATAAAAAAAAATTAAATAACAATACTTTTTAAAAAATAAGCAATAAAACAAAAGTACACCGGACAATTATCCGGTGTACTAATTTTATTTGGAAATTATTGGTTTTGTTCGGCAGCGTTCCATCTTATTCGCAAATAACCGCTTGAGCCGTTGCCACCTGCACCATATTCGGTAAAATCAGACAAGACGCCACCGCCGCCTCCACCTGCACCGCCATATCTGTTTTCTTCAGCACTATGGATTTTACCGCTACTACCTTTTACAGTACCGTTAGAGCACAGATAACTAACACCTGTTCCAAGACTGCCGGATGGACCGCCAGAACAAGTTATGTTTTCTTGAATTGATTCACTTGTCAAGTCATATGGGCTACCACCCATTCCGCCCGAGAATCCATATCTGAAAACAGAAGTATTATAGCCACTATATCCGTTCGAGGTTTCAGGCGCAGGCCCTATACCGCCATCCTGACCAAGAAATGAGGCAGGTACAGGGCTAAACGTATATGAAGTTTTTGCTGAATTTAGACGAACTCCTATTGAGCCACTTTGTATTACCCTACCATTTTCATCAATATTTGCGCTTGAACCTCCTAAGCTTCTTGGTACTTGCGCAGTAATATATTGATCAGTTGCGGTCTTACCGCCTTCTCCGCCATAGAAGACCACATCATTATTGCCTACTACGCTTGCTGTGCCATTGAATCCGTCTTGACCTGCAGTACCGCCGGTACCACCGTAACCTACTTTTATATGAACCTTGCTTCCTTCTGTTACGGAATATTTAACCTCGTGCAATTTTTCACCCGTAGCGCCTGTAACTCTACCTGCAGAGCCACCGCCGCCACCGGGGAAAGCCAAGTTATATTTTATAGAAACATAACCATTTGAACCGTTTCCGCCACCTGAACACTGCGAAGGTACTCTTACACCTCTTGCGCAAGTTCCGCCGCCGCCGCCTGAGCCGTATCCATTGGTTGCAGTAGCGGTCTCGCCTTTTGCCTCATTTTTACCTTCTGTACCCATTTTTTCGGTCAATTTACCACCGTTAGCAACTTTTGCATTCTCTGCAATAGTGGCTCCAATACCACCTTCTGTTTCAGTTCCTGACTTACCGGTCTTAGGATTGCTTTCGCATCTGTTGCTTTCTGGACCGTGATTACCTTCAATATCCCATGTTTCAGATTTGCAGAAGTCATTAGTTGCAAGTTCTGAATTTGTGTATTCGGCACCATTTGCACTTCCTGTTGCAGCCTTACCACCCAAGCCGCCTTTAACCGTGTATGTGCCAAGCGGCTTTGTAACTCCATTTACTTGTCTTGTGTGCGTAACTATTGTATCGCCACCTTGTCTTCCGTTACTACCACCTGAGCCACCTGCACCGCCAGAGCCGATTGTTACATCCAGAATATCACCTGGCAATACATTTATCTCTTTTACCAATGTAGGACCAGAAGCACCACCCGCACCTGAGTATTGATACCAGTTGTTTAATTCATATGCACAAAAAACAGAAAAGGCATATCTTTGATCGTAAGTATCAGTATTTATAAAGGGAACATTACAAGTTTGAGCATTAAATCTATATCTGTTTGCAAGCCAAACCGATTCAGGATATGCATAGCCATTTGCCGAACCGTCTGCAGAGCCTTGCTTACCCATAGGACATTTGTCTATATTATTAGTATTTATATTGCCGGTAGCAGAACCACCCGAACAACTCAGTTCTTGCATACAAATATCCCACTTGTTAGTGCCATTACCTATGTCACCATTATTTAATATCCTTTGTGCTTCATCTTTTGTTAACAAGCGCGCACTTCTATCTATATGACTATTGTTTGGGAAAGAATCACCCGCTGAACTATTATATGTTGAGCACCAGCCCACTGCAGCAGGATATGTGCAAACCGTCCTATTGCAACCATTGCCACTACAAGAGCCAAGCGTAGAATTGCCTACAACATTGCTCCAACAACACGTATAAGAAGCACAAGTAAATGGTGTACCACTATCTACTGTAGTTATCTCACCCCACACAGACTGATTACTTGGGTTTTCTGCTCCTGAGACGCATAAATCCTTACCGTTATCTGCAACAGCCAAATGATAGCCTGTTCCCCCCTTGCAGATATCAGACGCAGTTCTTGCAAATCCTGAACCGCCGCCGCCGCCTGCGCCTGTTATAGTAATTGTAACCTTATTTACGCCTTTTGGCACTTCCCACCTTCTGCTATTTGCAAAACCAGCGCTAGCTTGAGCATATGTAGCGCCGCCGCCGCCACCGCCGCCGCCTGCGCCTTGAATAAATAGCGTATCTATGCCAACCGGCACATTAAAAACATAATCACCGGGGTTTATATATACTTGCAATCCTTCCTTATCGCTATTCTCAAGAGTAATTGTATCTCTCATTCTCTTTGTAATAACCGGAGCCAAAGCTACCATGATAATCGAAATTACAAGCACTGCAGTAAGTAACTCCGCAAGCGTAAAAGCACGTTTTTTCATTTCGTATCCTCATTATTTTTTCAATTAGAGTATAGAGTATATTCAAATCTTTTGCAAATAAATTACAACATATTTATGAAAAACCCTATAATATTATATTGCCAATATTATAGGGTTTCTATATCGCAAAATAGGTATCAAAAAATAAAATTTAACAAAACGTGCTCAATTTTTAAGATAAAACAGCGTTTAACAATAAGTATCTAATATTTTCTTGTATTTTTTGCAAGAGTTATAAACTCTTTAGCATAATTAACAGGAACTGCAAATCCTATACCTATATTTGAACGGTTATTATCAGGATTGTATATTGACTGATTAATTCCAATTACCTCTCCATCAAGGTTTAACAACGGACCGCCCGAGCAACCGGGGTTAATTGCTGCATCTGTTTGAAGCTTTTTTCTGTCATAGTCAATTCTTGAGATAATCCCTGTTGTAAGAGTTCCTCTAAAACCAAAAGGGTTGCCTATTGCAAGGACTCTTTGTCCCACTTTTACGGTTTCAGAATCACCAAGACGTATTACGGGCAAATTTTCTTTTGTATTTATTTTGATTAACGCCAAATCGTTTTTATCTTTTAAAATTGCAAGAACATCCGCCTTGTAAGTTTTCCCGCTTTGCGTTGTTACCTCAATATTTTTAGACTTATTGATAACATGAGAACTTGTAAGGATTATCCCCGACGGGTCTATAACGCAACCCGTGCCCGATGAAATCCCCTGCTCCAAATCAGCGTCTATTGCAACAATTGAAGGTGTTATTTTTTCATAAACACTGATACTTGCGCTCTCATCGCTTGAGCGTGCAATATTTGAAGCATAAACTTTGTCGTTAACATTGCTTAACAAAAATAAAAATAAAGGCAATAATAGTGCAAAAAATGTTTTTTTAAACATGTACCACTCCGTAATTGTTATAGGAATAATAGAAAATTTAAACGAGGAAGAGTATTTTTTCATTGCCCAAAGAGCTATGTTATGATACAATTCTCGTGAACTTTAGGAAAGGAAGAAACATGAGAAGTATTGAAGTTTTCAAAAGACATTTAAGAGAGAAAAGAGCAGTAAAAATTATTTCAGGTATTGATAATTACAATCTTGACTCTGTAAAAAAAGTTGTAAGCGCAGCCCAAATGGGTCTTGCAAGTGCAGTTGATATTGCATGTGACAAAGAAGTATACGAAGTAGCAAGAAAAAATACAACATTACCAATATTTGTTTCATCAATTCATCCGTTCAAACTTGCTCAAGCTGTTGAGTGGGGCGCAGACGCAATTGAAATAGGTAACTTTGATGCTTTATATAAAAAAGGTCAAACATTTAGCGCTGATGAAGTTTATGAAATCACTCTTGAAACAATGAGTCTTGTTGAAGGAAAAGATGTATTCATCTGTGTTACAATTCCCGGCAATATCGACATCAAAGAACAAATTGAACTTGCTAAAAATCTTGAATTACTTGGTGTTGACCTGATTCAAACAGAAGGTATGAAACCGCAAGGTGTAAAAACAGTAGGCGCTAAAGCTCTTCTTGAAACAGCTCAAGCAACTATCGGTAACACTCTTGAACTTTCACGTCACGTTTCAATCCCTGTAATGACCGCTTCAGGTATCAGTGCACAAACAACACCTCTTGCATTTGCTGCAGGTGCTTCAGCTGTCGGCGTAGGTTCAGCAGTGAACAAACTTGACACTCAAATTGAAATGGTTGCAACTATACGAAACATCGTAGGTTCTGTTGCTTACAGAAACTCTATCAACAAAGAGTTTGCAAGAAACAAAAAAGAACTTGAGCTTTTTAAATAAGCTTAATTTATAAAAGATTTAAGCCGTCCCAAAAGGACGGCTTTTTTATTTCTCCTTATTCTTTATATCTCTAATCTTTTCTTTTGGTCATATTATCAATAATGCCCCTTAACTCACAACTTAAATAGTTGGGGCAACTGTTCCAAATAAGAGTTTGCGCCAGCGCATTTTCATCGGGAGAAACTGCGGCGCATTCACCCTTTAGTACATCTACCGTGCCGTCAGGAACGGAAGAAAAATTAGAACAAGTTTGACAAATCTTAAGTGTAAGACCTTTATTTTTTAATTTTTTTGAAATATCTGCCATTGCATCAAACATTCTTATGAAAGAATCAGAAGTAACGTGTTTTTTCGCTCCTTCAAAAACAACCTTTCTCATACCGTCTTCAGATACCAGTGTAAGGCGGCACAGAGAGTCTTTTTTGCCATCAAAAACAATGGCGTTAACTGTTGCAGAATTAACATTTTCATCTTCATGGATTTTATTTTCTATCCAAACAAGAGATATTTTCTTTGTAAAAATTTTTGCCCTCTCCCACAAAATACAAGCAGGATAAAGGGTAATATAAAATCTTTCTTTTAAGTTCAACTTTGCAGCAAATGTGCCCAAAATAAAATTTAAAACCATTAACACGCCAAGGTGTAATACAAATTTAAATTCAAACGATGTGTAGTATCTAAATGCACAAAGAAATAATAAGCAATATAATAATATTATGCCAAGCGTGTCAGGCTTCATAATATAAAATACAAACTCTTTAAAGCTCCAAGGTTTTACAAAAGATTTTGCAAAATAATACCTAAACATTGCAAGCCTTTGAGATATTGAAGGTGTAGAGGCATCAAAATTATCTACATCGACCGTAGTTGAGATAAAGGGTGAAAAAGTCGGGCGAAAAGAATTTGAAGCAAGAAACAATGAAAATTTCATCTCGTCATTTCTTGTTTCAAAACAAACTCTGCCTGTTTTTTCTAAAATATCCGAACTTATAACACAGTTTGAACCATCTATTATAATAGGCATTTCAAACATAGCTCTAACAATATTTTGAACTTTGTTTTGATATTTCATATAAGAGCGCAGAACCTGACACTTAACTTGTGCAAAAAAGTCATTACTTACACAGGTTACACCGAGTTTTCCGCTCAGCACACAGGATTTATGAACAGATTTATTTACGCAAGACAAATAATTTTCATCTACCATTCTGTCTGCCCCAAGAAAAACAAAGGCGCTAAACTTGTCTTCGGAAACTATTTTTTGAACAAATAGAGATGTTGCTTTATCTCTTGAAAAATATTCCGGATTTTCAATTACATGAACTTGTGCGCCGTATACAAACTCGGGAATGGAAATATTTTCCTTATCTTTTTTAAAAATTACATGCACTTCATAATTTTGATTTGGAAAAGTCTGATTATCAAGCACTTTAAGCAAATCGTACAGGTGCTTATGTGTAGAATCCGCCCATATAATTACGCAAAGATTATTCAGTGTTGCACCCGATTCAAGAAGCATTTTTGTATCGGATACATATTCTTTAGCACTAAAAGCTTTGATATTAAGTGTTAATGTGTATATTGAATAGATTATTATATATATAAATAAAGAAAATAAAATTAAATTTATAATCAGCATTGCTACATTCTATATAAAAATATTATAAAAATCTAGCTTTTTTTAAAATATTTTGAGATAATTAACAGGTACACAGATAAATTTTGGAGGAACAAATGAGCCAAGAGTACTATTACATGGACGGCAAATATGTACCATCAAATGAAGCAATGATTCCGGTTAGAACTCACGCTTTTTTATATGGCACATCAGTGTTTGAAGGTATCAGAGGATACTACAACGAAGAAGAAGACCAAATATATGCTTTTCGTATGAAAGAGCATTTTGAAAGACTCTTGAACAGCTGCAAAATTATGCATATGGACCCAAAACACACTGTTGAAGAATACATACAAATCACAAAAGACTTACTTAAGAAAAATAATTATCATGAAGACTGCTATATAAGACCGGAAGTGTACAAAAGCGCAATAAAAATCGGTCCAAGCCTGCTTGATAACCCTGATTCGGTTTTAATCTTTACAATCAAATTGGGCAATTATTTTGGCGGAGAAAAAATGCTCAACATCTGCGTTTCAAACTGGGCACGTCTTGAAGATAATACAATTCCTCCAAGAGCAAAAGTTTCAGGCGCTTACGCCAACACTGCTCTTATGATAACAGACTCTAAATTAGCAGGCTTTGATGATTGCATATCATTATCAGCCTCAGGTCATGTCGCAGAAGGCTCAGCTATGAACTTCTTTATTGTTGAAGGTGACACACTTGTTACAACTCAAACAACAAGCAACATCTTGGTTGGTGTAACAAGAAACACAATTCTTGAAATAGCAAAAGAAGAGCTCGGAATGAAAGTTTGCGAAAGAGAAATAGACAGAACAGAACTCTACACTGCAGATGAAGCTTTCTTCTGCGGAACAGGCGCGCAAGTTGCTCCAATAGGTTCAATTGACCACAGAACAATAGGCACTGGCAAAGTAGGCGAAAAAACTGCCGCTATTTCAAAACTGTATTTTGAAATAGTACGTGGTAAAAATGAAAAATACAAAAAATGGTGCACTCCAATTTATGAATAATTTAGGCATAGATTTTTTAGGACAGTGCGTCCAAAATTTTACAAGGGCTATGAAATACACTTTTTTAGGCAATGTTGCCTTTAAAAGCGTAATTTCACAGGCTGCTACAATAGGCTTTGACTCGCTTGGCATATCATTAATGATAGTTTTTATTGCAGCGTCAGTCATTGCTCTTCAAGTTTCCAATCAATTTCTTATGAGCGGGGCAGACAGCTATATTGGCGGCTTTTTAGCAATAGCATTGATTAGAGAAATTGCCCCAGGGTTTGCCGCTCTTGCAATAGGGGCTCGAGCAGGGACTGCAATAACCGCTCAAATTGCCAATATGAAAGTAACTTCACAAGTTGACGCTATGAAAGTTCTAAAAGTAGACCCCATAGGCTATTATTTTGCGCCAAGAATAATAGCCGGTGCAACAGGTGTAATGTTTGTTGTTATACTTGCAGAATTTATAGGTATCTTGGGCGGTATGGTCGTTTCGTATTTTTCGGTAGGTCTTCACCCCAACAGATATTTTAATTCAGTCTGGCTTATGCTAAACACAAAGGATATCTACGTAAGCATATTTAAAGGATTTTTATTTGGAGCAATAATTGCAACAGTTTGCGCGACAGTTGGCTACAATACAAAAGGCGGCGCAAAAAATGTCGGCGAATCCACAACAAAATCCGCAATATTATGCACAATTTACCTTCTAATGGCTGATTTGCTTATAGGATTTCTATTCTACGCAAGCAATCATTAATTTGGTGTATTTTTTTTCGGTTTGACTAAATCTTTTCCACATTTTAGACGATGAAGCACAATCCTCCATGGGGTATCCTTTTATTATCAAACTTGGTAAAAGAGGGTAAATAACTTGAGGAGGTTTAGCTTTAGGCTTCAAAGTGTTTTAAATCTTAAAGAAAAAAATCTGGAGGACGAGAGATTAAAACTGGCGGGAATAATTTCCGTGCTTGAATCGCAAAAAGACGTACTTCTTGAGATGAATGAAAAAAAAGGGTATCTTGAAACAGAACTTGAAGAAGTGACGAAAGAATCAACTCTTGATATAGAAAATGTCGTCGGCTATAAAAATTACCTAAACCAAGTCACACAAGACATAAGAATGCAATTTGAAATCATTAAGAAAACACAATTTGAGCTTGAAGAACAGCAACTTAAGGTAAATCAAGCGTATAAGGAAGTAAAAATCCTTGAAAAACTTAAGGAAAAACAGTACCAAGACTTTTTAATGCAATACGAACAATCTCAGATTAAAGAACTGGATGATATAACAATTTCAAGACAAAAAAGGGCAATTTAGTAAATGCAAAATTTTATTAACAATAACACATTCGCAAATAATATTAGTGACATTATATCAAGTAATAATGTGCAAAATTTTGCAGATACAAGTGCCCAACAAGGCAAAGACTTTGCAAAAATAATGAACAATCTTGATAAAAAATTCAGTGAAAATAATTCAAATGTTACTAAACTAAAAGACAAAATAAACTCAAATAACGACTCTGTATCAAAAAACAAACTCAATACTGAAAAACAGTCAACGGACAACAAAAACACTGTAGATAACCTTGACTCAAAATCTGCAATAAAAAACACAAAAGAAGCACTGGAGCAAGAAAGTTCAACAGTACTCAGTGCGGATGAAACAATTAAAGAAGCGAGCAAGGAAATTAATAATTTAATAGAAAACGCACTTGACGGGCAATTAAATATTGAAAACGTAAATGCACTAAGAGATGCTCTTGAGCAAATACAATCAAAAATTGAAAATAATGAAATTGTTGTTAGTGAAGAAACAAAACAAGCACTAAAAGATGTTCTCAACAGACTGCTTACACAAAATCCGGAGGATTTAAAGGTTGATGCGCTTTTAAAAGACTTTAAACAACTTATGCAAGACATACAAGCAAACACCTTTAAAACAGACTCTCAAGTAAAGCTTGAAGAAGAAAACTCCAACCCCACAAAAGCACTTGAGCTAAATATTGATACTCAAGAAGAAAATGTAGAATTGAAAAACAAAAATACAGATAGTGAAAAATTACAACTTAAAAACAAAAGTTCGGAAACAACAGTTCAAGCCTCTCAAAATGTAGAAAAAGCTCAAGATGTTGAAAATACAGACAAGGTTGATATCGAACAAGAAATCCTTGATGAAATGGATGTAAAAATTGAAGAAGTTTCAAGCTCTTCTACATCACAAAACGACTCTCAAGGACAAGGGTTTTCTAATGCACAAGATGAAGTAATAAAACTGCAAATTGAAAATGTTGACAGCGATTCAAACACACCCGTAACATTTGCTTTTGATAAAAGCATTAAAAATATAAGCGCAACAAACAATCAAGTAAAACTTGAGGGACTAACCAAAGAATTAAACACAAATGATATTTTAAACCAAATTGGCTCAAAGTTTGAGCAACTAAAAGACGGCTCAAGCATCAAGATTACTATGACACTTAGACCAAACGACCTTGGCAGAGTAACAATTGAACTTTTATCAGGTGCTAATGGCATAACAACAAATATAATTGCACAAAACTCACAAGTAAAAGAACTGCTTGATAAAAACATAGACATTCTAAAACAACAACTCGCTCAGCAAGGGGTCAATGTGCAAAATGTGCAGGTAAAAACCGTTGAACAAAATGCTCAGGCAGGATTAAACAATAGCTTTAGTGATAAAAATCAAAACGAACAAAATTATAACCAAAACCAAAACAACGGTAAAAATAACGAAAGTAGTCACGAACAAAAACACAAAAACTACAAATATAACCAAAACAATATTATAGAAAACATAGACTTTGATAATAATTCAGAAAAAACAACAGCCAGCATTAATACACTAAGAGGCAAAGTTAGTTACAATCTTTAAAACTCAAGGAGACAACAATGTCATCAAGCATTACAGACCAAATTAATAATATGCAAAACTGGACTGCTCAACAAGAAGCGCTCAAGTCAAAAACCGAAGGAACAGATAACACGCTTGACCAAGATATGTTCCTGAAGCTTATGCTTGAGCAACTTAAATACCAAGACCCTCTTAACCCGATGAGCAACCAAGACTTCTTGGCTCAACAAGCACAATTTACACAGCTTGAACAATTACAGCAACTAAATGAAACACTTGAAGCTAACAGCGGTCTGACACAAGGCATGGACTTGATAGGAAAAGAAGTAACTCTTATGGACCCTGACGACCCTCAAAAAACAATAACAGGAATTGTTGAGGAAGCAGTTTTTTATCAAAACGGATGTGCCGTAAAAGTTAACGGAAAAGAATATCCGGCAGGTCTTATTCTGAGCGCCAAAATACCCGATGGCAGCACACAGCCCACACCACCTGATGGCGGAGATGGTTCAACCGGAGAAAACACGAGTGAGGGCAGCGGAGAAGATAATACAGGCGGAAGCGAAGATAATACAATTATAGACAAAGCAAAAAGCGTATTTAGTAATGCAGCAACCGTATCAAAAACAGCTGCAGCATTCTCATATTTAGGAAACCTGTTTGAAGAATTAACAAATAAATAAAATCAAGGGAGGAGAAAAACATAAATGTCACAAGCCATGAACACAGCAATGTCAGGCATAAACAGCAACCAACTACACATCAACGTAGTTGCAGATAACATTGCAAACCTTAATACTACAGCATTCAAAGAATCTCAAATGACATTTAAAGATGTCTGGTATCAAACAAGAACAACAGGTACAGCTCCAACAGGCAATCTTGGTGGTACAAACCCATTTCAAATAGGTGTTGGCACAACAGTTGCCGCAGTTACAAAAAACTGGTCAGCAAACAATGTAAATATGACAGGAAAAAGTACCGATATGGCAATTCAAGGTAACGGCTTCTTTACCGTTATGGATGCTGAAGGAAATATATTCCTGACTCGCGATGGCAGCTTTGACTTAGATGCAAACGGAAACCTTGTCACTTCTATGGGTTACAAAGTACTTGGAACAATTTCTGATTACTCTGTAGCAGCAAGCGAAATTCCGATTTACATTCCTCAAAATATTAAAGCCGGAGCATATGCTCAACCCTCGGGACTTTTTGCAAACAAAAATCTTTCTGACCTCAACGGTACAGGCGGACAAATAACAGGCGGAACTTTTTCAATTATACCGACTATGAATGATGGCAGCACGGGAACAGCAATTGAAGTAACAATAAGCGGGAACGGCACAGTTCAAAATATGGTTGATGAAATAAATACATCACTCAAGGGGCAGAACATTAAATGCTCAATTGAAGACGGACAACTTACTTTTACAACGGGCGGCAATGTACAAAAGCTTAAATTTGAATCAGGAACATCGAACTTTGTAGACCAAACAGACATAGCACTTCAAGCAGATGGAACAGGGGAATATTCAACAGCCGTTATGGATTACAAAGTTGACATTAAACCCGGTGATAGCAGCAAAGAGTCAATGGTATTTACAAGTTTCTCCGTAGGTAACAATGGCGTAATTACGGCAAAATACAATAACGGAGATACAATAACGGTATGGGAAGACCCCGATGACGGTACAAGGTTGTTTAAATACACTACATCAGGAGGATTAGAAATACTTGGACCTAATGATGTAACAGTAGAGCCCAATTTGTTAAGACCTGAAAATCTTCAAATTCAGTTTGCAGGAGTAACTAACTGCGAGGGCTTAGTTGCAGAGGGTAATAACCTGTACTCTGTAGGTCCTGACACAGGTACAGTAATATATTCTCAAGCGAATGATAATGGAGTCGGCATGATGGTAACAGGCGGACTTGAGGCTTCAAACGTCGACTTATCAAGACAATTTTCAAATATGATTATGGCACAGCGCGCAATAGAGGCAAACTCAAGAGTGTTTGACACAGCAAGTAACGTAATGCAAACTCTTGTATACCTTGGTCGCGGATAGAAAAAATTCACATTCCAACTTTTTAAATCCGTCCGGAGTTACATCCGGACTTTTTATTTACTAAGAACTTGTAATTCGCTGTAATCACTAAGATAAGGTAAATGCTCTTTTGTAATTAACTCGCCCGGAAGCAAAACAGAAATTCCCGGAGGGCAAAGTGCAATTACCTCAGCACAAACTCTGCCTATTGCATCTTCTTTTTTAATTCTTTCTTTTTTTGAAAAATACGCTTCTCTTGGGGTCATAACAACACTTGGGGCAGTGAGCGGCATAAACTTAATGCCTTCAAGATAAGCAAGGTCAGGGTAATTACTTGACGCAATTTTTCTCAAGGCGTTAATTAGTACATCAAACTCTTCTTTTTTGTTCCCGATGTTAGATAAAACCAAAATACCTTCATCAGAAGCACTTTCAATTTCTATTGAAAAATCAAGCTCAAGAATACTTTCAAGACGCTTGCCGCTTAAACCATCAACTTTTATAAATACTTTTGTAACATCAAAAGACACATTATTTAGAGCATTTAACACTCTAACACCTTTAATCTTTGAAGCCATTTCTCTAAAATAAAGCGCATTATCAATAGCGTTTTTAATGGCACAAGAGCCAACACTTGAAGAAAGATAAGCTCTTGCAGCATCCAAACTTGTTAACAAAAGCAAAGATGGACTTGTTGTATGCAACAGCTTCAGAGCATGTTCTATTTTTTGCACATCAAATCTTGAATTCTTTGAAATATGCAGCATAGAGCTCTGTGTCATAGACCCGCCTGTTTTATGCAAAGAATGCACAACAGCATCTGCACCACATTGAAGCGCAGGCTTAGGCAGAACATCCGAAAAATTCCACAAACAGCCATGAGCTTCATCAACAATTAAGGGAACATCAAACTCATGACAAACTCTTGCAATTGCTTCTATATCAGAAACTACGCCCTCATAAGTCGGATTTGTAACCCAAACAAGTGAAGTGTCGGGGTTTTCTTCCAACTGCCCTCTTAAATCAACAGGGTCAACAGGACCATATATAGCCCAATCGTTAAGTTTTTTTGGCATCAGCCAACTTGGATTTGCACCTGAAATTATCATGCCTGAAAGCACCGAGCGGTGACAATTTCTGCCGATAATTATCTTATCCAAAGGTCCTGTCAAACCAAAGGCAAGAGCTAAATTTGCTATCGTTGAACCGCCTGTTAAAAAGAAAGTTCTTTTTGAACCAAACACAGAAGAAGCTACCTTTTGAGCTTCATCAATTGCGCCTGTTGAAGGGAACAAAGTGCCCAAATTATCAAATTCATCCGTAGTATCAAGATTTAGTGCATCTTCTCCAATCAAAGAAGAAAAAGCATTGAGTACACCCTGACCTCTGTTGTGTCCGGGGATATGAAATCCGATACAGGGGTTATTTTTATACGCAGTCATGGCATCAACAAGCGGCGCATAAACACCATCCAGCGCATCGCTACCCTTAAAACTTATTAAATTTTCACATCCATGACTTTTCATTTGCATAACTATTATACACATAAAAACAAAAAAAATTAATTTTTGCGCAAAAAATTTTTTCTACATGTTTTGTATGATAAAGCGATTATACAATTGAACCGTTTTTTAAAAAATGCTATAATCGCAAAAACGAGGTAAAAGGAAGAAAAAACATGGTGGACAATCGTTCAGCGGGTTTTTTCGGGATTGGCGGCAGTTTTAATTTTAAATCAGGCGACATCTCGGGAACAGCGGCAAAAACATCTGATGAAAAAAATGGGCAAGGCGGGGAATACTTTGCTCAGGGTCAAGAATTTGAAGATGAAGAAATGTTTAGAAAAGAGCCCTATGTTGACCGCTCGGCAGTTCTAAGAGCGTCTTTGGACTCTTTGGCTACACTTAACGCCGCAAACATTGGAAAAAAGAAACTTAAATCAAAAAGCGAAAAGCAAAAAAAGAATAAAAAAGACTTAACATTATCTGAAGATGAATCTCAAAAAGAATAACCGCCTCACTTAAGGCGGTTATTTTATGAATAAATTATTTTGAAACAAGCCTGCAATACAGTAAATAACCTACAGAAGAATACAACGGTAACAAGAAAAATTGAGCAAACGTAACAATAACATAATAAATGGTAAGCATAAGCTCGCTATTCCCGCATAAAAACTTAACAGGGATTGTAACTATCGGAAACAAAATATTAAAAATCAAAGCTACAATACCCAAAAGAAACTGTGTTGCAAAAATTAAAAGCAGAGAATTTTTAGAAATTTCAAAAGACCTTTTTATTACCTCCTTAGGTGCTATATTTTCTTCAAGCGCAAAAATAGGCACGGTAGGAAATATTTTTAATGAATAGATTATTAAAGAAACAATTGCAGCAACATAGCACAATATAGCCAATAATCTGCCGCCTGAAGTTTTTAAAGACAAGAAAACAGTAGCTATAAATATACCGATAAATAATATCAAAACCCCATACAGCGTAGCCCACAAGAGCATCTTTGCATAATCTGCATTTCTTTTTGAAATATCCTTTTTGTACTCTAAAATATCTACGTATTTTTCGCTAAAGTAATCCCTTGATGCAAGAGTTAAATAACAAAACTGCAGAAGATATTTCCAAAAACCTACAGTATACAAAATAAGACCAAAAATCAGCAAAATAATAATCGGAACAACATACGGCACAAGAGCTTCACCTGACAGGTTTAAACTTTTTGTAAGATAAACAACAGGAATTACGGATAACAACAGCCCAATTACCTGCATTGTGATTGGCAAGAAAAGTTCCTTAAAAAATATTGAGAAATTTTTTGCAAAAAACTCAAATCCCCAACCAAACATCTCAAAAAAACCATACTTAAAGCCTTGCATATCAACTCCTTATTTTGTGTTATTATATACTAACAGATTGAAAAGGTTTAAAGCAAAATATTAATGAATATTAAAGATAGGATAGAATCAATTAAATCATCCCAGTACTTTAAGAGTGCAAATTTGCACATACACTCAGCATACTCTGACGGCAAATGCACTTTTGATGAACTTGTTGAGCAAGGAAAGCTGCTAAAGCTCGAGCATATGGCAATTTGCGACCATAACAGTGTTGAAGGCTGGAAAAATTTTGATTATAAAAAATGCGATTTTTTAATTACCGGTGTCGAATTTGACTGTTTTTATAAAGGCACACTTCTGCATATTTTGGGATATGGAATTGACCCAAACAACCAAGACCTTAACGCTATATGCGCAAAAAGCAAAAGTGAAACACAGTATGACATAATAAGACTGTTTAAATCCCGACATCCTAAAAAAGCAATAGATGCAATACACTCATCAGGAGGAATCGCGGTTTTTGCCCACCCATGTTGCTGTTGGATTTTAAATTTAGATAAATTCACAAAAGACTTAAAAGAAATGGGCTTGGACGGAATTGAAGTTTATTACCCGTACAAAAGACACCGCGGCATAATAAAATTTCATTCCCGACATAACATAAAAGCTCTTGCGCAAAAGTATAATCTTATTATGACAGGCGGAACAGATGAGCATGGTTCACTAATCAGACAATTGAAGAATTAATTTCTTTTTGCAAGTAGCTGTATTTTGAATAATACTCTTCTGGATTTTCCTTTGCGGCTCTTATTGTATCACCAAGTTTAATAAAAAGTTCTGCAAGATTCGGGTCAAATTGAGTACCTGAGCATCTTTTTATTTCTTCTATTGCAACTTCATGTTCAAGAGCCTTTCTGTATGAACGAGTGGATGTCATAGCGTCATATGTGTCAGCAAGCGCTATAATACGAGCAGAGAGAGGAATCTCTTCACCTTTTAAATGCTCAGGATATCCCGTGCCGTCCCATTTTTCATGGTGAGCTTTTAACCAGTTTTTTATACCGTTTAATTTCTTTATGCTTGATACCAATTTTTCTGAATTTTCAGGATGGGATTTCATCACGGCAAATTCTTCATCGGTTAATTTACCGGGTTTACATAAAATACTCTGGGGAATGCCAATTTTTCCTATATCATGCAAAAGTCCCGCAAGCTCAATTTCTTCAAGAGTTTTGTCGTTCAGATTTAATTCTTTTGCAAGAATAAGAGAATACAGAGTAACTCTTAGAGAGTGTCCGTGGGTATATGGGTCTTTTGCATCCAAAGCAGATGAGATTGATTTAATTGTCTTATAAAACAGTTCTCTTAAATCGGTCAGTATCATAGATTTTGAACTAACCAAGTCAAATTTATCTATTCCTGTTTCTATAACTTGTTGAAGCTCCTCAGGGTCAAAAGGTTTTAGCATATATTGAAAAAGATTGCACTTATTAACGGCATCCATAAGAATTTCTATATCACTAAACCCTGTCAATAAAATCTTTATTACATCGGGAGAAAGCTCATTTGCCTTTTCAAGAAACTCTGTTCCCTCCATAACAGGCATTTTGTGGTCAGAAACAATGAGTGATATTTTATCCAGATTGTTCTCAAGCACCTCAAGACCTTCTTTGCCGTTTGTTGCAGTTAATATGTTGTACTTACCGCGCAAAGTACGCTTTAAAAGCTGCAGATTATTAACCTCATCATCCACTAAAAGCACTGTATGGGCAGATTTTGCAGAGCTTGTCTGCAACATATCATCAATATTATTTAAAAATATATCATTCTCCGCACTAAAAGGCATGATAAACCTCGCAAACTTACAGTGAGATTTATCGACATTAATGCGCAAAACTTTAATTATAAATAGTAAAAAATAATATTTTTGGTTTACTTATTAGGGTCAAGTTCAGGTTTTTCAAAAGCTTTATTTACACCCAAATCGCAAATTTTAGTTAAAAGATTTGTTGCAAGTTTTACACCAACAAGCGAAACTGCAAAAGCTACCAAGCTTGATTTACTTGTTTTGAAAAGTTTTGCAGCATCATCAAATTTAAACGCCTTAGCGTTTTCAAAAGCATTTTTTACCTGCTCCATTTTTAAATCTTTAAAGAAATGCTTGAATGAAGCCACAGCAAAGGTTATTTGTGCCAATCTTCCGCTGCTCTTTTCGATTTTGCCCTGTTTACCGTCTTTTTTATTTTTTATCAGCGATAAAAGGCTAAAACCGGCCGTGCAAGCAATTGCTGTCGGCAAAGCACTTTTTGCATTTTTTTGTACTTGCGGATTTTTAAAAGCATCCGTAACCACATTGTATGCGCCCTTGCCAACCTTTTTTACTGTTTTGTAAGCTTTTGTACCAACGTTCTTTACACTTGAAATATTCATAAATACCTTCAATTCAACACATTTGTATAAAAATCAAACAAATATTTTTATGCTCAAATGACAAAGAAATTATTTTTATTTTTACAATAATTTACAATTTAAAAAAACCGCCAATCAGGCGGTTTATTAGTTTTGCATATATGTGAAACTTTCTTCTGTTCTTTTATCAAGTGTTTCTTGTAAACTTTCGATATCAGCATCCACTGCTTTAATTTTTGGTTCACGAGCTGTTATTCTTTGGTTTATTTGTCTTTCTTGCGCTTGAACTTTTGACATTACATTTTGCAATTGTGTTTCATATTTTGTTGAAATTTGGCTCATTTCTTGTAAAACTTTTGTATATTGTTCTGTAGAAACATCTTCTGCGCCTTCTAATTCCATTTGAACCAAGGCTTCTTCGTTTGTTTGAGCCTGCATTATCTTTGTTTGCTCGTTTGAACTTTGATACTGCAAGTCTTGCAACATTTGGCTATCTTGCATTGCATCAGCCTGCCATGTTGCCCTAAGGTCAATATATGTTAACATTGTAAGTAGTATATTTAACATTTTGCGCCTTTGTATTTCAAACTTATATATATAAACAATATTTTTTATATAAAATTGCCAAAAAGTATATATTTTTTTAACATAACTTAATATTTTGCTTATTTTTGGCATTTTTTTTCTGCTATAATTTTCCGTATGCTTTTAGTAATTGATATTGGAAATACAAATACAAATCTTGGCGTATATAACGAGAATGGAGAGCTTCAAAAAAGTTGGAACATAGCCTCCGACATAAAGCGTTTTGAAGACGAATACGGGATTTTAATTCTTTCTCTTTTACAAAATTCCAATATAGCTCCACATATTGACAGTGCGGCAATTTCAAGCGTAGTTGCACCCTTGTGCGAAACATATAAAAAAGCTATAGAGAAGTACTTAAATATCACTCCTTTTGTACTAACGCACAAGGTAAAGCTACCTATTAAAATTGATTTAAAACAGCCAAAAGAAGCAGGTGCGGACAGAATCGCAAACGCCAGTGCTGCAGCTACCTTATACAAATTACCCGCTATTGTTATAGATATTGGAACTGCAACAAGTTTTGACATAGTTGATGAAAACAAAAATTTTATAGGCGGCATAATAGCCCCCGGACTTAAAATACAGGCAAAATCACTTAGCCAATTTACATCTAAATTACCAAAACTAAAAATCGAAGCACCTCAAAATGCAATAGGCAAAGACACAATAAGTGCTATGTTATCAGGCATAGTAAGAGGTCATGCTGCCATGATTGAGGGGATGATTGAACAATGCGAAAAAGAACTCGGTCAAAGAGCAACGGTAATTGCAACAGGCGGATACTCATCCGTGCTTTTTGACAATATGAAACGAGGCTTTGACTATATTAACCCCTCACTTACGCTTGAAGGCTTAAGGCATTTATATATTTTAAACCACGGAGAAAATACAGATGACAAATAAAATAACACTTAAAATACAAAAACTGCCGCATTGCTTTGAACTTCCAAAGTATCAGACCCCGGGGGCCGCTGCAATGGATTTATATGCAGCAATTGAAAGCTCAATTACTCTTAAACCGCTTGAAAGAGCACTTGTTCCAACAGGTATTAAAATAGAACTTCCTGAAAACTACGAAGCACAGGTCCGCCCAAGGAGCGGTCTTGCCATTAAAAGCGGCATAAGTCTTTCTAATTGTGTCGGAACAATTGATGAAGACTACAGGGGCGAAGTTTGTGTAGGACTTATAAACTTTTCAAACGAAGAATTTACAATTCACAGAGGCGACAGAATCGCTCAAATGCTTGTTGCACCCGTAACAAAAGCTCAAATAAGCGTTGTTGAAGAATTATCCCAGACAACAAGGCAAGAAGGCGGCTTTGGCTCAACGGGGATTAAATAAATTCCCAAGCATATAAAGAGAACCGCAAACTATTTTGAGATTTTTAGTTGTATTAATTATCTCAAGAGGGTTTTGCGTCTGTTTTGCAACTTTTCTTATGTTTTGCGGCAATTCGCTAAATTTTAGCGCGCAAGGATAATTAAACTCATAAAAATATAGTTCATCACTCTCAGAAATCAAGGTATCAAGCATAGTTTCATAATCTTTATTATTTAAGCAGCCAAAAATAAATGTCTTTTTTTCATCCTTAAAATTCTCATCCAAAAACTCTCTTAAAACCTTAATACCCGATGGGTTATGCGCCCCATCGATAAGAAGCTTTTTATCGGCGTCATATTCAAGCCTAAATTTCCACCTGACATTTTTAAGAGCAGTCTTTAATACATCCTTATCTATCTTAAAAGGCAGATGTTTAAGGGCTTCAAGCGCGCAAGAGAGGTTTTTTTGCTGATGTTTGCCAAGCAGAGAAAACTCATATTTTTCATTATCTACATACGCAAAATTATTTTTTCCGTCAAATTCCGTTTTTATATTGTTATCAACCGTAAAAAGCGGGGCTTTAAAATCATCTGCGTATTTTTTAATAACTTTATATCCTTTGTTATCGCACCCAACAACAACGGGGCAATTTTTCTTTATAATGCCTGCTTTTTGATATGCTATTTCATCAATTGTATTACCTAAACGCGCCGTATGGTCAAAATCAATAGTTGAGATAACAGAGCAAAGGGGTGATTTTATAACATTTGTAGAGTCAAACATACCCCCAAGCCCTACTTCCATAATGGCATATTTGACATTTTTTTCTCTAAAATACAAAAACGCAGCAACGGTTAAAATCTCAAATTCCGTCAGCTCGCAAAATAAATCCGATATTTTTTTAACATAACTGTCAAGCTCATTTTGAGAAATACAAGTGTTATTTACTTTTATTCTCTCGCAATAAGAAAAAAGATGAGGACTTGTAAAAAGAGCGATGTTAACATCTTTTCCTCTAAAATTCTCACATAAAATTTCATTTAATATGGCACAAATCGAACCCTTGCCGTTAGTCCCCGCTACATGGATAAATTCCATACTATCTTGAGGATTGTTAAGTTTATCCAGTGCCTCTTGAACTCTCTCAAGCCCTAGTTTTATATGAAATTTTCCTGCAGAAGTTAAAATACTCTCAGCGTTTTTCATTTTTTGCTGCCTCATTTATAAGTGCAACTATTTTTTGTGCAGCGTCATATTTTGCATTATTTTTGGCACAATCAGAAGCAATTTTTAGCTTATCTTTATCACTTACAAATTCCTCAAACACTTTAAGCAGACTGTCTTTGTTGCAGTCATTATCATCAAGATACACTGCAGCCCCGCTTTTGCACACATTTTTGGCATTCACTCTCTGATGGTCTGCTGCAGCATAAGGGTATGGAATAAGCACAGCAGGTAAACCTGCCGCACTTAACTCGGACAGCGAAAGCGAACCTGAGCGAGATATTGCAACGTCAGATGCCACAAGGGGTATTGCCATATTTTCAAAATAAGGTCTTAAAATGAGATTTTGAGGCAGAGAAGAAAACTCTTTTTCAAGATTATTTTTTACATCGTCATAATTTTTCTTACCCGTCTGCCAGATAACGGTGGTATTTGTGTCGTTTTTATATTTTCTTACAATAGAAACTGCAGCCTCGTTAATTTTTTTAGCGCCTGATGAGCCGCCCATAATAAGCACAACAAAGTCTGATTTTATATTAAGCAGCTCCCTTGCTTTATTTTTATCAAGAGTTTTAAAGTCATCTCTTATAGGATTACCTGCAATATGAACATTTTTACACCTTGTGTATTCCTTGGCACCACCAAAAGCCAATGACAGTGCTTGAGCGTCATGGGAAAACAACCTTGAAACAACTCCCGGATGAGCATCACAGTCATGAAGAACATATGGTATTGATAGTATTTTTGCTGCGATTAAAATAGGCGCACAAACATACCCGCCTGTTGCAAAAACCACGTCAGGTCTGTATCTTAGCGCATAATAAAGTGCTATAAAAGAAGCAATTATAAGCTTATAGATAAACACAAAAAGCTTAAATGACAGCTTTCTTGGCATTCCTTTAATATCGTATGAGAGAAACTTGAGCCCCTCATCTTTCATAATCGTGTATTCAAGATTATTTTTGTTGCCAAGGTAGAAAATATCTTCTTTATTTACACCTTGTTTTATAAGCTCTCTTATAACAGCAAGCGCAGGGTAAATATGCCCCCCTGTTCCTCCGCCTGTCACAAAATATCTAGTACGGTGCATATGGTTTTATCCTCTGAACTCTCTTTTTAGATATATTTAACAATACACCAAACATGCAAAGAGAAACAAATAAAGATGAACCGCCATAGCTTATAAATGGAAGAGGGATACCTGTTGCGGGTAAAAATGAACTTGCAACCGATATATTCATTAAAGCTTGGAAACATATTGAAAAAGTAATACCCACGGCAAGCAATTTGCCAAACATATCGGGACATCTTTTTGCAACAATAAATCCTCTGTATGCAAACATGGCAAAAAGACAGATTATAAAAAAGCACCCCAAAAAGCCAAATTCTTCTGCAATAACTGCAAAAATAAAGTCCGTATGCCCCTCAGGCAGCCATGAGAGCTTTTGTTTTGAGTTACCAAAACCCACGCCAAAGAATCCGCCTCCCGCAAAGGCTACAAGGGATTGTATAATGTTATACCCTGCATTATGCGGGTCTTTTTGCGGGTCGAGCCATACTAAAATCCTTTGCTTTTGATATCCCAATATTAAAAAGGGTAAAACAGGTATAGCCACCGCAAAAGCAGCCATGATGGTTTTAATACTTCCGCCTGCAACAAAATACATGACCATGCTTGTTGTACACAATAAAATAACCATGGACAAGTTAGGCTGTTTTAAAATCAAAAACAACATAGCGGCAAAAAGCACATAAAACGGAATTTTCTTATCTTCAAGAATATTTATACTTCCTGCAAACAAAGAAGCAAAAGAAAGCACAACGGCAGGCTTTGCAAGCTCTGAAGGCTGAAACTGCAAAGGACCTATTGCAAGCCATCTTTTTGCTTCGTTTACCATCAATCCTAACGGCGAAAACTGCACCATAAGAAGCAAAATAAGGACAAACACGCAAGATGGTATCGCCCATATTTTTAAATTTTTATAGTCATATCTTGATAAAAAAGAAGCGCTAATTACACCCGCTACAAGCCAAGCCAGCTGTTTTACGGTAAAAATTAGAGGGTTATCACCGCTTGCAATTGCGCGCGGAGAACCCGCGGAAAATATCGCCATAATACCTATTACAACAAGAAAAATTACAACTGTTACAAGGGTATTATCGGGCTGAGAAATTATATAGTTGTTTCCTGAATCTCTATCGTGATACGAGTTGCTTTTTTGATAGGACATAGCGCCTAAAAGCCTCCCCTCTTTCCTCGTAATTTTTAAACATATCAAAGCTGGCACAAGCAGGGGACAAGAGCACAACATCCGGTTTATCCAAACTTGCAAGGTCAATTGCCTCCTCAAGCGATTGAGCATGCACAATGTTTGTATAACCACTTGCATAAATCTCATTCATAAAGCGCTCTGAAGCTTCGCCAATTAATACAACTTTTGAAATTCTATCTTTTATTGATTTTATAAACTCATCAAGCGAAGTGTTTTTATCTCTGCCGCCTGCAATAAGCACCACCTTTTTTCCCTCAAAAGAGTTAATTGCTACAATTGAGGCTTCAGGGTTGGTTGCTTTTGAGTCATTATAATAAGCAGTATCATCAAGCGTTCTTATAAATTCACACCTGTGAGCAGGGGCTTTAAATGATTTAACAGTATTTTTTATAACATCATTTTCTAATCCCGCTATTTTTGCTGCAATCACGCAGCACATAACGTTTTGCAAGTTATGATTACCGACAATTGGCACATCTTTAACATCAATTATTTTTTCTTCACCGTAAAAAATCGCATCACTATCTATATAGCAATTATCTTGAATATCAGCTAATTCTGCCTTATTTAGAGCAAAAAAGTGAACTTTAGACTTTAGCTCATTTGATAATTTTCTAACCATTTCATCATCAAAATTTAATATCGAGTGAGAATCTTCCCCCATACGTCTAAAAACTGACGCCTTAGCTTCAAAATACCCATCTAATCCGCCATGCCAAGAAAGGTGGTCAGGGGTTAAATTTGTAAACACTGCAACTTTAGG
>CALUYX010000001.1 GCA_944325115.1 Candidatus Gastranaerophilales bacterium | reverse complement strand
ACAATAGTGATTACAACAGCAAAAACTGCAGCCCTCTTTTTATTCTTAAACAATATCTTCTCAACCCTTCAAATAAACTTAACAACACGCACATTATATCAAATACATTTTCACATGTGTATAGGAATTATATATTCAAGTTAAAAATTAAAGCAGAAAATAAAAAGAGTGTAAATATAAGCCGAAATGACAAAGTTTTAACGCAAAAAGGCTCAGGTAAGCTTTCGCCAAGAGTCTGGCATCGCTTGCTATTTTTAAACACTATAAATTTGACGACTCAACTAATTTGCAAGGATAATTTCATTATTCAGGTAAAATTTTTGTTTATAGCAGTTCAATTATGTAGGTAATTAAGAATATGCAAGGCAACAAAAATACCAACACATTAAGCGTTGGCATTTTTAAATAAACTATTAGCAGATAATATGGAAATTTTTATTTCTGTATATTTACAACTCTTTTTTCCATAGATTGAGATACGTCTTTCCGCCTTTTTTTTGCGATAAAGCATTTGTTGTTGCATCTGGTGCAACTCCAATTAAGGCTTCAAGTTTCTCTAAGTCACATATATTAATAGGTTCAGGGAAGATAGGCAAATAGCCATCATTATTTTTAATTAATAGTGCATCATGGAAGATTTTATCAGTATTTTCTTTAAATATACGAGCATATACTCTAATTTCTTCTGCTTTAGCATTATGCATAGCTGTATCGCCATAATTATTTTTTGTTGTTATAGCTTTTGCGATAACTTCAGGCGCCTTATCACCCATGGCTTTTGCCAAAACTTCAATTTCATCTGCATCTGCTAAACGCAGAACCGTATTGCCATATCCATCTTGTATTGTTATAGCCTTTGCAATGGCATCAGATGCCTTATCGCCCATGGCTTTTATCAAAGCTTCAATTTCATCTACACCTGCTAAATGCAGAACCGTATCGCCATATTCATTTTGCAATGTTATAGCCTTTGCAATAGCTTCAGGTGCGCTGTTGCCAAGAGCATTTGCCATGGCTTCAATTTTATTTGTATCGGCATAATGCAGAACTGTATCACCATATTCATTTTGTATTGTTATAGCTTTTGCAACGGCTTCAGGTGCATTATCACCCATGGCTTTTGTCAAAGCTTCAATTTTATCTGCACCTGCTTTATATATAACTATATTGTCATCATTATTTTGTATTGTTATAGCTTTTGCAATGGCTTCAGGTGCATTATCACCCATGGCTTTTGCCAATGCTTCAATTTCATCCGCACCTGCTTTATGCAAAACTGCAATACCATCATTATTTTGTATTGTTATAGCTTTTGCAATGGCTTCAGATGCCTTATCGCCCATGGCTTTTGCCAAAGCTTCAATTTTATCTACATCTGCTTCATGCAGAACAGTATTGCCATCATTATTTTGTATTGTTATAATTTTTGCAACAGCTTCAGGTGCGCTGTTGCCAAGAGCATTTGCTATGGCTTCAATTTTATTTGTATCCGCATAATGCAGAACCGTATCACCATATTTATTTTGTATTGTTATGGCTTCTGCCATAGTTTCAGGTGCGCTATCACCCAGTATTTTAGCAAAAGCATCAATTTGTTTATTATTTGCTAAATTAAGGATAGGCAGTTTGCGTTTTTCCAGTAAAAATGATTTTAAATCATCAGGTTTTGAAGCAAAGACTTTTTGAATATCTTCAACAGGTGTCTTGTGTGAAAAATTGTCTCTAACTTTTTCTTGCAACTCTATTTTATTAAAAAAGTTGCGGACCTCTTCTCTGCCCCCAAAAGATATATTTGAATAACTTTGCAAATTGCTTAGCGTTGGTGTTGTAAGGTTTTGTTGAATAGCAGGGGATGTTGTATTGTTTTGTTTGTTGCTTTTAAAAGAAGTACTTTTGATGTTGTAATTTCTACCTATTCCACTTACTTTCATGTTTTTCCTTTCGTGAATTATTCAATAGATGTTTGTATAATGCACGAGAAAAAAATATTTTGCTATTTATAAATTATCAAAGTATTTTATACACAGCTCAAAAGTTCGACAAAATCTCTTGCTATTTTTAAACACTATAAATTTGACGACTTAACTAATTTGCAAGGATAATTTCATTATTCAGGTAAAATTTTTGTTTATAGCAGTTCAATTATGTAGGTAATTAAGAATATGCAAGGCAATAAAAATACCAACATGTAAAATGTTGGCATTTTTTAGTTGAAACTGTTGATGAGAAATACTAATTCCTATTTTACTCTTTCAAATCTTTTCTCCAGAGTTCAGCATAAGGCACCCCTTTTCTTGTTTGCAATAGAGCGTTTCTTGTAGCATTTGGTGCAACTTTAATCAAGGCAGCAAGTTTATCCATATTACAGTATCCAGAATACGGATCAATAGGCAAAGCGCCATTATCATCTCTAATTAATAATGCTTTTCCAAAGATTTTATCAGTATCTTCTTTAAATATACGAGCGTATACTCTAATTTCTTCTGCTTCAGCAATATGCAGAGGTGTTTCGTAACGTAGGCAACCACAACGAGTCGTTATGGCTTTTGCCATAATTTTAGGCGCTTTTTTGCCCATAGCATTTGCCAAGGCTTCAATTTTATCCGCACTTGCACGATGTAGAACTGTATTACCATACATATCATATATTGCTAGAGCTTTTGCAATTGTTTTAGGTGCTTTTTTACCCAATATTTCTGCACAAGCTTCAATTTGTTCACTACTTACTAAAAAAATAGTAGGGGGTACATCGCGTCCTCCATATTTTCCAAGTAAAAAAGTTGCCAATTTATCAGGTTTTGAAGCAAAAGTTTTTTTAATATCTTCAACAGGTGTCTTGTGTGAAAAATTAGAAACGAAAACTTGTTCTTGCGATTCTGCATTATTGATAAAATCAAGAACTTCTTCTTTACCTCTAAAAGATATATTTGAATAACTTTGCAAATTGCTTGGCGTTGGTGTTGTAAGGTTTTGTTTAATAGCAGGGGATGTTGTATTGTTTTGTTTGTTGCTTTTAAAAGAAGTACTTTTGATGTTGTAATTTCTACCTATTCCACTTACTCTCATGTTTTTCCTTTCGCGAATTATTTAATAGATGTTTGTATAATGCACGAGAAAAAAATGTTTTGCTATTTATAAATTATCAAAGTATTTTATACACAGCTCAAAAGTTCGACAAAATCTCTTGATAGAAAGAAGCACTCAATAGACACAATAAAACAAACGCAGTGAATAAAACCAGCGGGAGTAAAAGTTTTAAAATCTTTTTAAATTTTCTCCCGCCCTTATTGTACATAAAAACACGCTTATAAAACTCTTGATTACCAAAATACAATTCCTTATGCTTATTAAAAATTTCCCTGCAAATTTGGCTGTAATGCTTATTTGACAAATCGGTTCTTGTCTTCTCGTCTAACTTTCTGTAATAGAATAATTCTTCATTTATTTTATAAACCCCAAAACCTTTTTCTATAAACGACAGCCACAAATCCCAGTCTTCACAACCGTAGCGCATATTCTCGTCATAAGCACCACATAGAATAAAGTCGCTTTTTCGATACATAGCCGAATTAAAAATACAATTGACAAAAATTATGCATTCTTTGTTAAATTCGGGAAGAATCCATTTTCTATTTATTTTACCAAACATTCTGGCATTGCAGTATACAATACCTATATCAGGATTTTTTTCTAAAATTTCAACAGCTTTTTGCACATATGTCTTAGCAATAATATCATCAGCATCCAGAGGCAAAATATATTTCCCGCTCGAGGCATCAATCGCAGCATTTCGTGCAGCGCATACCCCTTTATTTTTATCAAAGGTCAAATATTTTATATTTTTATTATTTTTGGCATAATTTTTAATTACTTCGGCACTATTATCGCTTGAGCAATCATCGACAATAACTATTTCAATGTTCTTGTATGTTTGACACAAAGCAGACTCAATTGCACAAGCAACGTACTTTGCCTGATTATAGCAAGGGATTATTATGGAAACTTTAGAAAAAGCTTCATTACTCATGTGCGCCTCAAAATTTAAACATTTATATATTAGCACATTCAAAAGATTTATTAACAACAGAAGCAAGTGCAAAAAATAAATTAATACATTGCAAATTACATTTTATTTTAATAAAATACAAATATGAAAATAAAAAAACTGCTGGGAAAAATCAGAAACAAGCTCTTTAACATACTGGGTATAGATAATCTTATAGAAACATATGTAAACAAAAGAACAAGTCTTTTGTTTCAGAAATTTTATTCAATGTCGGTAAGACCAAATATAAATTATTTAGAAATTCATCTTTGCGAACATTGCAACCTAAAATGCGCCCACTGTGCACATTTTTCAAGTATAGCAGAGGAAGAATATCTTTCGATAGAAGAATTTGAAAGCGATTTAAAAAGACTAAAAGAGCTCACTTTTGGAGAAATAAACGAAATACACCTAATGGGCGGTGAACCTTTGCTCCACCCACAATGCAAAGATTTCTTTCAAATAGCGAGAAAATATTTTGAAAATTCAAAAATTATTCTCATAACAAACGCCATTTTACTTGAACAGCAAGATGACGCTTTTTACAACGAAGTAGCAAAACATTCAATAGTAATATCCCCAACAAAATATCCAATAAAGGTAAACTGGGAAGAAATAAGAAAAAAGTGCAAACATTTTGGAATAAAGCTTGAATTTTATTCAAACAGCGAAAAAGAAGAGAAAACTCTTTACAAACTCCCCTTAGACCTAGAGGGCGCACAAAATGCTCAAGAAAATTTCCTCACTTGTCCTTTTTCAAATGAGTGCGTTCAATTGCACAAGGGTAAGTTGTATACCTGTTGCGTTATACCATACATAAGACACTTTAATAAAAAATTCAACCAGAATATACAAATAACCCCAAATGACTACATTGATATATACAAAGCAAGGAATATGCAAGAGATAATGTATTTTTTAGCTAAACCCGTACCATTTTGCAAATATTGCTACGTCAAAAAAAGAACAGTTGATATAGCACACAGAATAACAGAGCAAAAAATCGAAGAATGGACTTAATATAAGCTACTCAAGTACATTTCAAAACAAGTTGCAAGTTTTTTAAATGCAATTTTCTAGCTTTTTATATATTTCCACGGAGTTTTAATTACAAAAGACCAGAATAAAATATAAACGTGTCTTTTTTTCTTCAGACTTCTTTGTTTTATTCTCTTATAAAAAACTTTTTTTATACCTTTTATTTCTTCATCAAGCTCGAAAATTCGTTTTTTTTCAGGCTCATCGGGCTTATTTTTTATGGATTCATAAAATTTGGTCTTTTTTGCAACTTCCCAAAAATAATCACTAACACAAGAAAGATTAAACCAAGGCTTTCCTACGACATAATGAATAATTTTTGCATTGTCTTTAATTTTATTAGAATACACTTCCCCATAAAACGGAAAATACGAGGCTTCAAGCAAATCAGGCATAAAATTAAATTCGTCAGGTAAGTACTGAACCTTATTTTCAAAAACAATATTCATTACATCCTGATCAGGACAAGAAAGCTTGTCGGATAATTCTATAGTTTTTTCAATGCATTGCTGCATCAGGTTTTCTTTTTTAATACCTTCTACATCAAGGACAAGAACACCTGCGTTAAAATATTTTTCAATATCCGAATAATTGGAATCAATTTTTTCTTTCAGATAAATACCGTTTGTTCTGTTAAATTTTTCGCTAACAGCTGCAATTAGCTTTCTATTCAAGTCGTAATTCCAAAGATTAACTATATCATCCCTCATAATAATATCTGAATCCAGGTATAAAACTTTTTTTAAATCAGGCTTTATATCAGGTATAAAATATCTTGCAAAAGTATTAACAGAATAGTGTCTTTTAATTGGAAACCTTGATAAATCAAAATTTGAAATGTCTATATATTCAATTGAAAAATTATTATAACAACTCAAAGACTCTTTTATTTTGGCTTTTGAATCATCACTTATTTTATTAGACATAACATAGAAGTCAATTTGCGAAGTTGTGTGCATTAAAATCGAAAACATTGTTGCGCACAAATACGGCGCATAATTTTCATCACTCGCAAGGAAAATAGGTATATTCATCAGCTAAAGTACTCCTCAAATTTGTAATTAATATCCAAGCCAAGAAAACTGTATACCAAATCGTAAAATTGTCTATAGAACAAAAAGAACGGACGAACACGAACAAAACCATACACATCTTTAAAGCTTGTCTTTGGCGTATGTGCCTTTATTACGCTCTTATATACAGCCCTTGCAAGTTTTTTTCTTTTTCTTTCACTCAATCTGCTTTTGAAAAACTCATCCTCCATAATAAAATTTGCCTGAGTCTGCGCAAGCTTATATGGATAATTTTCATTTGTAAATCCTTCGAGATTAAAACTTTTGGTCAAAGTTTCAAGGTCTTTTGTGCATCCGTTATGAACTTTATGATATATCGCGTTTTTTAATATTGGCATTTTTCCCAAAAACAACAATCTTAAAGAATATAGCTGGTCGCCACAATAACAACCTTTTGAAAAACCTAAAGACTTTTTGCAACTGTCAACATCAACAAAAAATGATGTAATTTTAAGCCTATTTATAGTATTTGCATAAGCGCACATCCTTTTTGTATACGAATTAGATAAAATACCATCAGCAATACCTTTGTCCATAATATTGTAATTTTCATCATATAAATATACTGCCGAAGATATTGAAGTAAAATCCCGTTTTTTGTTTATAACCTTAACAGCTTCTTCAACAAAATTTTCACTAACCCAGTCGTCATCACAAACAAGTAGTGCATACTTTGTTCTTATCTGTCCAAGTAAAAACTGTCCGTTTTTATACAGACCAATATTTTCATCATGTCTGTAATACCTTATCCTTGAATCTTTTATTGCACATTCTTTGCAATATTCCTCGGTTCCATCCGTTGAGTGGTTATCAGCAATTATAATTTCAATATTTTTATACGTTTGATTCCTTAAACTCGTAAGCGCTTTTTTTAGCATTTCAAGACGATTATATGTAGTTAAACCTACTGTAATTAGCAGATTTTCATTATTCATACAACTTTACCAATCTTTCTAATCCTCTACCACCAAGGAATCTGTAGTATTGTTTTGGTGTACCCTTATTTTCAGACTGCCAATTAGGCTCCTTAAATAATTCTTTTAATTCTTTATCTGATTTTAACACAAAATCTGACGCATAATCACCAAGACTCTCCAAAAAAATGTCATAAGATTTAAGATTATCAGCACCTTGTCGCACTGACCACTTTTTAGACTTTTTTTTCATTAACAAAACTTTATTTAATACCTCTCTCCATTTTTTCACAAAAGTTTCTAGCGAAAAATTATCTTTGGCGTATTTTTTTGCGTTTACTGAAAGTTTATTCCTCAAGCTAACATCTTTTCTTAAAAGCTCTACAAAAGAAACATATTCATCAAGATTTTTTGCAACAAGTCCCGTCAACCCATGCTCTACAAGCGTAGTTTCGCATTTATTATTCAATACAACAGGAACAACCCCTGCGGCCATAGCCTCTTGTAACACTTGCTCTGCAGTACCAAAATGCGTAGGGTTCAAAAGATAAGCAAATACATCCATTTTTGACAAATAAGGACGTACATCTTCTACCTGACCGTAAAACTCAAAACGCTCATCTGCAGATTTTGCAATTTCTTTTTCATTTCCACCGCCAACAATTAAAAATTTGGCATTTTTTATCTTACCCATAGTTCCTATGTAATCAGGATGCATTTTTGCATAATCTACAGTTCCTATATAACCAAGACTGTATTGCTCCTGAGTTTTATGATTTAAGTTCTTAACATGTTCTATACCTGCGGTCGATAAAATAACATCGTTAGATGAATCAATTTCTTTACTTATTCTAGTTGTATAAATAAATTTTTCAGGATACCTGAGAATTTTTTTTGTTATTAAATTTGGCGCATATAACCCTGATATATGAGAATATATTATCAGCCTGCAAGGCGGCAGTTGATTTTTTACAATAAAGTCATACAAAAGCGGGTGATTCCAAAAATGCAAAATAATAACATCAAATTTGGGTATTAGTTCAAGTATGTTTAAGTGCGAAACACATGAATACAAATTGATTGAATTTTCAGCACAAATCTTTTTTGCTTTCTCATTTGCATAATCCAAGGTTACAATCTCATGATTATACGCCTTATCAGTGCAAACCCAACCAAGTATAACATGTCCCACGCCACCACCTAAATGTGGCGTTATATGCAGTATCTTTTTATTTGTTTTATCAAGCATTTAAAAAAGCACCGTATTTACCAAGAAGATTAGTCCTGTCACTGTCTAATTCATCCAACTCATGTGATACATCATCAGGAGCACAGCACTTTTTGCAACCAAACATTTGTTCTTTTTTGTTCTGCAACAGTGAAATCCTAAAGTTGTTTACCCTCTCGCCGCAAAACATTTCCCTTAAGCTACCGCTATTTACATTGCCAAGATTACATGGTTTATATATAGCATCACATGGAGCAACGTCACCGTTTGGCCAAACCGCTAAAGAGAAAAATGCCATGGGGCAAACCAACCTTTTTTCATGTGTATTACCGTATCTGTCCGTAGTCAAATCTTTAATTCCACATGTAGCCTCAACGCCCGAATAAACAGGCTTAACCTTTTCAACATACATTCTGGATGAAATTTTATCAAACATTTTGTAAAACTTCACCTGTTCACCTTGTTTCAGAGAGCAGTCAATAACTTTTACAAATAATTTTGCACCGTATTTTTCACCCTTTGTATGAAAATACTCAAGATTTGATAAAAAATTATCAAAATCAATATCAACATTACTTACTTCTTTGTATACTTTTGCACTCAATCCCTCAAGAGATAATCTCACATTTGTTATACCTGATTCAATAAGCGCATCAGATAATTCAGGCGTAAGCAGAGAACCATTTGTAATTATTTCAATCCTTTGAGCTATTTTAGCATCACTTGCCATTTTAATCATCTTTGGCAAATCTTTATTCAAAAGCGGCTCTCCATGTCCCATAAAAGAAAGGAGCTTGTATTGCTCGTCAAACTCCATTGACTGCCTGACAATATTTTCAAAAGTTGCAAGTGACATTTTTTCTGCAACGTCATAACCGTATTCTTCTTTTAACCCCTGAACACCCAAACTTTGAGCACAAAAGTTGCATTTAAAGTTGCAAGAATTAATCGGGAAAACATTTAATGTAAAAGGAGTCATTAAAGGCAAAACTTTCTTTAGTTCCACCCTGTCATTATGACCCGATATAGGCTCTATTTTAGACATAAATTCAACCTCTCTAAAATTTCTTCTTTATGCATGTCCAAGTTATCTTCATCAGGAGTAAAACACAGATAATTTGTACACTTTTTACACAAATCACACTTATTACCATTCAAGTGCGAAATCATTATATCTTTGTGTTTTTTACCGTTCCATATTTCTGTAATTGGAGTATCATTGATATTTCCAATACTAAAACTCAAAGGAAGACTTAAAGGCGGACAAGGGAAACAATTTCCTTCAGAGTCAGTCTGTAAAGAATAAAAAATGTAAGGGCAAACTTCTCTTACCTTTGCTTTTTCACCGTAAAAAGTTCTTGTATGCTCTACCTTGTTTTCATAATCACCCATAGCAGGTTGAGCTTGTGTCAGATTCTCAACATATATTTCGTCACATATATTGCCAAAAATATCAAAGAATTTTTCTCTATCATTTGCATCCCTTAATTCTTCCTCAATTATTTTTATGTATACTTGGCATTTTCCTCTGCTTTTTTCATAAAAATATTTAATTTCACTTACAAACTTATCAAAATCAATATCTACGCCACTGTGTTTTTTATACATAGCAGCATCCGTACCCTGTGTAGAAATTCTTAATTTTGTAAGTCCTGCGTTAATCAAGTCATCACTTAATTTGTGATTTAAAAGCGCAGCATTTGTAAATATTTCAATTTTCTCTGAAATCTCTGCTTCTTTAACCATTTCTACCATCTTGGCAATATTTTTATTCATAAGCGGCTCGCCAAGACCGGTTAAAAGTATGCGCTTAAACTTGTTTGGAAACTTCTTTGACTGCTCTACGATTTTCAAGAAAACATCCATATCCTGATTAATCTGTATGAGTCCCTTTTGTTTTTTTTCTTCATTACTCAATGATTGTGCACAAAAATGACATCTGAAATTACACAACTGAGATGGCGAAATAAAAAGAGTGTATGGTGTATCTAGAGGTACAACATCTTTTAAAATTGTTCTTTTATCATCATAACCTGGCTTAACTTTTGCTTCCATTTATTCCTCGTATTTTTTCAATAATTCATCTTTATACTCATCCAAATAATCGCCTTCCTGCAGACCAAATTCGGGCACACAACAATTTGCACATACTGCATTTTTATTTTTGTCTGTTAACATGGTCTTTAGAAAGCCTTTTGTTGTTTTATTATTCCAAATTTCCTTAATTGAAGTGTCATCTATATTTCCAAGAACAATCGGAACGTCAGTAGAACAACAGGGTAAAATATCGCCATTAGGAGCTACAACCTGCATGTAAAATGGCATTGAACATATTTTCGACTTTTGCAAGTTACCCTGTTTGCATTTATCAAATTCTTTATCACCATAAACGTCTTCATTGAGCTCATTTATAAAAGGTATGGCATATTCAATATCAACATAATCGGCAACGGGTTCAAATAAGTTTTTAAAAAGCATCTCATCCTCTTTGCCGTCAAGTGCGATATCTATAATTTTTATGTAAACTTCGGTATGTTTTTTGTTTTCTTTAAAATATTTAAGATTTGACAAAAATTCACTATAGTCCATATCATAATCAGATACTTCTTTATATTTTTTTGCATTGGTACCCTGAATTGATATTTTTAGTCTATCAACTCCTGCTTCAATAAGCCCGTCAGACATTTTTTTATCCAACAATGAAGCATTGGTAACTATCTCAACGCGTTGTGCAATATTGGCATCTTTTGCATATTTAACCATTTTACAAATGTCTTTATGCAAAAGAGGCTCACCATGCCCTGCAAAAATAAGAGCTTTTAGTTTGTCATCATATTCTTTTATGCCATCTATGGCTTTTTTATATATTGAAAAGTCCATAACAGACTTCTTAAAACCTTTTTTTGCAAGCTCAGAAGTACTCATTGAGTGCAGGCAATATTTGCATTTAAAATTGCACATATAAATAGGAAAAATGTGAACCGAAAAGGGAGTCTTCAACGGGAGTTGTTTTGCAAGCTCCACCCTTTTTGTGCACTGTGATGTACTCATTTTTCCTCCTTAATTGCATACAGTACAGTCTCCATACAAGCACCCGAGTGAGTTCTTACATAGAGTTTATAACCCAAGTTCCAACTATGTATCAAATTTGGTATCTCCCAAAAATGATTGATGTAATGATACAGACATATTGCAAGGTTAGGCTTCTGGGTTTTTATTATTTTCTGTGCCCCAATAAGAGCACCGAGCTCCTCTCCCTCGATATCCATTTTAATAAAATCTATCTTCTTATCGGACAATATGTTGTCTAAATTTATTGCACTCACAAGCACGCCGCCGTTTTCACATGAATGCGAAGAGCCAAGCATATCTTGAAAACACAAGGTCTTTTTGCTATCTGAAACTGCATAGTTATAAGCATAACAGTTAATATCTTTCAGATTTTCCCTTAATTTTTCAAAATTATTAAGCATTGGTTCAAAAGCATAGTAATTATCAATAACAACCCCGGCCTTTTTAGCCTCAAGGTATGTATCACCAATATATGCGCCACAATCTACAAAATTTGAAAAACGATTATTACCTTCTATATTTACAAAATATTGAAATTTCTCATCAGTTTGTACACAGTTGTCATAATTACGATTTAAATGTGCCAGGACATTTGTTTTATATGTTATAACACTTTCTTCATCAGCAAGATACGCCAGCGGCAAGCTCGCTTCATTGGGGCAATATGTTTTGCCTGATTCAAATTGTACATAATGCGCCCTAATTATCTGTCCATCAAGGATATTATTATAACCAAGCGAATTTAAGTATTTAATAAGTTCAATTCTATCTGACTTGTTAAGCACAATTGCTATAACAACAAGCGAATCTTTATTTTTGTATTCCTTTGGATGAAAAATCGGAACAGAGAGTTTAGTGCCGGTTTTATTCTTATCTAAAAAGGCTACAGGTAAAATCGAGTGCTTTTTTAACACGTCACAAAGCTCACCACCAAAAGCCCCTGCACCGTATAACAGTATATCCGAGTTCCGCAAACTTACCAGATAATCATCCAGTGTTTTACAAGATAAATTTGTAAACATAACATTTGTAAGTATATATGCAAGATATTTAAAAATCAAGTTAGTAAAAATACATCAAACATATAGTCATTAACTAAACAGGCACGGCATAAAGCACTGTTTCTCTGACATCTTTAGTATAGTGTCTTAAATAATATTTGTAATCAACTCCAAAACTTTTTACAAGCTCAGGAATATCAAAAATGTCATTAAATTTATGATACACACATATTGCAAGCACCGGCTTTTGGTTCTGAATAATATTTTTTGCACCTTTAAGCGCTTCTATTTCTGCACCCTCAATGTCCATTTTGATAAAAGTGACATCTTTATCTTTTAGCTCAATATCTAAAGAAGTGACATCTACTTTTATACTACCACTTTCCGTAATTTGAGAAGAAGTGGTACCTGAATCCGCAAAGGTCAATTGTGTTTTAGCGCTCCAACATCCTAGTTGATATATACTTCCTGGCAGCTGATACTTTATGGCTTTATTTTTAAGTTCATTGTAATTTTCCTTATCTGGTTCAAAAGCATAATAATTTCTTAGTTTTTCATTAGTCAGACGCAAAACGGTAGCCAAAGTATCACCATCAAATGCACCACAGTCAACTATTGAATCCTTTGTGCTAATTTGATATATATCCGACTCAAAATATTGAATACAAGACGGGTTGTACACATTTTTTAACTCATTTTCATCAAAATTTAAACGATACCTTAACAGACTATCTAACACTTCCTTTGAAGCAGTATCTTCTAGAGAATTAAACAAATCAACATAATTTGAGAACTTTTGAAGCAAAACATTAGAGGTATCTGTCATTGAATGTGCGTCAAAAGATATAAAACTATTTACAAAATAGCTAAACATTGTGTAACTCCAACAAAGTCTTTATTTGCTCTAAATAATTAGCACATGTAGAAAGTATAACAACCGGACGATTTTCTAATTTTAGATAATCTTCAAAAGAAATTATTTCAACCTTGCTGCCGCAAATTTTAGTTCCTTGTTTTTCCTTAGAATTATCTACAAAAAACTTTGGTATTGGTAATACTCTCCCCGTTCAATATCTCTCTTACAGCTTGCTCAACAGTATATTTGTTTTCAAATTTCACTTCATCTTTTAATCTTGCAATATCTGCAACTATCAAAGGCGGTTGATTTCCAACTTCATTTTTAACAATAACCAACTCTTCTTTTCCCTTTAAATTTGCAAATGTTAGCGCAAAGTCCTCTAAACTAATCGCCTTTCCTGTTGCAATGTTAACACAACCATCTACATCTGTACAGAGAAACTTTACAAATGCATTTGCAATATCTTTTGTGTACATATAATCCCTGAGCAATGAGCCTGAGTTTATTGTAACAGGCTTGTTTTGACGCAAATTATTTACGATTGTCGAGGTTAGTCTGCCTGTCTTTTCATTTTGACCAAAGACATAAAATATCCTGCCCCAACCAAAGTTTATACCGTTTTGAGCGCAAAACTCATGGGCAAGCTTTCTTAATTTATCTTTTGATATTGCATACAAAGTAGCAGGATTTAGCTCGTCATTTTCTTTTATAGGCTCGTTTTTAAATTTGTATTCAAAGCAAGTTCCTGCAAAAACAGCTCTTGTGCCACCGTATTTTTTAAAAATCTTCAGCATTTCCATACTTGACGTAACAAATTTTTCGTTTATCGGATTTGTCAAATAATCGCCGCCCGTTATCCAAGCAAAATGCAGTAAATACTGAGGCTTAATTTTAGCAAAAAATTCTTCAAGAGAACTGCTGTCAAATAAATCACAAACTTCATGCCTGAGTTCAAAGACTTCAAATCCGGCATCTTTAAGGGGCAAAATTGCCTCTTTGCCTATTAAGCCCGTAGAACCTGTAATAATAACTCTTTTCATATTCCCTACTTTACAGCCACAAATGTTGCTACCGGATAATCACAAACATTGCCAAGTTCTTTACTCAAGATATTTAATAAATAAACATCTTTAAAGCCTGCTTTTTTAAACTTTTCAAATAAATCCCAACCATAATTATAAAAACATAGACAACCACTATCAGACAAAGGATTGCCATGTATCTCTTTTTCGGCAAGATATACTATTTGTCCATCTTCAATTTTTGCCCGCACAAAAGTTTTATCTTTTTTAATATCAATAGGTATTCCCGCTATAACCTTTCCACCAACTTTCAAGACCCTGTATGCCTCACTTAAAGTTTTATCTATATCAGCAACATGTTCGTATACATGATTAGAAACAACTGCGTCAAAACTATTATTTTCAAAGCTTAAAGAAGTTGCATCTTCGTGCAAAATTCCATTTACTACTTCTCCACTTTTTAAGTCGCCACCTAAAAATTCGCTTGCTATAATTTTACTCCTATAGCCAAAATTCGACTCCAAACTTTTGTAAAAAGGAGTAACACGCTCTAACGCAAAAATACTCAGTTTTTTATTCAAAGGCAATTCTCTGTACAGGATATAAAAAAGTTGCCTTACCCTGTTTGAAAGCCCACATTTTGGACATACTATTGTTTCCGAAAGCATTGGCTCTTGCGAATACTCATATAACATTTCGGAACTAAATTTAACTTTTCTACCACAAGAAATACAAACACCACTATATTCTAGCGGATATTTTAAGCAGTTTTTCAAATCAAGAGCATATTTTCTAGAAAAAGCAAGTAGCTCGCTTTGCTCTTTTTCAAATTGATAATAATCTTCCTTATTTCTTATTTTTATATATTTAACGTTTTTAGATTTTATAATTTTATTAATTCTACTATTCACAAACCTGGAATGAGCAACGTTTAAACCCATATCATAATACGCCCACTTACACATTTTTTTTACAGGCCTTGTTATCGACCTCGTATTTTTCTCTAAAAATTTTATCACATCCATACTTAGCCCCTCACAACTAATACACCCAGTCCTTATGCGATTTATCTTTATCAGAAATTACAATGTTTTCTTTTATCGGAAAATCAATATTTACAAGCGGGTCATCATACCTCACACCACTATCTGCATTAGGAGTGAAGTATTGGTCAACCTTATAATTAAGCACCGTATCATCTCTTAGTGACTGAAACCCATGTGCACATCCCCTTGGAATAAGGAGCATTTTATAGTTATCCTCACTTAGTTCATAACCGAGCCATTTAAGATATGTTGGACTATTCTTTCTTAAATCAAGCACAACATCAAAAATTGCACCCTTTACACAAGAAACAATTTTTTGCTCTTCATAAGGATGAATCTGATAGTGCATACCCCGAATTGTACCTTTTTTAGCATTAAAAGAAACATTAGCCTGACAAACCTTAAAGTCTATTCCTGTTTTTTCTTTTAATTCTTTTGCACAAAAACCTCTCGCAAAAAAACCGCGATTATCGTTATGCGGTTCAATTTCAATTAAATATGCACCCTCAATTTCAAGTTTTGTAAACTTCATATTCCACCATGTTTTTTGTCATGATAACATAAAAACAAATATTATATATAAAGGTATTTTATGAAAGTAGTAATTTTGGCCGGCGGGCTGGGGACAAGATTAAGCGAAGAAACGGAGCTTCGACCAAAACCAATGGTAGAAATAGGCGGGAGACCTATTTTGTGGCACATCATGAAAATATACTCGTACTTCGGATTTAACGATTTTATTATCCTAACAGGCTACAAATCACATATTATTAAGGAGTATTTTATAAACTACTACACCCGATACTCCGATATAACAATCGATATGAAAAGAAATTCTGTCGAAATTCACAAACAAAGAGTTGAACCCTGGAAAGTAACAATGTTGTATACAGGACAAGACACAATGACTGGCGGCAGAATAGCAAAAGCTAAAGCATACACCAAAAATCACCCCTTCCTTCTCACATATGGAGATGGCGTTGCAGATATAGATATCAAAAAACTGATTGAGAATCACAAAAAATCAAAGAAAACAGTTACCATGACAGCCGTACAACCAAGCGGTAAATATGGCGCGCTAAACATAGAGTCCGATGGCTCAATTTCTTCATTCAGCGAAAAACCAAAAGGGGATAACTCTTGGGTTAATGGCGGATTCTTTGTTTGTGAACCTGAAGTATATGATTACATAAAAAACACAAGTTCGACAGTGTTTGAAAAAGAACCTCTTGAAAATCTGGCGCGCGACAATAAGCTGAATTCATACAAACATGAGGGCTTTTGGCGACCGATGGATACATTAAAAGACAAAATGCAGCTCACGGATATGTGGATGACAGGCTCAGCACCTTGGGCGATATGGAGAAATTAAGTGTTTGAATTTTATAAAAATAAAAAAGTACTTATAACAGGTCACACAGGTTTTAAGGGCTCTTGGCTCGCGCTATGGTTGTCATACCTTGGAGCAGAAGTACTTGGCTATGCACTTAAACAGGAAGAAATATCTCTGTATAATCAGTCAAACATTTCATCATTTTGCAATTCTAAAATTGGCGACATAAGAGACTTTGAAAGCCTGAAAAAAGCTTTTAACTCTTTTAAACCGGAAATTGTTTTTCACCTTGCAGCACAACCCCTTGTAAGGCTTTCATACTCACAGCCCATTGAAACGTATCAAACAAACGTAATGGGCACTTTAAATGTACTTCAGGCAGCAAGAGAATGCGAAAGTGTCAAATCTTTTGTGAATATCACAACAGATAAGTGTTATGAAAATAAAGAAATTAAAAGAGGCTACGACGAAGACGACCCTATGGGCGGATACGACATGTACTCATCATCAAAAGGATGTGTAGAAATTATGTCGTCGTCATTCAGGCGCTCTTTTTTACAAAACGGATACGCAATGGCAACAGCGCGAGCCGGAAATGTAATCGGCGGTGGAGACTGGGCACAAGACAGGCTTATTCCCGACTGCATAAAAAGCCTTGCCAAGGGCGAAACAATAGAAATACGCCACCCTGAAGCAACAAGACCCTGGCAGCATGTATTAGAACCCCTAAGAGGCTATATGATACTTGGAGAAAAACTTTTTTCCTGCGGACAAAAGTATGCTCAAGGGTACAATTTTGGTCCCAATGAAAACTCGATACTGTGTGTTGGCGACATTGTAAAAAAAACAATCAACTACTGGGGACAAGGAAAGGTCGAAATCAACAAAAAAGACTCTCTGCATGAGGCAACTTTGCTTATGCTAAACCCCCAAAAAGCAAAAACTCAGTTAGGTTGGCAATGCGTACTTGATATTGAACAAACGGTCAGCGCAACTGTTGAATGGTACAAGAATTTTTATTCAAATTGCAATATGGAAGAGTTTTCTCTCTTGCAAATAAAAAAATACGAAAAAAAATGCAGCGAAATACTTGTTTAACTACAAAGTCTTGCTTTGTTCAGAAACACCTAAAGCAAGCTCTTTTACTTTAGAGAAAAACTGTTTATCCGAATCTTTTAAATACTTCATTAGCTCTTCTTTTGTGCCGCAAAAAAGTTTTTGCTCGCAATGTATCTTAGAAGAAACAGCGCAGATTGCTACAATCACTTCATACGTGCTTGTATCTGAATATTTACAAGAAATTTTAATTTCATCAATACTGACTCTTGTATCTTTGTTTTTGTATGATTCAGTAATCGACTTAAAATTTTCTTCATTTAAAATTTCTTTTTCAACATACCTTAAAATATTAAATTGCATTTTTGCAATATTGATATCAAGAGGCAAAGCGTCAAAACTGTATTCTTTTTTATTCATATTCAATCCTGTCAACAAAATCCTTTTAAATTAAAAAGCGCCCGTCCTTGCCCATTTACCCTTTGTTATGTTTTCACCGGTTTTTTTATTAACAATTTTTAGCGCACCAAAATCAATATAGATAAGCCTTCCGTTAGTGTATACATAATTACCGGTAGTATCGTCCAATGGTATAATTCTATAATCATCAGCATCAGAAAGCATTTGAGTTTCTTCAACCTTATCCATATTTGTTAAATACTGAGTGACCATAAAAGCGTCATTTCTACCCTCAAGACCAACGCGCCCAAAATACATTTTTACATAATCTCTACTGTGCGCATTTGCAAACAGAGCGTTTTGAACTTCAATAAAACGTCCGTGCTCATTTTTTAGCCCCGGCTTTGCAATAAAGTCAGGATTTTTTGAAACTTCATGAAATATCTTAAGACATACATCTTTTGAATCAGGCACAGAGATTTTATACGCCGCACCAAAAGAGCCTTCGCCAATTTTTTCCACTGTTACTTTTTTATTAAAAATATCACTCAAGGACTCTTGAAGAGAATCAGGATTTTTTGTTTTTATAAAATTGTCTATAGAATTTATAACTTCATCCTTAACAAAATCAACATCTTCATCTGCTATATCTTTTGTCCAGCCATCAGGCAAATTTCCGACATTTCTTGAAATTGTAGGAAATATCGAATAAAGCTTAACTACCTCATCTGCATTGGAGAATTTTTTGGTTAAATATTCACCAAAATCCTCACCAAGTTGAAAATCTTGAGGTTCAAAATGTGTTTTTCTTTCGCCATAATGATAATTTAGAAAATACAACCTATTTGTGGAGTTAAAGTTTTTAACCTCCGGCACGATTTTTTCTATCTCATTAAAATCAACTTGTTTTGCATAAGCACAAAAATCTTTGGCATCAAAGTCAGGATTGCTCTTTAATATTTGTGCAACAGTTAAAGGGTTAACTTCTTCAAAACCGTTATTTTGTAAATACAGGGTATTTTTTATTGTTTCTCCCTTAATATTAAAAGGAATCATATTAAGAAGATTTGAAGAATTTATCTTATTGTTTTTTACAAGCATCTTAATTCTTTTATCTTTTAGTAATTTTGTAAATCTATCTAAACCGTCATAGTTTAAATTAACAAAAAAATCAAAAAACAAAGGGTCAATTTTTTTATTTTCCAAAAGCTTTTGAAACACTTCGCTTGATATTACAAAATCAACATTTTTAAAATCATACTTATCTAAACACGCCATACGAACAATATGCTCTGCACCAATACCCCCATTATCAATGAGTTTTGAGATATTATCGTTATTTACGATTCTATTGTAGTTACCAATCTCTTCATCACTCATATACGCAATATCAGTCAAGTCACTTGCAGTGGCTTTATTGTTATCTATCATTCTTCTGATTCGAAAATCAGTCAATAAACCTGCAAGCCTTTCGTATTCATCAGAATTTAGATACAGGAAATTAGTAAAGTCGCTACCGTTAATTTTATTCTCTTGTGCCAGCTTTTGAATACTGCTGTTATTTAATATAGAGTGCAATTTATTAATCGCAGACGGACTAAATTTTGTAAACCTGATTAGGGTTTGAATTTTAATACCGCCTGTCAGAAAAAGCTTTCTGATACTGCTATTATTAATAAACGAATCAAATTGAGAAAATTCGTCCTCTTTTAAAAGGGCAGCCTGCATTAACTCATCATATCTAACACCTCTTTTATCTATGACCTTTTGCACATCTTCATTTTGCAAAATATTATCCAAGTGCTCTAGCGTCATTTTGTCGACATCCGCCGAATCTTTTAACTCTGCAAACGGAGAGGCGGTGCGACTTACAAGCTTGTAATAATATTCATTATCCAAACACGAAATTATTTTTCTAAAACCGTCTTCATCTACAACTGCAAGGTCCATGTCATCTTCGTCGTAGTATAAAGAGTTATCATTTACCAATTCTTGATATCTTTTATTGTTATCAAGATATTTCCTTCTTTGCTCGTAAGAGCTAAAATCTTCTATTGTGGAAGTATTTTTTTTATTCGTACTTGTTTCTTTATCCAAAAAAGCAGCCCCTGCGCCGCAAAAAGAAAACATATCAGCCTTTGGACTTCTCTCTAATTTGGAAAAGTCAGGCAATGTAAGATATTTATTTTTATTAACTCCCTGTTTTTGAAACAGATTTCCAAGGGATAAAGGCTTTATTTGCATTTGTTGTTAAACTTCAACTTTATATTTCATATTCAGACTTCACAAACTTTTATAAAAAAGCAGGTACTAGCATTATATACAAAAACCGTAAATATAAAAATTGCTAAAAAATTAAATTTTATTAATTAAAATAAAATTTACATTATTTTTGAAATTTTTCACAAAAACCAAGTCTAAGAGCTTCAATAAGGTTTTCTTGAGAAATACTGCCATCTATTTCATTAAGCGTGATAATAGAATCTTTATCAATTTTTTGTCTGAAAATTTTTTCAGCTAAATCAAAATCCAAATCATACAAAATTGAACCATGTTGAAGAATATACCCCTGAGAGCGAAACTGAGCCGAGCCGATTAATTTTTTACCCATATAGCTAACATCAGCCCCGCAAGAAATATTCATACAATAGCGCATATTTGCGCTGCGATGAGAGGCGTATTCTAAATCAATGTTTAATTTCTTGAATCCCAAAATTAAAGCGTCAGATATTTCTTTGTATGATTCTATTACACTCTGCCCCTCTTTTTGCGGACAAACAACACAATAGGTAAGCTCCATATCATGTAACAAAGCTCTACCGCCTGTGGGTCGCCTTACAATATCAATATCTAAATCATTATAAAATTCTTCCCACGGTTGATTTTTGCCCAGACTTAAGCACTTTGGCGACCAGTTATAAAAACGCAAAGACAAAAAATCCTGCTTGCTTAATATTGCATCCTGCAACATCTTTAAATCAAGTTCCATGTTTTTCTTACCGCAATTTACAATGTTACAATCGGTATTTATAAAATTGACATTCATAAAAATAATCATATCATGTAAGTATGAGGATGATTCAAAAATTAAAGGCATTAGAAAAAGCCGTAGTATTCCTGAGATGGGCAACAGATGCGGAATTTGGCAAAATTAAGTATGTCGGCGATGATTTTATAGAATTTGAAATTTTAGACATGGATTCTATGGAATACACCGAAACCGTACTTATCAACTCTCAGCTAATACTGGAAGTTATGATAAGCGGCTTTGAGATTTCTCGTGTAATAGCTGAAATGTCAGCCAAAATAACCGTCAGCGACTTAGACGGACAATTTTAGGCACTTTTAAAATAAACGTAACTTTATCCTTGCTCTTTTTAACAGCAAGGCTTGCTTTTATTCTCTTTGTCAACCTTTTTGTTATAAAAAGCCCTAACCCGTAGGAATTCTCATCTTTTTTGCCTGCTTGCGAATCTTTTTGCACAGAGTTAGTAATGCTAAACACAAAATGATTTGGCTTATCTTTTAAATCAAATATGATTTTACCCTCTTGCGCAGAGTACTTAATCGCATTTGAAATCAAGTTTGAAATTATTCTCTTAAATACACTTTCATTTGAATAAATTTCAGTTAATTTCGAATCTACACAAAACTCAAGCTCCAGTTTTTTGCTTTTTATCATTGGAGAATAAAGAGAAAGAACTTGTTTTATGCTAACCGGAGGCGAAAACAAAAGATAATCAAGGCGTACATAGCCCTCATTAAACGTATATAGAGTTAAAAAATCTCCTATGGTATCTAAAATACCCAAGTTTATTTTATATATTTCTTCATCAAGCTCGCTTCTTTGAGTGTTTTCAAGAGCATATTTAATCCCAAGCATGGGGCTTTTGATATCATGAAGTATTTGGGAGAAAATTTCGTCATTTTGCTTCTTTAGTTTAAAAAGATTTTTGTATTTAGAAAAAATATACTTAAAACTCTTTTTTACGCCCGACAACCTCAAACAAACATCCCCATGGCATTCAAGCTTGTCTAAATGCCTGTCGAGCATAGACAAATAGACCTTGTAGTCAAAATTTTCTTCATCAAAATTTCTTTTTAAATCTTGATAAAATTTATTCTCCATATTCAAATATTTTCAGGAAAACAACATTTTTAAATTACACATCATGGTAATTTTTTAACTCTTTACATATCGCTCTCAGCGTATACAATAAAGTAAAGGGCGTATTTTTAGTTTATCAAGGGAGTACAAATGATAGAATTCAACTGTAGAAATGTTAGTGCCGATATTCTTGGCGAAGAAAGAGGCATAAACCTTGAGGAAGCATTTAATCAGTATGAAAAGAAAATCAGCGACATTATCCTTGATTTGAATTTAAGAAAAGATAAGCCCGGTCAATGGTTGCAGTGGATGAATCTTGGCTACAACGAAGAAACCGTATGGTACGTAAAAGAATACGCAGCAATGGTTGAAGGGCGTTTTGACAATATACTCGTCTTAGGTATCGGTGGTAGTGCACTTGGCTCAATAGCTATGTGCGAAGCCCTTTTGAAACCGTATTGGAATATGTTGTCTAAAGAAGAGCGGGGCGGACTTCCGAGAATATTTTTCATTGATAATATAGACCCTGACCAGATAAATGCACTTCTTGATATGCTTGATTTAAAAAAGACTCTGGTAAATGTCATTACAAAATCAGGCTCAACTGCAGAAACCATGTCACAGTTTATGATAATAAAAGACAGAATGCAGAATCTGCTTGGTGACGACTACAGAAAAAATATTGTTGCTACGACAGACAAACAATCAGGCATATTAAGGCAAATAGCAAACGAAGAAGGCTATAAAACTTTTGTTGTCCCCGATGATGTAGGCGGAAGATTTTCGGTGTTTTCTGCAGTAGGTCTTGTACCTATGGCTCTTGTAGGTATAGACATCGATGAAATTATGGAAGGCGTTAAAATTATGGATTTAACGCTCAAAAATACAGACATAAGAAAAAATATAGCAGCTCAAAACGCCCTTATACACTATCTTATGGATACTCAAAAAGGTAATTATATCTCCGTTATGATGCCGTATTCAAGCAGACTGAAATATGTTGCCGACTGGTACGTACAACTTTGGGCAGAGTCGCTTGGCAAAGAAGTTGACCGTGACGGCAACAAGGTAAACATCGGACCAACGCCAATAAAAGCCCTTGGCGCAACAGACCAGCACTCACAAATTCAACTGTACAACGAAGGTAAAAACGACAAAATAATTACTTTCATACGAGTAGGCGAATTTGACACAACACTTGAAATACCTAAAATTTTTGAATACACAGGCATTGGCTATCTTGGCGGAAACACAATTAACAACCTTATAAACGCCGAGGCAGACTCGACAGCCGTTGCACTTACAGATTTTAAACGCCCAAATTTAACTATTACACTTCCAAAAGTAGATGCAAGAAACCTTGCACAACTGTTTTATATGCTTGAGGTGCAAACCGCAATAATTGGTGAATTGTATAACATAAATGCTTTCAACCAACCCGGTGTAGAACAAGCCAAAAACTACACATACGCTCTTATGGGAAGAGCAGGGTATGAAGAATCAAGAGAAGAGTTAACACAAAAAATAGGTAGATAGAATTATTTTTTGCTGCCAAAAAGACACCAAGTGGACGCCCTATCGATTTCTGCCCATATAAAGTCGCCAATATTGATGTTTTCACCTGTAACATGAACGACTTTATTGTTTCTTGTTCTTCCTTCGTATTTGCCGTTTTTAAAAGATTCGATAAGCACTTCAAGGCTTCGACCCAAATATTTTTGGTTAGACTTTAGCGACATTTCTTTTACTTTGTCGTTTAAAATCGCAAGTCTTTTCTTTTTTTCATCTTCGTCAATAAATTTATCAACCATTTTTCCTGCAGGAGTATTGGGACGTGGTGAATATGCTGCAGTGTTTGAATAATCCAGTTCAAACTCGTCAAACGCGCTAAGCGTCATTTTAAATTCTTCATCCGTTTCAGACGGGAAGCCGGCAATAAAATCTGAAGTAATCGTAACATCTTTTATATTTTCACGAATTTTTTTCACTATTTGCGCATATTTTTCCCTGTTATAACGACGGTTCATGGACTTTAGCACTCTATCCGAACCGCTTTGCATAGGAATGTGAAAGCACTCGCAAACTTTTTTTGAATTTTTCACTGTTTCAATCAATTCATCTGTTATATCTGTAGGGTATGATGTAGTGAATCTGATTCTAAAATCCCCATCCAGCTTGTCGATTTCTCGAAGCAAATATGCAAGTGTAGGTTTAGCTTCAAGGTCTTTACCGTAACTGTCCACATTTTGTCCTAACAGTGTAATTTCCTTATATCCTTGTGCTATTATACTTTTTGCTTCATCAATTATCCTCTCGGGCTCTCTTGAGTGCTCACGACCTCTTGTGTATGGAACAACACAATATGAGCAGAAGTTGTTGCACCCTTCAATTATCGGAAGCCAAGCGTTTAAGTTTTTTGCCCTGATGATATTATAATCACCCTCTTTTACAGGGTTCTCTCTAACGGCGCAAACTCTGCCGTCTTTTTTTATCAATTCGGGAAGTTCATATATATTTTGAGTACCAAAAACAAGGTCAACATAAGGAAAACGCTTTAATAATTTTTCTTTTTCCTGCTGAGCCACGCAGCCGCAAATAGCGATTTTTAGTGGCTTATCTTTTTTCATCTTGCCCCAAACGCCAAGTTTAGAGTATGCTTTTTCTTCTGATAATTGCCTTATTGAACAAGTATTTACAATGCAAAAATCTGCTTCGTTTTCATCCTCGCATGGCTCGTAACCAAAATGCGAAAGTATTCCAAAAATTCTTTCACTGTCGGACTTATTCATCTGACAACCAAGGGTTTCAATATAGACCTTTTTAAATTCGCTTGCCATTATACTATTTTTGAACCCTCAACCAAATTATCAACTCTTTCAATTCTTTCTTTTAGTGCACCATGAGGCTTGTAGTATGGTTCAACAGTCATAATTTTTGCAGCGATGTTTGGGTAGTAATAGATGAATCTTAACTCACTGTCTGTCAGAGGTTTTTGAGTATGTACGTTTGCATAACGAACAAGTTCCAAAATGTTTCTTGCTTCATCTTCATCATTAAACTCAAGTTCAAGATTCTGATATACGTTTCTAAAACCTTTAATACCCGAGTACTCACCAACAGTAATCATTCTGCCTGTTTCAATGATTTCAGGTTCACCTTTACCCAGTTCTTCATAATCATACAATTCATAATTTCTTCTGTCTTTAAGCGCGCCATCTGCGTGTATACCGCTTTCATGAGCAAATGCGTTATCGCCCACCGCCGGCTGATTCATAGGAATTGGCACACCAAAAGCGTATGAAGTATATTTTGCCAGTCGCCAAGCTTTTGAAATATCAATTTGAGGGTCAAGCATATATTTGCCTCTAAAACCGCTTGATTTTTCAATTGCAAGAATGCAAGATACCAAATCGGCATTTCCGGCACGCTCGCCCATGCCGTTTATTGCGGTATTAATCCAAGCATCAACACCGGCATCAATTGCAGCCTTTGCACCCATAACAGAGCAAGCGGTTGCCATACCAAGGTCATTGTGAAAATGCATTTCTACATCCATTTGTGCCTCTTTTGCAATTTGAAAGATTCTTTCATAAGCAGTTTGAGGGTCATCATATCCTAAAGTATCACAGTATCTAAAACGCACGGCTCCGTAGCGCTTACATTCTTTGGCATATTCAATAAGATAATCAAGGTCACTTCTTGAAGCATCTTCAGCATTAACACCGATAATCTTCGCCCCTTGAGCAATAGCTTCATTTATCGCTTCGCAAGTTTGATTTAAAATGTCTTTTTTGCTTTTCTTACCTTGATACTTACCCTTAATCATCTGATCTGAAGTAGACTGAGAAAGATTGATATACTGCAATTTCGGCACATTGTTAAAGGCCTTCTGTACGTCTGAAGCAATTGCTCTCATCCAGCCCGAAAGCTTTGTCTTGTTAATCAAACCACGCTCAACAAGCTGCAAATTACCATTCAGATAATTAATTTCGTGTTCTGTGGTAGGGAAGCCAAATTCCGATTGATTTATACCCATTTCATTGAGCATGATATTTATTATTGTTTTCTGCAGTTTAGCTAAACCCAATCTTGAAGTTTGTACGCCATCCCTGTTTGTAACATCAACTATTTTAATGTAGTTCAATTGCCTTCCCCTTTGTATATTTTTGTAAAAATTCTGCTTATAAATACGGTATTAAAGCAACTAATTGCATTTATGACACTTATCGTATTACAATATAATATATGAAAATCAGCTTTTTGCAAACTATTATGAAAGAAGGTTAATATGGCTTATGTAAAAATGCAGAAAATACCTTATTACGACAATAATACGCAACAAATGCAAAAAAATATGAACAAAATTGCAAATATGACTGATGAACAAGTGCTGATTGAAAGCGCCTTAAAGACTAAAAAAGAGATGGACAAATCACCATCTAAAATTGCATCAAAAATTGTTTTCCCCGCTACAATAGGTGCTTTAATTGCAGATAACGTTGTAAAAACAAAAGGCTCACCCTCGGCTAAATTAGCAGTTGGTCTTGGAAGCTTGGCTTCTTGGGTAATATTAAACAAATCATTCAATATAGCGCAAAAAGTTTCTTTAAAAGCTTCAGACAATGTAAAAAATGAAAATACAAAAAGAGGCATAATGGTTGGCGGAATGCTTGCAGGCGGAACAGCACTTTACCTTACAGCAAGCAAAGTTATCGGCAAAGGCATCAACTACTTAATGGGTAAAATACCCGGAGCTGAAAAGCATATCTCAAAAGCTGCTTTAAATTTTGACAATACAGTTAAGTCTAACGGTTTTGTAAAAGCTGTTAAGAAAAACATAGCGAGCCCTCTTAAAAACCTTGCAGCAAAACACCCCAAACTGACAAAAGCATTATCAAACAATTCCAAATTAATTATTATGGCAAGTGGCATACTTGCAGCACTAGGTCTTGCAGCAAAAGTGGCAAATAAAGAACAAAAAACTTTTGATAAAAATATTAAAGAAATGATGGCAACAAGAGAAGAAGTACGAGAAATCAACTCACTTTTCGGCAAAGCACAAAACAAATACGAACATACTGTACCAGATTGGTTTATTACAGATAATGCCACACTCATTAAAACTGCAGAACAAAGACCTGAAGAAATGAATGAAACCGTCCAAGAAATAATATCGGACGGAATGAATGGCAAGTTTTGAAGAATAAAACTAAATTATTTATACAAAAAACCTCCGACTTTTATCGGAGGTTTTTATTTATGTAGAATATAACAAACTAGCCTATAATATTTAACCCTTTATTATTGGCACGAGCCTGTGCAGCACTTTTATCAAGAGAGTTAATTAAATCTTGATTTTCTCTTACCGTTTTTGCGTCTTGCGCCTTAAGTGCGTCAGAAATTCCTTGTATCAGCATTGACGGGTCAAATTGTTTGTCAAAATCGGAACTAAGTCTAAGTGTCCAGTTTCCGCTTGAAGTACCCGGAGTATTGTATCTTTTTTCCATACCAAGTAAATCAGTCCAGAAAATTTGTACTCTCTGAGCAGGACTTGTAAAGAGTTCCGTAAATTTCTTTTGAGCAAAAGCCGCTTTGTTTACATCAGGTTGATGCCTGTTCATATCAAATCTGTATTTGTCAAACTCAGCCTGTTTTTGTGCATGGGTTGCATTTTTTGGCATGGAATTTTCAACAGCCGGCCATAGTGCATGGTTAAACTTATCCTGTCCGTATTTGCCATACAATTTATTGACATATGAAACAAAAGGAAGGGTGTCATGAGAGCCAAGCATAATTGTATCTTCAGGTTTTGCCATCATACCGTTATGATATTGAGTCACAACCATACCACCCAGACCTAATTTTTCAAAAGCTGCTCTTGTATGGTCAGGCATTGCACCTAAGTTCTCACAAATAATATCATCTTTTGTAAGTCCCGCTTCTTCACATGCAGGAAGAACAATGTTTTCTAAAATTGAAGCAAATCTTTGTGCACTTTGTGGAGAATTAACAGGTATGGCAAACTTTTTCAAATCGTGATTATGAGGCGAAGAAAAAAGTCTGCCTGCGGTATTATCAACAGGTGTACCTTTATATACATAAGGGTCAATAAGACCTACTATATGGTCAATTCTAATACCACCTTGGTTATCTTGTGCCAATTTTTTGCATTTATCGTACAAAAGTTGACCTGATTCACCAAGTGAGCCATCATTGTTAAAAAGTTTTGACGGGTTTAAAACAGCAAACCCCCAAGCTTGACCTTCAGGATTATCGTTATCCGGAGGACAACCCATTTTGTAATCTTTTAAGAAAGCATTCGGATGAGCCCATACTTCTTGGTTTGAAAAAGCTACAGGATTATCACCCTCTGTCTTTATACCTGCTTGTTCGTACGCTTCAATGCCTTCATCTCTTGCTTTCTTTGCAAGCATATCAACAAACATATATTTATCAATTTCATCAGCATTTTCTGCTTTAATTTGAGTTATAAGGCTTTCATTTCTCGGATTGTATAAATTTTGATACTCTTGAGGCCAATTTTTGTAGTAGTCATTGTTAAACTTGTCTGTCAGAACAGAATAAATTGCATAAGGCTCAAGCATTTCACCATTTTCTTCAACATATTCGGCATAATCGCTCTTTAGTTCTTCAATAGCGTCGGCTTCTGTAGGGTCATCCACTAAATCATCGTCCGAACTTTTTGCCTTAAAATTATTCCAAACATGCCCAAGAGCTAATTCGTAACTGTCTCGAGCGTGCTCATAGTCACCATTATCGGTGTCTTTTGCAGGGTTAAGTCTTACAATTGTTTTATATATATTTTTATCCAAAAGCGCACCGTTTTCGGGTTTTGTTAAATCCTCCAAATCTATTATCAAAGGATTATAAACAAAAGAATTTGAAACATAAGGAGATGGGTCATGAGATGGTCTTCTGCCCTCAGGGTCAACCTGAACACCCGAGAAACCATATTTTTCCAAGAAAGGAATTAATTTCTCTTTTGATGTTTCACTGTAGAGTGAACCAATGCCCACATCTTTTGAAGGAATACTTGGGGCACTTGCGTTATGGATAATTAATTCAAGCTTTTTGTTGCCCAAAACATCGAGTGCTTTTTTAATATTTTCACTCAAATTTTCATCAACAGCGGCAGATTTTTTTGAAGCAGGAGCTTGAGAATTTCTACCCGTAAAACTCGGCATAGTAGCATACTGTTTGTTTTTGTAAAGATTTGGTTTAATCGCACTAACTAACAAAGTTTCTCTCCTTTTGTCTTACCTAACAACCTATTTTATATTAACAACACGTCAAAACGACCATATATACAATACACCAAAATAAAGTCATGTGCTATTTAATAGTGTAAACTTTTGTAAAGATAACAATATGCGACATTTCACTATGTTACCTTACTTTACTAAAACATATGTCATAAATTGTTAACTAATATAAATAAACTAAGACAAACCTCAAAAAAAATGTTATATTATTAACATAAAGTGTTCTTTTTACCATTAAAAAATTAAAATTTAATGTTAAAAAATGTAAAAAATAGGTTAAAGGTAGTAGCAAAAAGGTAAATATTCTCTTGAAGTAAGTTTTTATTAATAAGGTTAGTGAAAATTTTGTGTGAAGAGAATAATGTCTATTGGAGGAAGCAATGACAATTAGTGTGAACAATAGAAAAAAACAGGCAAAAAAATCTTTTGAAGAGTTGATTAAAGACCTTAAAGCCAGCAACTCCGAAAAAGTTCGCTATAATGCTGCAAGAGTTCTTGGAGAAATGGGCGACTTTAATGCAGTAGAACCGCTTATTGATGTACTTAAAAACGACAAAAACGGTTCTGTACGCCTTTATGCAGCAAGAGCTCTCGGTGAATTGGGCGACACAACAGCGACAGTACCTCTTATTGAATCTCTAAGAGAAGACAGAAACGTCGATGTTCGTGTTCGTGCAGCTCGTGCACTTGGTCGCTTGGGCGGAAAAATCGTTGTTGAACCGCTTGTTGAAGCTCTTAATGACGAAAACCCTCAAGTTTGTATTACAGCAACTGATGCTTTAATTGAAATTGGTGACGTTGCAACAGATGCTTTAATTGAGTCACTGGACCATGAAAAAGTAAACGTAAGATGCGATGCTACAAGAGCATTGGGTGAAATCGGCAACAAAAAAGCTGTTGAAAAAATCATCAAAATGCTTAAAGACGAATGGGTTAACGTAAGAATCTACGCAGTAACTTCTCTTGGTAAACTTAACGATACAAAAGCAGTTCCCGCTCTAATTGAAGTTATGAAAAATACCCAAGAAAACGATTTGGTACGTGCAGGCGCAGCAGCTGCTCTTGGCGTACTAAGAGACCAAAGAGCACTTCTTCCGCTTCGTGAGTTGATTATGCAAGCAGAGGAATTGGGTGAACTTGAAGATACAGCTCTTAAATCATTCAAGAAAATTATGGCAGCTAACTGGGAATCAATCCCCGGTGCAGCTCCCGTTAAAAAACCTGCACTGTTCTAAACATCAGGTAAATAAGCACAAAAAATATTTAAGCCGCCTTAAAAAGCGGCTTTTTAATTGTAGATTTTTACATAATTCCAGTAGCTGCCAAACACTTTTTTTATGTAATTTTGTGTTTCAGAAAACGGAATATCTTCGACAAATTCATCAAAACTCTTATGTTCAAGCTCTTTTGCCCAGTTCATAACATTATACGGACCACCGTTGTATGAAAGCACTGACAGCATTTCATTTTGTTCAAACATGTTTTTTAAATCGGAAAAATATTTTATGCCCAGCTTAATATTTAACTCCGGCTTGTATAAATCTTGCACACTTAGTTCGCCCAGACCCAAGGAAGATGCGGTAGCAGGCATTAGCTGCATTAAACCCGTTGCACCAACAGGGCTGTAGGCTTTTGGATTAAATCTGCTTTCCTCCCTCATAAGCGCAAGCATTAAATAGGGATTTTGCCCGTATATATTTGAATTCTCGTTGATTTGCTCTATATAATCCAGAGGATAGAGCAACTTATACCTTGCATCTAAATGCTGCGGCTTTATTTCAAGCAAATCAAAACCTTTTTGAGCATAATAAATCGAATATGGCAGGTTGCCGTCCTTGTATGCAACATAACTGCTCACAAAATCATCATGTACTCTTAAGTTTTTAATGGTTTCAATATCACCTAACTCAGCCAAAAGAATAAGTGTTTTGTCATTATTAAAGATTTGTTTTAAATCATTCTTGTTAAAATTATTATCAAATTTTACATTGCCGACATTTAGAGCATTTAGCGGCGTTGTCTTTCCATCAAGTATATTATCTGCAACATAGGAATAATAACTTTCCGGATGAGTCTTTATAAGTTCTTTAAATTCCTGCCTTGCAGCAGAGAGCTTTCTTTCATCCAGCAATATTTTTGCATGCCAAAACTTCATTGCAGGCGTTGAAAGCTTATTTTTATAACTATTTATATGAAGCTGTGCGAGTTCTTTTGATTTTTTAATGTACCCCAATTCGTAATTATAAAGAAAAGTATTCCAAAGCGACTGCGGTGCCCAATAGGATTGCGGGTATTTATTGTATATCAGCTGCCAACATTTTACAGAGCTCATCTTGGGTAAGTATTTTGCATATTCAAACAAAACAGCAGGATAAGCGGCAGTTTTTTTTGTTTGTTTTACCAAAATCGCACACGCATCTTTTTTAGAAAGTGGAGATAAGGTTGTAAATTTCTCAACCAAAAATGAAATTTGCTCGGGTTTAACTGTTTCATCACTTAGCATAATAGCCTTTTTATAATATTCAAGGGCAGCATCTTTGTTTCCCGAATATTCATATATTTTCGCACTTAGCATTGCAGATAACGGTAAATCCAAATCTTTTGAATAGGCAAGAGCCTTTTCATAAAGCGCATTTTCGTAAAAAGCATTTGCAAGTATGTATTTTTCACTATTGTTTAAATACAAATTAAGTTCACTTAACTCGTCAATAGCATTTTTTGAATATCTTCCCCCGGGGGCATACTCAAGATACTCAAGAAAATAATCTTTTGCTAAGTGTGGATTTTTTTGCTTGTATAAGAGCCCGAACAGATAACAAGAAGCCTTTTGATAATCGCTATCTGGGTAATTTTTGTACAACTTTTTAAGCTTTTTATACGCATGGTGATATTTTTTATGTTCCATATTTATAAGCGCAGCATTAAATAGTGCAAGGGGTGCAAGGTGAGGGTCTTTTGAAACACTACCCAAATGCTTAAATTTAGAATAAGCAGTCTTTTTGTCACCAATACTAAGGGCGCATTGCGCCTGTTTTAAAAGAGAGAGTTGATAGAGTTTAGAAAAACAGGAAATTTTTGAAAAATTATAATAGGCATTTTGATAATCCTGTTCTTGATAAAACTCCAACCCCTGTTCATAAAGCTTGTGCGCTCTGCTTGAATCGCGATTTATTGATACTACAAACATTAAAATTGTAACAACAACAAAAACCAAAACCGCACATACTATTAATTTTAAATCTTTCATATTAAAAAGATTATACCATGTAAGATTCCATGCCTGATGTAAATTTTTCATTACTTAAAGAAAATGTTCAAGAGGTGAAATATGCACAAATTAAACATTAAAACAGCAAAAAACGACAAGCAAAATAAGGCAAAAATAATTAAATATTATTGCGAAACAAACAAAAAAACTATACCGCCGACAGAGGTATCTATGACTCGGCAAGCTTTTCAAGTTTGAGTTTTTGGTCGTACTGAATTAAAAGATTAATAAGTTCATCCAACTCGCCCTCAATAACCGTCCAAACATTTAGGTTTTGCCCTATTCTATGGTCTGTTAAGCGCCCTTGAGGGAAGTTATATGTACGAATGCGCTCTGACCTGTCACCTGTTCCAACTTGAGAACGGCGAAGGTCTGTTACTTCCTGCATTTGTTTTTGTACTTCCATATCATAAAGTTTTGCTTTGATAATTTGCAGCGCACGCTCTTTGTTCTGCAATTGAGAACGTTCTTCAGTACAAAATACCATTAATCCCGTTGGCTTGTGCACAACACGAACCGCAGTTTCAACCTTATTAACGTTCTGACCGCCGGCACCGCCTGAGCGAGCTGTTGAAATTTCTAAGTCAGAAGGGTTTAGTTCTACCTCAACATCATCAACTTCAGGCATAACAGCAACCGTTGCGGTTGATGTATGCACCCTTCCTTGTGATTCTGTTTGGGGGACTCTTTGCACCCTGTGAACGCCCGATTCATATTTAAGCTGAGAATAAATATTTTCTCCGCCTTTTATCGATATAACGACTTCTGAAACACCACCCGCTTCACATTCGTTGATAGACAATATTTTTGTCTGCCAGCCCTTTGAAGAAGCATATTTCATATACATTCTCATAAGGTCGCCCGCAAAGATATTTGCTTCATCACCGCCTGCGCCGCCTCTGATTTCAAGCATAATATCTTTATCATCCATAGGGTCTTTTGGAAGAAGCAAAACTTTCATTTTTTCTTCGTATTGAGCAATTTTTTCTTCGTTTGATGAAATTTCATTGTTCAAATAATCTCTCATGGTCTGGTCTTTTTCGCCATGGAGCATTTCACGAGCCTCGTCAATCGCTTCTTGCGCTTCTTTGTAAGCGTTATATGTTTCAACAGTTTCCTCCATAGCCTTTCTTTGTTTAGAGAGGTCACGGAACTTATTGTAATCTGCTATAACATCGGGGTCGGATAATGTCACACCGAGTTCTTTATATTTTTCTTCAATTTTTTTTATTTTATCAAGCATGTCTTTCATCGCTGTGGCATCCTTCCGCAAGATTTATCTTCATCGCAATAACCGAGGCGCTCGCACTTTGGTACAAGGTGAGATTTAAGCCAAGGTTCTTCTTTTATAACTTCATCGCACATTTTCTGAATTAATTGGCGAATTTCAAGCTGAGCACGAGTACACAATCTTAAATTTGCAAGGTGAATTAACTCCCTTAAGTTTAAACTTGCAACCATAGAGCTTGCAGTTGCATTAGGTAGTATTGCGCGTGCGTCTTCGGCTTTTATACCGCTTTCAACAAACTCCTGATAGAGTTTTGCAACCTCTTGCATATGTTTTTCAAATTTTTCTTTTAATTCTGCGTTCGCTGAAATTTGATTAGGAATAATATAGTCAAATTCGCCTTTTTCTTTGACATAACGCTGAGATTTTTGAGAAAACGACATATGTCTGTGTCTTACAAGCTGGTGAGTACAAGCCCTTGAGACATTTGAAATTGCAAAAGAAAGCTGTATATGTTCTATAGTAGAGTAGTGTCCTGATGAGATAACTCTTTCAATGAGTTTAAGCATTTTTTCTTCATCATCTGCAGCAGCATTTATTTCCTCAGGTGAAAGAGCGCTATAGCAAGTTCTGCATGCAGTATAAACCGTCTTTAGAATATTTTGCGGCTTAGATATCAGCTTTACACTCATTTTAACTTCAGGCATTATAACCTCTCACTATCTCATCATCACTAATAGGGCGGGTATTTTGCCCGCCCGTAAAAAGTTAGTTTTTCTTTTCGTAACGTTTTTTGAATCTTTCAACTCTACCTTCTGAGTCTAAGATTTTTTGGTTACCTGTAAAGAAAGGGTGGCAAGCGTTGCAAATTTCAACAGTGATATCTTCTTGAACTGAACCTGTTTCGATTTCGTTGCCGCAAACACACTTTATAGTTGTTTTTTTGTAATCAGGATGTATACCTTTTTTCATAATTTACCTCATTGTAATCTACCTTATGTGATAATATTATATTGGCTAAATATTTAATTTCAACCGATATATTAATAGTTTTTAACAAAATAATCTTGACATAAAAACTTGTCTTTATTAACATAAAACAAGTTGAAAGTTTTAGTGGCGGCATGGCCAAGTGGTAAGGCAGAAGCCTGCAAAGCTTTTACCCCCAGTTCGAATCTGGGTGCCGCCTTTTTTAGTTTAACTCTTTCAATATTTCATCTTCGCTGTCAACGACAGTAAAAAGATTTTCGGGTTTGTCATTAAGCAGACCGTTTTTGTACATATTTTCATACTGACTGACAAGACCCTCATAATATTTCTTACCTACAAGAATTACTTTTTTTCTTTCGTCAAAAGGCGCATAATTATTGGATGAAATAAAACTTGCCGCCTCTTGAATTGTGCCTGAGCTACCGGGGAAAATAACCACTTTATCCGCTCTTTGGGAAAATTTCTCAATTCTTGCTGCCTCACTTGTGGCAGTGTCCTTTATAACACAGTTATCAAGGTCTTCATTACCCCAGAGCGGGTCTGTAATAATTGCAAGGCTTTGTTTCGGTTTTCCGTTTTCATCAATTTCAGAATATTTTGCGGCACTTTTAGATGCAGCACCCATTATTCCGTATTTACCAGCACCGTGGATAATGCTATTTCCGCTCAATACAATTGATTTAACCGCATTAGCACACATAGACATATAATCCATTATGGAATCCGTTGCTTTTGAACTTCCCAATACAGCAACAACTTCTTGTTTTTTATTGTTATTTGACTTAAAAATCGGAGAAAAATTTGCAACCGCGTTGTTAAAATAAACTCTCATACTATCTCCTTAGCCAGCACACAATTAGATAGTATAGTCAATAAAAAATACTGTCAATAATGACAAAAAGCCTTATGCGGCCATTTGTTGAGCTTCAATCATTTTCAAATCTTCTTCGACAATAGATACAGGATAAGCAGCGTGGTGAATTTTCGGTATTAAAAAGTCAGCCGAATATTCAACGAGTTTTTGCTCATCATCATCGGTATCATTGCAAATAAATGTAACTTTGCCGTTGTTATCAGTTTTATAGCCTACAATTGTGATTTCATGTCCGTTAATTATTTTATTTGGAGCATTATCAGCAGTGTTAACGTAATCAGGCTTTTTGGTTCTTCCGCTTGTTTCATTTGTTAACACATAGCCGACAATAACATCTTCGCCAATGTTTAATGTGTCTATGATATGTTTTTGAATCTTGCCAAAGTCACACTCCCAACCGATAAGGTTTTGGTTGTCATCAACTTTTTGATATCTGATTGAAAGCTTTTCGTTGTTTTCGATAACTGATTCTATAAAGGTTTTTTCTGTTTCAACAAGACCTTGCGGATTTGTAGAAAACTTGCCGCCTCTTATATCCGTAAGCGAGTCATAGCTGCCTTGAGAACCAAGCTGCATAAGGGTAGATTGTACAAGGGCGTCAATTATTGTTCTCTCGCCCTTATCCCAATGTTCATTTTGTACTTGAGCACGAACATATGCAGCATCATCAGGTTTTAGAGAAAGTGTTGTAAAGTCAAAGTTAAATTTCTTTTGTTTAGCTTCAAATATATTCAAAAAAGTAACCGCGTCTAAAACATTTTCAGATAAAGCGTCAAGACGAACTTTTTGTTCTACTTCCTGATTTTGAGATGTCAAACCCGATACCCAGCGAGCAAACTCTGCAGGGTGCTTATTTGCCATGTGAAATTCTACACTTGCAGCAACACAAGTACCCGATGCATCAACATCCATAAGTGTAGGATTAGCCTTTACATCATCTGCAATCTGCTGACCCGACAAGATATTTTTCTTAACATTACTTGGAATATCACCAAAATTTTGCGTAATAACCGTAGGGTTATACAGTGCATCAATAACTTGAGAAAGTATTTTTGTATTATCTAAATTCAAACACCTTGGGGTTTTTAAAATATCATAAAGATTTTTCAAGGTAGAGGAGTCATCATTAGAAGATGCATTTAAAAGCTTACCGCTCTTTAACAGTGCATCCAATTTTTTTGTTACGGAAACACCGTCTTGAACGGAAATATTAAAATGGGAAGAAGAAATGGCGGAAGAAATCTCAGAATACATTTGCCTTTCTTCTTTTGATGAAAGTTTTGTCCTGATTGGCACAACATTTGCAAGGTTATAAGGCAATAAGCTGTCTTTACCGTAGACAGAATTGCCCGACGCACCTGTTTTTCGCGCAAAAGCCGGTTCTGTTACATCTTTTACGTTATTTACCGTAGCATTATTACCGGAAAATTTTATGAAATTTAGCGAGTTAAGCTGCTGTGACATACACCAATCTTCCCTTATTTATTTTAAACCCAAATAAAGATAAAAATTGCTTTTTTTGGCTTTTTTTTATAAAGTAAAGTTGAAAAAGTTAACATTTATGAAGTTTAAAAAAATACCAAAATCTTATATTAAGGTTATTCTTGACCGATTGTTTCGCCTAAAACCCGCATCAGAAAGGTACGAGCGAGTTTTTAACGACATATTAAATAAATTTCTAATTTTTGAAAACAGAGAAGAAACAGACACATCATGCCTAAATCCCGATGAAAAAATAAGTCTGGTTTGCAAAATTTTTAATTCAAGCCTTGATAACAATATCAAAAATGACCATTTTATAAATGAATATTTAAAAAAAGAAGAAGAGCGCCTTTTTTTATTAAACCCGCTCTCAAAAAAATATCTTGAAGCGGATATTAACTTCAATGCTGCACTTGAGGCAATAAAAGATGAAGAAGATTTAAAATTAAACCTTTTACAAATGCTTCAATTAAACACTCTTAAATGTGAAGCTCAAGAGTTGAGAAAAGAAAAATCGCTGCTTTATCCTATTGAAAAAGTTCTTCTGTGTGAGGGTGCAACGGAAGAAATACTGCTTGGCAAATTTTCGACAATTTGTGAATACGATTTCAAGAAAAACGGGATTTACGTACTTGGCGCAGGAGGTAAAAATCAGGTAGCAAGAAAATACTATTCTATGGCAGAAGAGTATAATATTCCCATTTTCATACTTCTTGACTCCGATGCGCAGGCAACAAAAGACTTAATATTGCCAAAACTAAGAGCAAAAGACAGAATCTATATAATACATAACGGCGAATTTGAAGACATATTGCCAAAAAAAATAATTACAGATGCACTAAACTACAGATACAGCAGCTGTTACAACTGCAAAGAAGAAGATTTCCACAAAGACGCAAAAACAGCCAAGGAACTATATGAAATATTCAAACAAAAAGGTTTTGGAGATTTCAAAAAAGCTGATTTTGCAAAAACCATAAAAGATTACATTACAATTTATCCGCCCAAAAAAGAAGATTTGACCGAAGAAATAAAAACAATAATTGAAAAAATCAAAACACTTTAATCAAGCAAATTTTCAAGTGTTTTTGCGTTTTCAACAGCTTTTTTGGAGTTCAAACTATTGGTTTTTCTGATGTAAGCTCGAAGAGCTTCCCTTACAAGTTCAGAACGTGTTCTTCTTTCATTATCCGCAAGTTTATCTACAGACTTTAGAAAATCATCGGGCATAGAAACCAAAATCCTTGCCATTTATTTCCTCCAAAATTTGAAATGATGTATAATACACATAAACATTATAACACATAGTAAGGTAATTATGAAAGAAACAAGAGGAAACAGACTTCATATAACGTTTTTGGGCAAAATGAATACGGGAAAATCCAGTCTGATTAACAGACTGTTTAATCGTGAAATCTCGATAGTTTCAGATTTTGCAGGCACCACAACCGATGTAAACCAAAAAGCAATGGAACTTTTACCCATAGGTCCGGTTAGTCTTCTTGACACCGCAGGTATTGATGACCACGGAGAACTGGGAGAAAAAAGAATCTCTAAAACTCTTGAAGCACTTGACAGAACTGACGTAGCTCTTGTTGTTTTTGACAATAACGGACTAAAAGACTGCGACTTAGAGCTTTTTAAAGAACTTCAAAACAGAAAAATTCCCATAGTTTCCATCATAAACAAAACAGATATAGCACTGCCCGATAAAAAAGATACGGAAATAATTGAGAAAAACTCTAAACAAACAATATACCTGAGTGCAAAAGACGATAAAAATATTATAAAAAAAATAAAACAAAGCATTATTTTAAGCATTGACGAAAACTATATAAATTCACCAAAACTGCTTGAAAATATATTAAACAAAGACGATATCGCCATACTTGTCATACCGATTGATAAAGAAGCACCAAAGGGAAGGATTATCTTGCCTCAAGTTCAGACAATCCGCGATATGCTTGATAATAAAGCAATAAGCATTGTATGTGGCACAGAGAATCTAAAATACGCAATAGAAAATCTAAAAAAGCCTCCAAAACTTGTCATAACAGACTCACAGGCTTTTAAAGAAGTTAATGAAATCGTAGATAAAAATATTCAAATGACATCTTTTTCAATAATTTTTGCCAAATTAAAAGGCGACTTAAAAACATTTGCAAAAGGAGCAGATACCCTTGATAATATTCAAGACGGAGATAAGATTTTGATATGCGAGAGTTGTTCGCATCACCCGATTGAAGACGATATAGGAAGGGTTAAAATACCAAATCTTATTAAAAAATACACAAACAAAGAGGTGACTTTTGAGCACTCAAGCGGACATGCATTTCCAAAAGATATTGAAAAATACAAACTTATTATACACTGTGGTGCCTGCATGACAAACAGGCGCGAAGTTCTAAGCAGAATAGAGCAGTCGCTTGCTAAAAATGTTGCAATTTCAAACTATGGCATAACAATTGCAAAGTGTTTAGGCATTTTAGATAGAGCGCTTGAACCTTTTAAAAATTAACCTTGTTTAACATGTAAACTTGTATCTCATAAGGTTTAAGCGTAACAAGCATTTTGCCTCTTTTAACAACCGGAGCTTCCTCCATTTTTATCGGAGATACAAAACTGGATTCTTTTATATTTCTTATAAAGATTTTACCCTGAAGCTCCTGACTCTTGTTTAAGTTTCCTATTACAATGACTGCATCATCACCTTTTTTTCTTGCAAAAGCAAAGATTGACGGGTTACTTGTAGAGAGGGTCATAAATTTGCCCTCGTTAAGTATATCTTTTGCCCAATATTTAAATTTCATTGCTCTTACAAATTTTTCTTTCAATTCGGCATAATTTCCGCCGGGACGTCTTGAAAGGTTAAAAATATCAAATTTACCCCTGTGAACAAAATAGTAGTCATCATCTGTCATAGTTCTTTGAGCTTTTTTATTTTCGTAACGATAAATATAATTGTCGCCACTAACATATCCGTCTAAAAAGTAGGGGTTCATAGGAAGTGTAATATTTAACCAAGTAATCATCTCCCATAGAGGAACACCTCCCCTTACAATGACACTTTGCTGGTCATGTGTTGCAAAAGATGACATTGTGGTTTTTTGATTATTAAATTCTTTTGTTATTTTAAGGTCAGCTTTTACTCTTTTAGTAATATCTTTGGCTTTTGTAAAGTCCGAAAAACCTGCCCAATCGCCGTAATAACCGTCAAAACCCGCTTCAAGAAGCTTTTCTACGGGAGTATACTCGCCCCACTGTTTTGCAGGATTTGTCCAAGATGTGCATGCTTCCGCAATAAATAAAAACTGAGGGTCTTTCATTCTGGCATAATCAATTACTTCTTTCCAGAACTCATAAGGTTTAATTGCCGCAACATCTGCTCTTATGCCATCTACGCCAATATCTTGAAGCATTTTTATCATTTTTTGATAATTCTCAACAAGGGTACGATTCAACTTACCGTCATCGTCATACACTTTAAAAAGTCTTACATCAGTCCAATCAGCAGGAGTGACAGCGTTTCCGTTTTTATCCTTTATAAATAAATCAGGTTTTTCAAGCGACATATCATAAGAACCGCAGCTTGGAATATCGACTATTACTCTTAAACCCAATTTATGTGCTTCATTTACAAATAATTTTGCCTCTTCTTCCACGCTTAAAGGATTATTTTTATCATCCAGCTGCGGATTCAGTTTTTCAAAACTGTCAAGAGCATATAGCGAACCTGCTGTCCCAAGAGCCTTTAGCTTGCCCGTTTTTGTAATCGGCAACAAATAAATTGTATTAATACCTGTTTTTGTAAGTTCTTTAAGCCTTGGAATTGCATTTATAAATGTACCTGTTTCATCGCCCGCAAGTGGCTCTATGACATCATCCAAATTTTTATCCGACGCACCGAATGAACGAATATTAAGCGCGTAAATTACAGACTTATTACCTATAAAAAGTGTCCTTAAGTCATTACTCCACTCATCCTGCGCACAAAATGCACAAAGATTAATCATGGAAAATAGTACAACTAATGCAAAACCCCTAATAAAAACTTTACTTTTCATATCATGTAGTATATAACAAAAAAAATTATTGTATAATAATGTTACATAATATTTAGCGTGGTAGAAAATGGGTAAAATAGAAAAAATTTTTGATAAAAACGGAGTTTTTCACTCTTCTTCATTCTTGTCGGTTGTGGCGTTTTTAGCTGTTGCAATAATTATGACGGCAATTCTTTCTTCAAGGTATTATTTGTACCAAAACATAATTGAAAACGGCGTAAGCAAAAAGCAGATTATTGCAAAGAAAAACATTGAAGTTGTTGATACACAAAAAACAGAGCTTGTGAAAAGAGAGGTCTCAAACAAAATAAGACCTGTTGTAACCCCTGTTGAAGACAACTACCTAAAAACAAGCCTGCAAGCACTTCAAGATAATGTAAAAAGAATCAGAAATCAAAATTCAAAATACGATTCAAAGTTCAAAGAATTATGCGTATATCTTGAAATTCAAGACTCTCAAAAAGAAGAGGCGGTTGCAAACTATCTTCTTAATTCAACTCCTCAGGCTGTCGCTGCAACTTTTGGTAATGCAAAATTTATACTCGACGAACTTTTAAGCACGGGCATAAACGAAACAGACATCGACCTTTTGGCTTCGGACAACTATATCATATCCAAGCTCGGACAAAATCTGAGAAGAAGCCAAATAAGACCAATATCAGGCATATTGGAACATGTCATTATGCCAAACCTCATAGTTGATGAGTACGCAACTGAAATTGCAAGAAAAAATGCGGTAAATTCAGTTAAACCCTACATAGTAACATTCAAAAAAGGGGACAAGATTCTTGATGTAGGTGAACAGTTAACCCAAGTTAAAAGGGAAGCCCTTAAAAAATCAGGCTACAATGCCTTTGAATTAAACAAAGGCGGTATTTTTGGAGTATTTTTCCTAACATGCCTTACAATATTATTCCTTGTGCTTTACACCAAAAAGTACGAAAAAAGGTTCTTTACTCCGCAATATATGGCAATTATCGGGGCTTTTTCAATAGTTTTAACATACATATGCGTCTTAATCACACCGCTTGACGTGATACAAAATTACTACATCCCATTCCCCGCCTTTACCATAATTATTGCAATATTTACAAACCCCATAATAGCGTTTTTGGCATCAATATTACTTCTTTCATTGTTATCGCTTACATTATTTCTCGACCCTCAAATTACTGCAGTATTTGTGTTCTCTTCAGTTATGGCGGCATATTCGGTATCAAAAATTTGTTACACAAAGCGTTTTGATATTATTAAGTGCGGTCTTGAGGTCGGCGCTGTGATATTTTTGTCAATAATGCTTATTGCAATGTTTGAAGAACAGTTTGAAATATTTACAAATCTGTCTTTCTTATCTAACGCCACGGCAGGATTTTTAAACGGCTTATTCTCAAGCATAATAGCGCTTGGCGTACTGCCGATTATTGAAAATGTATTTAAAATCGTGACACCGTACGGACTTATCGAGCTTGCCGACCACAATCAGGAATTGTTATCAAAACTTCAATACAAAGCCCCCGGGACTTATCACCACTCGTTAATGGTTGCAAATCTTTGCGAGGCTGCAGCAGAGGCAATTGGCGCAAACCCTATTCTTGCGCGCGTCGGTGCATTTTACCATGACATAGGAAAACTAAAACGTCCTTTGTTTTTCATTGAAAACCAGTCGTACTTTGGCATTGAAAACCCTCACACCAAACTTAACCCGAGGCTTTCAAAAATGGTAATTACTTCTCACACCAAAGACGGTGTAGAACTTGCAAAAGAATACGGATTACCGCAAGTTATTATTGATTTCATACAACAACACCACGGTGAAGGTCTTGCGGGACATTTCTATAAACAAGCGGTAGACCTTGAAGGCAGAGAAAATGTGCAAGAAGAACAATTCCGCTACCCCGGACCCAAACCGCTTATGAAGGAAACAGCCATACTTATGCTGGCAGACGCCGTTGAAAGTGCCGTTCGCTCACTTAAAAACCCGTCACAAGAGCAAATTGAAAATATGATTAATAAAATAATAACCGAACGCCTAAACGACGGGCAGCTCTCTGACAGCCCACTAACGCTTAAAGATATTAAGCTTATCGCAAACACTTTCAACAGAATACTTCGCGGTATGCAACACGATAGAATAAAATATCAGGAAAATATACTAAATGAGTTTGAGGACAAGAATAAAATCAAACTGCAACCCACAAAAGAAGAAAAACTTGAAAAAAGAATCCAAGACAAGATAAAAAAACAGGAACAGCGTCTTGAAAATGGTGAAAACGGTACAAAAGACGATGAAGAGTAAAGTCGAGGTAAATACCCTTGATAAAGTCAGAATACCGCTTGGAAAAACGGCTGTCAAAAATGCTGCCAAGCAGATTTTTGAGATGCTTTCTCAAATGCCTGAAATAACTTCTTCCTGGGCACTAAATAAGACAAAATGCCAACAAGTTTCTTTTGAAATATCATTTTGCAGCGACAAAATAATACAAGAAATTAACCGAGAATACAGAGATAAAGACAAAACAACAGATGTCATCACTTTTGCGCTTTTTGCAGATGACAACGAAGCTATCCTGTGCAACAAAACAGCCGAATTGGGCGAAATAATAATCAGTGTTGAAACCCTTGTAAAACAGGCGCAAGAAAACAATAACACCACAGAAAAAGAACTTCAAACCCTAATAACCCATGGTATTTTACACCTGCTCGGATTTGACCATTTAGAGCAAAAAGATTATGATTTTGTTGTAGGGATTCAAAATATCGTAGTTGGAAATTTATGAAAAAATTTCAATCCAGAAGCTTTATGCGAAGTGCAATGTATGCCTTAAACGGATTAAGACTTGCTTTTAAATCAGAGCGCAATTTTAGAAAACATATAATCATTGCTCTTTTTATACTCTCAATTGCACTGTTTCTAAAGGTAAGCATTGTAGAATTTTGTCTTTTAATCTTTTCAAATGCACTTGTTTTAATTTGCGAACTTTTTAACTCGGTAATTGAATTTATAATTGACGCATACTACAGAGGACGCTGGGCAAAACTGGCAAAACTTTCAAAGGACATAGCCGCAGGAGCGGTACTATTTTCAGCCACAATATCCGTACTCATCGCCTCTCTTATTTTTGCCCAAAAATTCTACACAATATATTGCAACAATTTTTCTTTTTGAGTATTATAACAGTAACTCACTAATCCTCTGCAGAAAAACAACGGTTTATTATGCGAAAGGGAAAAAACAATGGCAAATATCAAATCTGCAAAAAAAAGAGTACTAGTTGCTAAAAGAAACACTGAAAGAAATGTTGCTTTTAAATCTTCTATCAAAACAGCAGTTAAAAAAGCGCTTTCTTTAGTAAAAGGCGATGAAAAAGAACTTGCTCAAGCAATTTCTAAAGTTTACCAACTTTGCGACAAAGCAGTAGGCAAAGGTATTTTGCACAAAAATACTGCAGCAAGAAAAAAATCACGCCTAACAAAAGCAATTAACAAATTATCTCAAAATTAATTTGCAAACCATTATCAAAAGCACTCCGCCTCATTAACGGAGTGCTTTTGGTTTAAAAATACAATTTGTGTTTTCAGCTTGTTTTGCTGTATAATGTCTTGGTAAAAGTATGATTAAAGAGGAATTTTAACGTGTTAGAAAAAGAATGTTTTCCGCAACAGATTGAAAAAGAACGATTAGAAATATGGGAAAAAACAAATCCTCATAAAACATATGACGATTCTGATAAACCTAAATACTACGCCCTTTCAATGTTTCCATACCCGAGCGGAAAACTTCACATGGGTCACGTTAGAAACTATACAATAACCGATGTAATTGCAAGATTTAAAAAATCCCAAGGTTACAATGTGCTTCATCCTATGGGATGGGACAGCTTTGGTCTTCCTGCAGAAAACGCAGCAATTCAACACGGCGCAAACCCTGCAAAATGGACTGATGAAAACATTGCATATATGAAAATGCAGCTAAAAAAACTTGGTTTAAGTGTCGATTGGGACAGAGAAGTTACAACATGCAAAGAGGACTACTACAAGTGGACTCAATGGTTGTTTTTGCAACTTTATAAAAAAGGTCTTGCATATAAAAAACAAGCAGCCGTTAACTGGTGCGAACATTGCGCAACAGTACTTGCAAACGAACAGGTAATAGATGGCAAGTGCTGGAGATGCGACAATGAAGTAACAAAGAAAAACTTGTGGCAATGGTTCTTAAAAATCACTGACTACGCAGAGGTTTTACTTCAAGACCTAGATAAGCTCACAGGCTGGGGCGACAACGTCAAAACCATGCAGGCAAACTGGATAGGCAAATCAACAGGTACAATTTTAAAATTTAAAGTTAAAGAAATTGAAGGTCTTGAAGTACCCGTGTACACTACACGTCCAGATACAGCTTATGGTGTAACATACCTTGTTGTAGCACCTGAGTACCCCGATATTGAAAAACTTACAACCCCTGAACAAAAAGAGGAAGTTGAAAAATATCGCGAAAATGCAAGAAAAATGTCTGAAATAGAACGACTTTCCACTGAGCGCGTTAAAACAGGTGTAGCCCTTGGTACACATATTATTAACCCTCTAACAGGACGCGAATGCCCAATCTACACTGCGGATTACGCTCTTGTTGACTACGGAACAGGTGCTGTTATGGCAGTTCCTGCTCACGATGAGCGTGACTGGGATTTTGCAAAAAAATATAATCTTCCTGTTATAAGAGTAATTACCGGCGAAGGTGACGATGGCGTAAACTGCTATGCTCAATACGGTATACTTATTAATTCAGGCGAATGCAACGGACTTACAAGCGAAGAAGCAAAGAAAAAAGTTACTCAAATTGCCGAAAACGGCGGTTTTGGCTACGCAAAAACTCAATACAGACTTCGCGATTGGCTAATTTCAAGACAAAGATACTGGGGCGCGCCCATTCCTATTATTTACTGTGATAAATGCGGCACAGTACCTGTTCCTGATGAAGATTTACCTGTTAAACTGCCTGAAGATGTCGATTTTAGCGTAGTTGGCAAATCACCAATTTTGACTTCAAAAACCTTTATGGACACAAAATGTCCAATCTGCGGAGCTCCCGCAAAGCGTGAAACAGATACTATGGACACATTTATGTGCTCAAGCTGGTATTATATGCGCTATGCCGATGCTCGCAATGACAAAAAAGCGTTTGATAAGAAACTTGTAAACAAATGGCTGCCCGTTGACCAATACGTAGGCGGTATAGAACACGCTATTTTACACCTTTTGTACTCAAGATTCTTTACAAAAGCTCTAAGGGATATTGGTTTACTTGATTTTGATGAACCGTTTAAAAACCTATTAACTCAAGGCATGGTTCTAAAAGACGGTTCAAAAATGTCTAAATCAAAAGGTAATACCGTAGACCCCGATGAAATATTTGCAAATTACGGCGCAGACACTGCAAGATTGTTTATTATATCAGACTCACCTCCGGCAAGAGATTTTGACTGGTCAGATGCAGGCGTTGAGGGCTGCTATAAGTTCCTATGCCGCGTGTACAGATTGTATTCAAAATTCCAAGATATCATAGACTTGAACTATCAAATACCTCAAAATCTTGATAAAGAAAGCGAAAAACTGCTTCGCGAAGTTCACATATCTATCAAAAAAATCACAAACGATATTGAAAACGAATTTCAGTTTAATACCGTAACATCAAGATACAGAGAGCTAACTAACGCCATATACGAATACATCCGTGACGAATCAAAAATAGAAAAAAATGTCCTGAGTTTTGCACTTTTGGCACTCCTAAGACTCATCTCGCCCGTTGCAGTATTTATGAGTGAAGCAATTTATGAAGGGCTTGGCGCAAAAACATCAATACACAACGAACCTTGGCTAAAATATGATGAAAACTTAGCTAAACAAGCCGATATAACTTTTATTCTTCAAGTAAACGGTAAAATCCGCGACAAGGTTGAAATAGCTGTCGATACACCTGAAGAAGAGCTAAAGAAACTTGCTCTTGAAAATGAAAAAATAAAACAATCACTTGAGGGTAAAACACTTGTTAAATCAATTGTTGTACCAAATAAACTCATCAATCTGGTTGTTAAATAGCAATAAAGGCGGTTTTAAAACCGCCTTTTAAATTTATATTATCGTCCGAAAGACATTTGAATATTTGAATCAATAGTTGAATTAAGGCTTTGGATTTCGCTTTCAATCATCTTGAGTTGAATTTGATATCTCTGCGCCTGTTCTTCCAAGCGTTTTTCAACAATTTGCAAGCGTTCCTGTCGTTTTTGAAGAGCTTTTGCTTCAGCAGATTCCGGGTCAAGGTCTGTTCCAAGAGTTTGCAGGTCACCGGTTGAAGCGGTTAATTGCAGACGAGATGAGTTGATTAGCATAAGCTTGTATTCAATATCAAGCCTCATGCTATTCAATTGTATTAATCTCATTGTCGATACAATTAAGCCCATTTTATCTCATTTCGTTAAACTTGTTTCCTCTAAGGAACACATGCTCGTTATTTTGTGCAATCAGTTTTTCCATTTGATTCAACTTATAAAGTTGATAGTTCAATCTGTACTTAACCATTTTTCTTTTCTTGTTCATAGAAAAGAAATTTTTCAGCATCGTCACAAATTCTTTTGAAAATATTTTTATGGGGTTCTTTCTTATTAGAAAGCTTCTTGAGAATCCCAAAAAATTCTTCATTCTTTTTAAATTTGTTTGGATACTTTGTTGCACGAGCTTACTCCTTTTTTAGGGGTAACCCTAAACTTATAAAAACAAAATTTGAGATAAAATTGCCTGTGAATATTTGCTCCTGTTGTTTTACAGATAAGTTAACATTCCCAAAATTCAATCTATATCTATATTCCTAATATCGACACAGAAAAAATAAACTTTACTCGGTAAATAAAAAATTTACAAAAGTTAATGATTATTATAAATCCTGAGATAGTTTTGAATCTGACTCAATATCATTTTTAAGAGTTTTTCGTACAATATCCGCTTGAGTATCAAGCATTTTACAAACTGTTTCTATGTTTTTTACTCTATCCGACAAAATGACATCAGCATTTGTTGTAATTCTGCCCGTAACGTTCTGATAAGCACTTACCGCAGCATTACCGGTACCTTGCATTAAGTTACCTGCAACAATTGCACCCAAGCCCCATTCACCCATATAAGGTGACATCGCTTGCAATAATCCGCCCCAACCGGATATCATGCCGGCTAAGGGAAGAACTATATTTTGACCAAAACTAAAACCGCCCGATGCAGTACCAAGAGCTGCACTTGCCGTATTCATGGCGGCAATTCCTGCTGAACTTACGGCATAGCCTGTTGCAAGACCTGCTGCACCACCTGTTGGCATACCTTCCGAACCAAATCCAAGTGTAATACCCGCGGCACCGGATGGGAAACCGGGGTAAGAGCCAAGATTTCCAATGCCAAAGGCTGATGTAGCACCATCATATGATGCCGTTGAACCTGTTATGGGTGACCAATAAGAAGTCCCCGGAATATCCATCATATTTGTTCCGCCCATAATAGGCATAAAACTACTGGGGGAGAACATGCTGGCTAATTGCCACAAAAAACCGCCTGCAGTACCAAAGCCGCTACCAGAGGATGCTGAACTTGAAACGGTTAAGTCCCTTAATCTGTCATAAGTTTCATATAATTCTGCCTTTGCAATAGAGCTTGCAGAACCGTATTTATTTGCTATTGATAGCGCATGCATGTTTTTGTAAGAAACCATTAATACTAACCCTCGTGTATAACTTTTTAATTATTGCACCATGTCTTTTTGTTGACATGGTGCATTTTATCGATTTTACTAAGCAAATGTTTTGAATGTAGATTCAACGTTCTTTTGGATAACTTCTTTAACAGCATCCATTTCGGTTTTAAGAGCTTCTTGCTCTGTATCGAGCTGTTTCAATCTCAATTCAAGAGTTCTGTCTTGTTGTTGGATAATTTCTGTTCTTGCGTTGATATCTTGGATAGCTCTTTCATATACCATCTTTTGATATTCATAATCTTTCATTGCAGCTTCATAGCCTTCTGAATCATTAACTTGAGTCAAATCAAGTTCAAATGTCTTACCTGAAAGTTTTTCGCTTAAAGTTTCATTATCAACATTTGTAATTTTAACGGATTCAAATCTGCCATCAGTTGTTGTATCAAATGAAGCAGTAGCATTTGCTGTCTTTTTAACTGTAGCATCAGCAGCAAAGTATTGTGTTAAACCACCTGTATACATTTCTGACGGGTCTTTAGGCAATTTTGCATTTTTAATATCATATGAAGAGATATAATAAGTTCTTTCGCCTGTTTCACCCTTGTTTACAGTGTATTTGTAGTATGTATCATTTTCAGGATGTCTTGTTGCATCATTACTTATAATAGCAGAGTTGATAACTTCAATATTGCCTTTGTCAATACCAGTGGCGTCAGCTGGTGTAATTTCGTATTCTTTACCGTCAATGTATATTTTCTTGGGAGTTTGGTCTTCAAATTGAACAGGAGTACCTTGGGTAATGGGGCTTGAAGAATAGGCTTTACGTTCTGTTTCGGAGTATTCAATTACAATGCTGTATGCGCCTGCTGCACCACCTGCTGCGGTGTCATATTTAGTAATTGAAAAATCTTCACCCATAGAATCAAATGTGTAACGAGTGTTATAGTAATCAGTAGCACTCGGAGGAGTGGGCACTTGTAAAGTCAACATTTGGTTGAACAAACCCGCACTTTCGTTAGCGAGTACTGTTCTTTGTTGGTTAACTTGTTGACCTTCATATTCAACGTTTGTTTTTCTTGCCGTAAGACCTAAAAATCTTGCTTGGCTTGCTGCCATTCCCATTGTTTTCTATGCCTCCATTGTTCTTATGTTACTAATATCGGCAATTAGAAAATACAACTTTAATTTTAATGTTTTTTTGTTACAATTTCTTAACATAAAAAAATTATTTATAACCCTAAAACACACTTTTTATCGACCTTTCAGGATAATATTAAGGATTTTTTTTAAGAAGTCAAATACTAAAATCAGGAGTATAATTTAGATATGAAACTAATAGATATACATACTCACGGCGGATACGGAGTAAATTTTAATACGTCAAGCAGCGAGGAAATTAAACTTTTTCTAAGAAAACTCAAACAAAGAGGCATAGTTGCGCTATGCCCGACTCTTGTAGGCGATAGCATAAGCAATTTAAGGGAAAGATTTAAACTTTTTTGCAATCTGAAAAAAGAACACAAGGAAGATGAAAGCTATATAATAGGTCTGCATCTTGAGGGAACATTTCTAAATCCAAATAAACCGGGGATACAAGATGATAAAGTTTTTATGCAGCCCAATATAGATAATTTTAAAAATTTAGCGGGGGATTATGAAAATATTATAAAAATAGTAACTCTTGCCCCCGAGCTTGATAAAGATTCCGAACTTACAAAATATTTAGAGAGCAAAAACATAAGAGTGCACGCGGGTCATACACTTGCAAGCAATATTGGTCTTGCAAGTGCTACAACACATCATTTTAATGCCATGGAAAAATTATCTCACAGAGGGGAAAATCTCACACTGGACGCGCTTTTAAATGATAATATTTACTGTGAAATAATTGCAGATGGCATACATGTAAGCAAAAATATGCTCAAATTATTTTTCAAAGTGAAAGATAAAACAAAAATTATTATGATAAGCGATTCGCTGCCTGCCGCACATCTTGATAAAGAAATTATATTCTGTAACAAAAAAATATTACCAAGCGGCAAGGATTCTAACGGCACAATAGCAGGCTCAGTAATGTTTTTGGATGAAATAGCAGATTATGTTGCAAAAAACAGCATTGCAACAGCCGAGGAAATAAACAATTTTGTATTCAAAAACCCTCTTGAGCACCTGAATTTAGATAAAAACGAGCTAAAATACATAGAAAATTTAGCATGAATCGGCTATTGTTAGAATATTAAAATATGCTAGAATATTTGTATATTAAAAAGGAGTTTTACATGTTTACAAAAATAAAAAATATAGCCCTTTGCCTTATGGCGGCAGTATTTATCGCAGTTTCGCCCGTTTATGCAGCAAATCAAACAAGCGCTTCACTCAGAATTGCCCCGCTTAGCGTGGTTGAAGCACCGCAAAAATACTTAAATAAAACAGTAGTTATGAAAGCAACATTTGATAAATTCTCTACACTTGGTCTTGACTACAAAAAAGCAATGCGCTCATCAGCTGATTACATAGGCTTTTTAATTCAACGAGATGATGTTGTTGACCACAATGTTCCGCTTTCAGAGATGAAACTTTTTATCAAAAGAGAATATGCCGAAAAATTCATTGAACTTGACACCGGAGATAAAATAGAAATCACGGGAAAGGTATTCTCAACAGCGCTTGGCGACCCTTGGATAGATGTTAGCAAAATTACAATTGTTCAAAAAAAGCCAAATCCTGAAAAAAATAAAAAATAATTCTCAGAAAATGTGGTATTAAGAAAGTATGAATAAGAAAACTAAAGAAAACAAAACCGCAAAGCACACCAAATACCTCACAATCCACGGGCATTTTTACCAACCGCCAAGGGAAAATCCTTGGATAGAGGAAATAGAACTCCAAGAAAGCGCCACCCCAAGGCACGACTGGAACGACAAAATTTGCTGGCAGTGCTATGAACCAAATTCGGTATCAAGGATTGTCGACAATCAAAACAGAATTCTAAACATCATAAACAACTACGAACTTATGAGTTTCAACTTTGGTCCGACACTTTTAAGTTGGATGGAAACCCATGCAAAAAGTGCGTACAAAAGAATAATAGAGGCAGACAAAAACTCTGTCCGCATACACGGTGGGCACGGTTGCGCCATAGCACAGGTGTACAACCACATAATTATGCCCCTTGCAAACCTAAATGACAAGTACACTCAAGTTATTTGGGGAATGAAAGACTTTGAAAAAAGATTTCAAAGAAAGCCCGAGGGTATATGGCTTGCAGAAACTGCCGTTGACCCTGAAACTCTTGAAGTTTTAATAGATTGCGGCATTAAATATACAATTCTCTCCCCCTATCAGGCACAATGCGTCAAGAGCCTTGAAAAACAAGATACATGGCATGATGTAAGCTGGGGAAGTATTGACCCCTCAATGCCCTATAGATATTATCCGGATGAAAACGATAAAGAAAGATACATAGATTTATTCTTCTATGACGGCGCTATTTCTAAATCAGTAGCATTTGATAATCTGCTCTGCGATGGAAATAAATTTGCACACAGGCTTCAAGACGGCTACGTACAAGACAGAAATCATCCGCAATTGGTAAACATCGCAACCGATGGAGAAAGTTACGGTCACCATACAAAATTTGGCGATATGGCACTTTCGTACGTACTTGAAGTTAAAGCGGAAGAATTAGGCTTTAAAATTACCAACTACGCTTGGTTTTTAGAAAACTTTCCTCCACGCTTTCAAGTGGAAATTAAACCACAATCTTCTTGGAGCTGCTGTCACGGCGTAGGCAGATGGAAAGAAGACTGCGGCTGCTCAACAGGTGCGCAGCCCGGATGGAACCAAAAATGGAGAAAACCGCTAAGAGATGCGCTTGATTATGTCAGAGATGAATTAATCAAAATCTGCTCTTGCGAAGGTTCTAAGTATTACAAAGACTTCTGGGATGCCAGAAATAAATACATTGACGTAATTCTTGACAGAAGCGAAGAAAGTTATGAGAAATTCTTTAAAGATAATGCAGTAAAAAGCTTGACCCTAAAAGAAAAAACAAAAGCAATTAAACTTATGGAAATTCAGCGCTTTTGCCAACTTATGTACACAAGCTGCGGCTGGTTTTTCTCTGAAATTTCAGGCATAGAAACCACACAAATAATGAAATATGCACTTCGTGCCATGGAAATGGCAAGCGAATTTAGCAAAATCGACATAGAAAAAAAATTCCTCTCAATTCTAAACAAAGCAAAAAGCAACATAGAAGGCTTTGGAACAGGAAAAGACGTATATGAAAGATTTGTGAAGCCATCTGTTGTAACAATAGAAAAAGTTGCCGCACAGTGGGCTTTTTCGAGCAAGTTTTTAAACCCTGAAGAACTTGATGAAATATATTGCTACAAAGTTAAAAAAATAAATACAAAAACAGTCAAGAAAAATCAAGCCTCACTGAACTTTGGCAGAATTGAACTGACATCAAAAATTACTTTTGAAAAATTTGATATGTGTTTTGTAATACTAAACACCTCAAGCGGCGAATATTATTGCAGCGTAAAACACTTATCATCACAAAACGAATACTCTGATATAAAAAATGAAATCACAAGAGTATTTATGGCAGATGACCTTATTGAAACCCTAAGAGCAATACAGGGTAGCATTTCAGGAACATACTATACTCTTAAAGACATTTTAATCGACAGAAGAAAAGTTATTCTGGAGAAAATTCTGGTATCAAAACTTATTAAAACCGAAAAAACATACAGAGAGCTCTACGATGAACTTAAAGCACCTGTTTCATATTATATTGACTTAGGTATGGATATTCCCGATGTATTTAGGGTAAGTGCCAAGTTTACGCTACTTAGAAAGCTTGAGAGCGAGCTTAGCAAAATGGAAGATTTTTGCGATGAAAAAGCAATTGCAAGAATAGTCCTTATAAAACAAAATGCTGACAAATTTTTAATAAATTTAAACAAGTGCAAAGCAGGGGCAATCATCTCCAAAAAACTTGAATCGCTAATAGAAAAACTTGCCTCTGATATGCAAATAACAACCGCAGAAAATATATTGGGTCTTCTTGATATATTGGAAAAACTTAATATTCAAGCAAACATAAACGAGGCGCAGAACATATTTTTTGAATCTATTTATACAAAAATCAGTGTACTTATAGAGCATTTGGAAAATTCCAAAGATAAAAACAGTGACAGAATGCTTGCCCTTAAAATACTTGAAATAGGTCAAATGTTAAATATTAATACAGAGTTTTTCAGACCTCACATTGATAAAGCAAGTCTGCCAAAAAGAAAATAATCTCTACATTGGTTTTGAAAGAACTTGCAAGCCCTCAAAAGTATACAACTGGTGAACTTCTCCGCCTTGAGCAATGTGCTTTGCAAACATAGCGCAAACTATGGCCTCAAGAGAAGATGCAGCAAGCATATTATCCGGAAGCTCGCTAAAATCATATTTTAGCTTAAGTGAATTTTGCAGACTTTTACAATCAGGCGAAGTCCTGGCAAGATAGTGTGCGCACAAGCCATATGCCTGTCTTAGCTGGTTTATATCGCAACGGCAAACATTAATACCTTCTTCTCTCAAGTTTAAAAGTACATCGCAAAGCCTGTTTGAAAGTCTTTTTGTCCACTTTTGCCTGTTAACCTTAAAATAATCACCAAGCATTTTATAATTTTTGGAATGTATTCTCCACTTACCCTCTAAAAGCGAATTATCAGAAGGCACAGATACGCATACAAGAGAATTGTGAACATATGGAGAAGTATTAAAAAACAACTCCATATCTTGAGTATAGTAAAATTTATCAAGCAGAAGAATTTTTGAATTTCTATCCAACACACATACCGAACTATCGTAATTAGAGGAATTGGAAAGCGATAATCCTATAAAGAAATTTTCTTTTCTTGACTTTTCATCCATATTTAAGAGTATAATTAACTATAATCAATTTTTCAAGAAATTTTTATTCTTATGTTTATTACGGTATTTATAGATTTTATAAACACATTTGCAAAAGAGTACAAACTAAAACTCTTTCTTATGGTTGTTTTATCAGTCGTTTCGGCAGGATTTGAATTCTTAGGCTTGTCTTTCATTTATGCCTTTGCAATACTTTTAAGCAAAAATGAACTGCACTACAATATTTTAGGCAATTGTGTTATAAGCGGCAGCCCTAAGACCGCTTTACTTTTGGGGCTAATTGTTGCTTTTACATACATTTTCAAAGATTTGTTTATGATAGCATACATTAATTTTACAAACATTCTGATTGTAAATATTACAAACAAAATATTTGAAAGAAATTACAACATTTTTATGGGACAAAATTATATAGTCACCAGAAAAATACCCGAATCAGACAAACAAAGAATCCTTGGAGGCTCCATAAGTACTACCATGGGTGAATTTGTAGGCGGCACGCTTTCGCTGTTTTCAAATCTAATCATTGCATTTGGAATTTTGTCTTATCTGTTTATTAAATTCAAATTAACAGCTCTTACAATTGGCTTATTTATATTTTTAATATGGCTGGCAGAAAATTTTTATTTTAAAAGCCGAGCAAAAAAATACGGAAAAGAGCTCCATTTAACCGAGAGGGAGAAACAAAATTTTACGCTTTCAACCATTAGCGCGCAAAAAGATGTAATTATCTACAACAAAAAGGAAGAATTTACTGCAGAAGCAAATAAAATTCAAAAAAAATACTCAAAAAGCTTGGGCGATATGAGCACAAACAGGGCAATGCCGACATATTTTACAGAAATTGGCATAATGAGCACCTTTATACTTTTTGTTGTACTGCAACTTATGAGCAACCCCCAAGGCACGACTCTGGGCGCCGGACTTGCAGCAGTTGCTGCCGTAATATTAAGAATTGTGCCAACAATTAACAAAACACAAAATTGCCTGTATGCAATAAACAGTTCAAAAATTGAAGCACAGTGGTTTATCACCACAATGAAATCACTCGAAAATACAAGCAACAAAGTTAAAAGTTCTGACGAAAAATTACCGTTTAACGACAAGCTATCACTCAAAAACATAAATTTTTATTACGATGAAAACACCCATGCGCTCAAAAATCTCAATTTAGATATCAAAAAAGGCGAATTTATAGGCATAATAGGCGCTTCAGGAAGTGGAAAAACAACCTTGTTTAATCTTATATGCGCATTATTCCAACCCCAAAACGGAACGTTTAGCGTAGATAATTGCGAACTTAACTATGACAATATCAGGATGTGGCAAAATAACATAAGCATTCTTTCGCAAGAATTTTCCCTACCGTTTGAAACAATATGGCAAAATGTGGTATTTGAACCAAATGCGTCAAAACGCGATATTTATGATTTTGAAAAAATTAAAACCGCGCTTAAAAAAGCAGGAATACTTGAAGAATTAGGAGATGAACTGAACAAAAGCCCAAAAGAGCTTTCCTGTGGTCAAAGGCACAGAATAGCTCTATCAAGAGCATTCTACTATGACAGAGAAATAATTATGCTGGATGAAGCGACCTCAGCATTGGATGTTGAAACGGAAGATACAATAACAAAGACCATAGAAAGCGTAAAAGGCAGCAAAACAATAATAGCAATAGCTCATAGGATTAAAACTCTTAAAAACTGCGACAGACTTGTTTTTATGGATAAAGGACAAATCATAGACACAGGTACACTTGAAGAGCTATGCGAAAAACACGAATCATTCAGACGGCTAATAAAACTGTCAAAATTTTAAAAACTCCCTCCTTTAACAAAAGAGGGAGTGCAGACACCTAAAGGAATTTTATTTTTTAGAAAAGCATTGCCTTGCGACACTAAATAATCCTACCAAAGATTCAATAAAAGCTATCAAGCTTTCAACAAGGGCTTTTTCTTCCTCTTCTTCCACTCCTTTAATGTCAATCAACTCAAGCAGAAAATTGTAGATAAATGTCTTTTTATTCTTTGTTTTGGCATAATCCCCAAGAATCCCCGCAAGGGCAGACATTTTAAGAAAAACATCTTTAATAAGTTCACCTTTAGCCATTTTTGCCTCCTTTGACTTATGACAAAAAAATTGTACAAGCAGGCGAAACAAAAAAACTTTTTCTTGAACATGGTAATGTTAAATTTTTTACAAAAATGTAAACTTTATGTTACAATTTAGACAAGGTTATTATGGAAAACAGCAAAGATAAAACTTTTTTCTGGATAGGAACATTTTTCTTGTGCTCCGCACTTTTGGTACTCACGATAATACCAAAGTTTTTTCTTGATTTTATTCCATATATCTACATCAGTTCCTATCGCTTCAGAAGTATGGCAACAGGTCTTTTCTTGCTGGCATTAGCATCTTATTTCATAAGTAAAAGCACATACAAAAAACAAATAGCTGCCATAAGTGCAGGATTTATATATTATTTAATTTTCATTAAACTTTTTGCAGGTTAAATACCTTCATCATCAGCACTATCAACACCCGGAAGGGTTTGACCTATAGCACGCTCTAAATTTGCCTTCGCGCTGTTAAACTGATAAAGCGTATTTAAATATGCAAGTCTTGCATCATAGTATTGAATCTGCGCTTCTTTATACTCAATTGCATCACTCACGCCAACACTGTAGCGTCCTTGCGAGAGTTCATAATTTTCTTTTGCTTTTTTAACAGCAAGCCTTGCAACAGGAACTCTTTGTTTAGCGTCAACCAATTTTACAAAAGTGCTTTGAATATCATAGTAAATATCATTAACAGTTGCCTTTGAATCAAATTTTTGCTTTTCCAGTTGAGCACGAGCTTCTTTAATTTGATTTCTTATCAAAAAAGGATTAATTGCAGGAAAGGTCAAATATCCGCCAAAATCCCACCAGTTTGTATCGGCAATTGTATTATTCACACCGCCGATTGAATAATTCGCCTGCACATTTAAAGAAGGAAAATATGTCTTTTTTGCAAGTTTTACTGCTTGGTCAGCAGTTTCTACATTTATTTTTGCAATCTTTAACTCAGGACGCGCTTCATTTGCAATCTCAACCGCTTTTCTCATATCTATTTCAACGTCTTGAAAAGGAGCGGATGTATCAATAATGTAAGGAGGAATAAAAGGCAATCCCATAATATTATTCAGATTTGAAATTGCTATATCCACATTATTGCTTGCACTGATTAGCTTTGCTCTTGCATCTTCCATATTAACCTGAGCAATTGTAACGTCCACCTTTGGCTTTGTACCCACTTCGTAGAATGCAAGAGCTTGTTTGTACATTATCTCAAACTGCTCAAGCGTTTCTTGAGCAACTCTTTTTGCCTCAATTGCATAAATAAGATTATAATATCCGTCCTTTAATTGACATACAACCTCATTTACAACTGAATCTATATTAGACTTTGAAGACTCCCAGTTGAGTTTATCTATCGTATATTGATTTTGTGTAAGACCAAAGTCATATACAAGTTGAGAAATGCCTATTGAACCCATTACATATTTTGTAAAAGGGTCAATCACAATCCCTCTGCTTCTAAAGTTGCTCATATCGGGCTTAATTCTTGAAATACCCCCTTGCAAGTTTACAACGGGAGAATAGTTGGACAAAGTCTGTCCTTTCCTGTATTTCATTGCTTCAGCGTTAGCATAAGCAGCCTTAATTTTTGGGTTATTAATAAGTGCAAGCTCAAGACAATCGGCAAGATTCAGCTCAAGTGTTTTTTGCACGGAACCTGATATTGTAATTGATTTATCAGCACTGTTGCCCACGGGCATATAAGCATCAACAGGTATTGAATACTCTTCGTATTTATTTTCTTTTTTCTTATTATTCTTTTTTGTTTTTACTTTTTCTTGAGGCTTTTTAGAGTCATTATCCGCAAGTTTCTTTTCTTTTTCTTTATTTTGTTCAACTTGTTTGTCGTCTTTTTCAACTTGCACTTTACTCTCTCTTTTTTTGAAAAACTCAAAGGTTTTTCTTTCTCTTTTTGTTTCTTCACTTAGTTCATTTTTGTCTTTTTTAAAGAAACTAAAGGCAATTTTCTTTTCGCTTTTATCGTCATTTTTTGTTTTAGCATATGCTAAATATTCATTCTCAAGGCTAATACCTTCATGCCAGTTAGCCTCAATGTCCTGAGAAAATACAAACGGACAGTTAAGAAAAACTACATTGAATATTATAAAAAACGACAAAATCCTATTCATTTTTCTTTCCCTTTTTACGTCTTTTCTCAGCCGCGTTTTCTCTTGCCTGCTGAATAATTACATAAAATGCCGGTACAAGAATAGTACCAACAATGGCAGCTGCTATCATACCGCCAAAAACAGTCATACCAAGAGAACGGCGGCTTTCAGCCCCGGGACCTACTGCAAAAACAAGAGGTAACATACCTAAGATAAATGCAATAACTGTCATCATAACAGCTCTGAATCTTATTCTTGCAGCCTCAATTGCAGCATCAAATATGCTCATTCCTTGTTCTTCGCGCGCAGTTTTGGCAAACTCAATGATTAATATCGCCTGTTTTGCAGCAAGACCGATTAACATAATAAGCCCGATTTGCGCATACAAATCAAGAGCATAACCTGCAATGTACTGAAATATCAAAGCACCAAGCATGGCAATGGGCGCAATTAACATTACACCAACAGGAAGCATCCAGCTTTCATACAGCGCAACAAGGAATAAATATACAAATATCAAAGACATTGCAAGCACAACTGTTGTCTGACCACTGGATTCGATTTCCTGCAAACTTGTACCCGACCAAGCAAAAGTCATATCCTCAGGCAATATTTCATTTGAAATTCTCTCCATTTCTTTAATTGCCTGACCCGAACTTTTTCCTTTTGCAGGGTTACCGCTCAACTGAACAGACTTATACATATTAAACCTTGTAATATCATAAGGACCTGTCACAGGCTCAATTCTAACAACGGAACTTAAAGGGGAGGACTTGCCGTCAGAAGATTTAATGTATACCTTGTCCATATCCGCAGGAGCAGAGCGAAATGCCTCTTGAGCCTGTAAAACTACACGGAAAACACGACCATATAAATTGAAGTCATTTACATAAGTCTGACCAAATTGAGAAGATAATGCGGTATATATCTCATTAACAGGTATACCCTGAGCGAGAGCTTTTTTGTAGTCAATATCAATTAAGAATTGAGGAATATTTGCGTTATATTGAGTAAATACCCCTGTTACAACAGAACTTCTGTTAGCTTCATAAATTAGCTTATTGGCTTCTTCATTAAGTTCCTGAGGTGTTCTGTTTGCTTTGTCCAAAAGTTGATATTCAAAGCCGCCATACATACTTAGCCCTGTTATTGCAGGCGGTATAAATGAAAATATTTTTGCATCAGGATACTTAGCACTCAGCGCATTTACATTTGCCTTTATATCTTCAAGAGAGCGTTTTGCCTGATATTTTTTCTCCTTGCTCATAAAAATTTGCTTATACCAAGGCACCGCCCTTCTTTCTTCCCAAGGTAAAAAGTGGGTGATAATCATAGAAGTATTCTGACCGTTTATACCCTCAAGCCCTAAAACATTAAGTACACCGGGGACTTTTAAAATATCTTTTTCAAGTTCATCTGTTATAGACATTGTTTTAGATAAAGAAGAACCGTCCTTTAGCTGCACACTCGTAAATAATGCACCCGAGTCCTCGTTTGGTAAAAATCCGGTTGGAATAAGTTTAAACAAAAATAACAGAGCAATAACCAAAACAACATAGGTGATTTTTGTTCTGGATGGTTTTTCTATATAATACTTTGACCCTTCTATATAAGTGTCACGTATCCTATCAAACATTCTGTTGAATTTTTTAATTGTAATATCCCATGCCGTGGCAAAAAACTCACCCCAAGCCTTAACCAACTCAAGACCGCTTAAATTAGCATGGTGCTGCCAGTAATCACGATACAATTCTCTGTATTTATTAAAAAATGTGCGCTTAGGCAATTCGTCTTTTGATTTCAGTATTGTTGCACAAAGAGCAGGAGCTAAAGTCAGTGCAACAAGAGTTGAAAAACCGATTGAAACCGCAATTGTTACGGCAAATTGTTGATACATTTTACCTGTAATACCTGGGATAAAAGCAACGGGAACAAAAACTGCCATCAAAACAAGTGAAGTAGCAAGAACCGCACCTGAAACCTCATCCATAGAGATAATAGAAGCCTCTCTTGGTGACAAACCCGCCTCAATGTGTCTTTGCACGTTTTCAATAACAACAATGGCATCATCCACAACCGTACCTACAGCAAGTACAAAGCCAAACAACGTAAGCGTGTTTATTGAAAAACCAAGTATAGCAAAAATTATCACAGTACCTATCAAAGATACGGGAATTGCAACAAATGGGATAAATGAAGCCCTAACATCGCCCAAAAACAGGTACACTACCATTATTACAAGAAATATTGCAAGAATAATAGCTTTTATAACTTCATTTAGAGATTCTTTGATAAAATCTGTCGAGTCCCTAAATATCTCATATGAAATACCGTCGGGGAAATTCTTTGAAAGCTCTTCCATCTTTTTGTTACAGTTATTTGCAAGCTCAACTGCGTTAGCATCAGCAAGCTGAATTACCTGAATAACCGCAACAGGCTGCAAATCAACACGTCCTAAATAGTCATATGTTTCTGAAGCCAGCTCAACTCGTGCAACATCGGACACTTTTATTGCAGAGCCGTCAGGATTTGACTTTACAATAATATTTTCAAATTCTTCGACCGTTTTCAACCTGCCTTGAGTCCTTAAAACAATAGACATATCTTTTTTGTTTACCAAAGGCTCGTTACCTATATTACCTGCAGGCACTTGAGCATTTTGAGCGGCAATTGCAGCGTTAACATCAGCAGGAGAAACATTTAAGGCAGCAAGTTTTTGGGCATCCAGCCATATACGCATGGCATAATCCCTACCGCCAAAAACAACAACCTCGCCAATGCCCTCAACACGGGCAAGTTCATCTTTTATAAAGATTGAAGCATAGTTCGCAAGCTCAACAAGGTCTTTTGAACCGTCGGGAGAAAAAACCCTATATATTACAAGACCTGCACCTGCAGTTGATTCTTTAATTGTAAGCCCGTACCTTTTAACTTCATCAGGCAAACGTGCGGTTGCAAGAGAGGTTTTGTTCTGAACATTTACAACAGCCATATCAGGGTTCGTACCGACTTTAAAGTAAATACTGAGCTTATAGCTGCCGTTTTTAGAACTTGATGTCATATAAAGCATGTCTTCAACGCCGTTTACGGCAGATTCAATAGGGGCAGCAACGGTTGACTCTATAACATCAGAGCTTGCACCTGGGTATGTAGCAGACACTATTACCTGAGGAGGTGTAATTGTCGGATATTGTTCAAGCGGTAAACCCTTAAGAGCAATTAACCCCGCAAGTGTTATAACTAGCGAAATTACAATTGCAAATCTTGGTCTGTCTATAAAAAACTTTGAAAACATATTTTATACCGTTATTTCTTATCTTTTAACTTAACCAACTCATCATCTTTAAGTACAACTACAGGCTTGTCGGCAATTACTTTTACTACACCTTCTGAAATATACTCATCACCAACATTTAGCCCCGATGATACAATCCAGTATTTTTGATATTCATTTGAAATTTTTACATATTTTTTTCTTGCTATAGAGTCTTTATCAACAACATAGACATATCTTCCTGTAGAATCTTGCAAAACACAGTCTTGAGGAAGAACTATTTTTTTATTGAGTTTGTTTGAATAAACTCTTACTTTTACAAAATCTCCAGGAATAAGTTTGTTGTCAGGATTTTTAAAAGTTGCACGCAGAGCTATAGTACCTGTAGTTTGCGAGATTTGGTTATCCCAAAAGTCTTCTACACCCTTGTGCTCATACTTTGTACCGTCAGGCAAAGTAATTTCAACACTTATGGGCTGCTCTTTTTTATCTTCGGGAATAATTTCATTATCCCTTAGGTTGGCAAATTGCTTTGAATCAACGCTGTATGTTACATAAATCGGATTAGTACTTACTACACGTGCCAAAGCCCCGCTTTGAGTGCTGACATAATTACCTTGTGTAACATTTAGCATACCGATTCTGCCATCAATCGGAGAGGTTATTCTTGTATAGTTATAATTTCTTTTTGCATCGTTAACCATTGCAATTGCAGCCTTAACAGAGGCATTTGCAATATCACGCTGCGCAAGTGTATCATCGTATGTGGATTTTGAAATGTAGTCTTTTGCTACCAATTCCTTTGAGCGAGCATAATCTTTACTTGCTTTGACTGCCTGAGCACGAGCTGTTGCAAGTTCAGCCTGTGCCTTATTTAATGCGATTAAATACTGCTGAGGTTCAATAACAAAAAGCACCTGTCCTTTTTTGACAAAATCACCTTCATTAAATCTTTTTTCCTGTAAATACCCGTCAACCCTTGCTACAAGGTCTACAGAATACTTTGCAACAATTCTGCCGGGGGCCTCTATTTCGTTTTTATATTCTATTTCTCCGACTTGAGCGAGCTTTACCTTGGGAGTCATCATTGAGCCCATCATTTTAGCTCTCATAAACTCGCCAAACTTACCGCTTCCCCAACGAAAAGCAATAAGCACAATTATCACAAGCAAAACAATGCCTACTTTTTTCTTCATAATATCCTCAAAATGCTTCTCCTCAAATAAAATACTATCATTAAATATTTAATGAATCAACAAGTTGGATACTACTATAGTACTAATACCATATGTATACCCAAGTGGAATTAAAAGGAAATTAAATATGCCATAATATAAATGTAAAATATGATGGTTGGAAAAATTATGAAATTAGGAGAATACTTTAAGGATATAAATTCAAAAGCAGACACAATAAACAAAAGAGTCAAAAATCCTTTTGTTGACTATGACTACTCACACAACCCTTTTAAAGGTGCTTTTAAGCAAACCTATGTTTGGGTTGAAAAAGAAGACAGCGACAGCGAAAAAACTCTTAGTTAAGCGCTTCTTTTGTTTTTGCATCAAAAAACTTGAGCTTCATTGGGTCAATAGAAAATTCCATAACACCTGTTGTATCCATAGCAAGGGGAACTTTGGCGATACAGTCCGTATTTCCCATTTTGAAATAAACAACCTTATACGCACCCAAAGTTTCCTCAAACTCAGGTCTTGCCATAAATTTTATCAAATTAAATAAATAGTCCGGATTGCTCTTGTCAACTATATCTTCAACCCTTACCCCTACAATGACTTCTTTTACATTTTTGGGGTAAGCAATTTGCGTTTTTGCAAGGTTAATATATATACTTCCAAAATTAAGCAAACCATCCTCTATTGTCGCAGGCAAAAGATTCATTGGATATGAACCCATAAAGCCTGCTACGAATGTATTTTTAGGATGATTATATATATTTATAGCATTATCAGCCTGCTGAATTTTACCGCTATCAAGCACAACTATCTTGTCACCCATAGTCATCGCTTCAGTTTGGTCATGTGTAACATATATAAAGGTTGTATTTAGTTTTTTATGAAGCTTCTTTATTTCAGAACGCATTGCGACTCTTAGCTTTGCATCAAGATTACTCAACGGCTCATCCATAAGAAAAACCTTTGGCTCTCTTACAATAGCGCGCCCTAGGGCAACTCTTTGCCTTTGACCTCCTGATAATTCACGAGGTTTGTATTCAAGATAATCTTCAAGCCCTAATATATCCGCAGCATTATTAACTCTTCTTTTAATCTCACATTTTGCCATTTTTTTAATACTTAAGGGAAATGCCATATTCTCAAAAACACTCAAGTGAGGATAAAGCGCATAACTTTGAAAAACCATAGCAATATCACGGTCTTTTGGCAATACGTTGTTAACACATTTTGAACCGATATATATCTCGCCCGAACTTGGAGTTTCAAGCCCCGCAATAGTTCTTAAAAGGGTAGACTTCCCGCAGCCTGACGCACCGACTAATACAACAAACTCCTTGTCTTTTATCTCCAGTGAAATATCGTTAAGTATTGTCTTTTTGCCGAAGCGTTTTGTAATGTTTTTAAGTATTACTTTAGACAAAATTCTATCCTTTATATTATTTTCTCTCAACAGGAACTACGAAACTAACCATTGTTCCAAAAGAAGATTTTGAATACACCCAGATATCACCCTTAAATTGTTTGATAAATTTTTTAATTAGAACAAATGCAAGTTTCATGCCGATAGGACGTTTATTCTTATTTAAACAGGAATAAGCATCAAAAAGCGTTGCCAGCTCTTCCTCGTCAAGAAAAAGTTCACTTGCCTTCATTTCAAAAAGCATATACTTTGAAGGTTCTAAATCATCTTTTGCATCAAAGTCATGTTGCTCTAAGAATGCTATTGGAGGATTTCCTGCACTGAATGAAATTCTGCCTATTTGAGTATTATTTAAAAACACATCCAAAATACTTCTTATAACATACTCAAAAACCGCAGGGTCAAGAAAACAAGCTCTGGATGCAAGGGTTGAGAAATTTGTTTCAAACAACATTTTTTTTGAAGTAAATAACGGTTCATACTGATTAACAATAGTACTAAGCAGGTTAATTACATCAAAATTTCTAAAGTCATACTGGTAAAGATTTGATTCAAGTCTGAAAATAGTAAACAGCTTCTCTAAGTCATAGGTAAGGTCGCGCGCATTTTTATTTATTATGTTTACATATTTCATTTGCTTGTCTATCAAAACGCCGCCTACACCGTCTGAAAGAGCTTTTGAAAACCCTTCAATCGTTGCAAGAGAAGAAAGAATCTCGCCTGAAATATTTACCAAATAAGTATTTTTATCGTCTATGATATTTTTAGCTATCTCAAACTGACCGTTTACCATATTTTGCATTTTGTAATTTTGGCTTACATCACGCAAGGTTACATATACTTTTTGCTCTATACTATCCCTGTGAGCAGAAATCTCGTAATAAAAATCCTCATTTTCTTTTTTGGCAACATTCACTCTTGAAATAAGAGGCTTCTTAAGTGAAATTATTTTATTTAAGAGATTAGACCCGCCCTCAACATAAGCAGAAAAAAATTCACCTGCCATCTCAAGTCTTGAAACTCCAAACATTTTAAGCGCTTTATTGTTAGCATCAAGTATTCTTCCCTCAAGTGACACAATAATAGTGCCATCGGGGAGTTTATTAAAAATATCTTCTTTTTTGGGTCTTTTAAAAAAATTCAATAAATTCATTACAAAACTTATACTAACACAAAAAAAAATTAAAAAACAAATTATAGTTCATACCAAAGTATAAAAAGCTCCAAACTAATTTACGATTAAATTCAAGAAAATAAAAATATATAATAGCCAATAAGGACTCTACAAGGATTTCAATACAAAATGGATTTTGTTTTAAGGAAGCACAAAAGACTTCGCATATTTGACATCAGCACACAAACGCTTGATACAAAAATACTTAAAGAAATAATTGAGTTTGTCAAAAAAAACCTTAAACACTGTGACAGACTTGCTCTAAACTGCAAAGAATTAAGTAATCTCAAAGATGCAAAGACAGTTGCAATGCTCTGTGACAACAATATTTCATTATACAATCTAAACCCCATACTAAATACCCAACTGAGCTTGCTTTCGCAAAAGAAATTTCCATTATTATATTTAAGTGAAGAAGATTTTATAAACAACAAAAGAATTTTAGCAAGAAGAAGATTTAGACTTGTATAGCTCCATTCAAAGTGTTCAACACACTTTTTATTGAAAGCACCGATTTAGATATGCTCCTGTGGAGTTTTATTCTAAAACTCTTACGTCGCAGACGTAGTGCTCCATTCAAAGTGTTCAACACACTTTTTATTGAAAGCACCGATTTAGATATGCTCCTGTGGAGTTTTATTCTAAAACTCTTACGTCGCAGACGTAGTGCTCCATTCAAAGTGTTCAACACACTTTTTATTGAAAGCACCGATTTAGATAAAAAAAGCCGATAACATAATGTTATCGGGCAAAACAGTTTACGAGTGAGAGTGGAATATGCACTAAAAAAATAATATAAGTCTTAACAGTTGTTGTAAATAGCCACTCAGGCTATTTTGAATTTTTCAAATTTTTCACTCATTTTCAAATCATATTTAATCTGTTATAATAACAAAATATGGAAAGCTATTTTGAATATATTGATAAGGGTTGCAAGGCAGAGCTTGTAATAAAAAACCTAAACAGCACTGCAAGATTTTTTGGTACTTTCAACTCTCATAGTGACAAAGAAATTGTCATAGAAAAATTAAGAAGCAAAGAAATGGTGTTCGATTGTTCATCAAAACAAACTGTTGAACTATACATCTACACAAAAAACGGCATATTCAAATTTGAGTGCAGATATATTGGAAGGTCAGAAGATAATTACAAGTTTTCATTCCCGACTAAGGCAGAAAAAATTCAACGCAGACAATATATCAGAGCAGAAATCAAGGTTAAAACCACCTTGAATATTTACTATGGCGGTATCAAAAAAACCATACAGGGCACTTCAAGAAACATAAGTGCAAAAGGAATGAATATACTGCTGAAAGAAAATATTTCCGGCTGCTCAAAACTTGATGTAACAATGGCTTTTCCTGAGTGCAACATTTCAACCGTAGCACAGATTGTAAAAATAAACCCCATGGCTATAAGGGGAGAGCAAAACTACAGCACTTCTTTGGTGTTTATTTCCATTAGTGAAAAAGAAATGAACTTTATAATAAAAAAATGTTTTGAATTTGAGGCAGCGCAAAGAAAAAAAATGTTGGATTATCGACTGTAAAGGAGATTATATGAAAATAAAAAAAATCCTCAGCGCATTATTTATTTTATTATTTATGAATTTAATTTTTTCGCAAGGGTTATATGCTGCAGATTTTGAAAATCCTCCATGCGATGAAAATGTAACCATAGAACATCTTACCTCAAACAAGTACTCAAAAGTAAACCTCGTTAAGGTAAAGAATTTCGAAAGCATAGTACAAAAAGAAAATGTCATAGAAATATCATTTGCACAAAATTTTAATTCAAAATATTACAAAGAAGGCGATTTTATACAATTTGAATTTCTTTGCGACTTAACAACTCAAGAAGGCACATGTCTTATACCAAGAAAATCAGCACTAATAGCAAAAATAACCTCCATTAAAAAACCTCGTTGGTTTTCAAGAAACGCAATAGTATGTGTTAATTTTACACACATAATTTTTCCGGATGGCAAAAATATCCCTATTGTAGCTAAAATATCAGGCAAAAAGAATTATCTTCAAATGACAGGAAAAGACACTGCAAAGAAAATTGCAGCATACACTATTTCAATAGGTGGTGTGGGCACCGGTCTTGGAGCAGCAATAGGTGTTGCGGGCGGTAATGTAATTACAGGTCTTATTATCGGCGGCTCTGTTGGCGGCGGCGTTGGATTAATATCAGGAATAGTATCACCGGGTTTGCATTACAGAGCAAAAAAAGGTCAAAAACTTCCCATTACACTTGAAGAAAATTTAAAAATCCCAAAACTTTAAATTTCATGTTACGAATTGTAAAATAATATTCAATAACCATAAAGTTTTAAACTGAGCGTACCGAATACAATTATACGCTCAGTTTTAGTATGAATTTTTACAAGGAATTACGACAACAAATAAACAGGTGCGAAAGGAAATAATATGGGAACAGACTTGAATGCAAACATCTTAGGGGTAAAAAGAGCAAAAGATTTAACTGATGTTACAGGTAATTTAAACAGCATTTATTCGCAATCAAAAGCAGAGCAAAAAAATGCCCTGTCGCAGCTGTTTAAACAAAAATATTTCAACTCAACAACAGAAAAGGCAACAATAGACAAACAAATTGAAGCCCTTGAAGCAAAAATCAAAGACTTTCAAGATAAAATTGGCGACCTTGAAGACCAAATCTCAGAAAAACAAGAAGAGCTTGATAAGTTGAAGTCAGATTTAAGTGATAAGATTGCAAAAATTGTAGCTGATACTGAAAAATACGAAGCAAGTACAAAAAAGATGGTAGATAACGCAATTGATAATGCAATCTACCACTATAATAACGATAGCCACTCGAAAAAAAGAGGTGGCGAAAGAACTCTTACCGACTTTATTTGCGAACAAATGGGTGCTGTAAATTCTAAAATTCAAAACGGCAGAAGCGGTATAGATACAGCCATAAGAGAACTTTCTACTCCACAAAGTAAGCTCAACGGTATCATTGGAGAAATGGAAGGTCTTGTTGGAGATATTGATTCACTTGACTCTCAATACGGAACAACAAAAAGCACCCTTGAACTTCTAAAAATGACAAGAAATAATATGACAGATGCAGCAGGAAGCTATCAAACATCTGATACAGATCCCTCTGTACCAATATTTACTCCGGCAAAAGAAGATTTGGCAGATGGATATCTGGGCAAATACACTTCCCGTATGGCAGACAGAGAAGCACAAGAGCCAAGCGTAATAGAAGAAAACAAGAATGCGGTTCTTGAAAAGTATCAAGCAATGGTTGCAGAGCCAACTCCCGGAGCAGATCCATACAAGCTTGATAACGCACAACTTGTTTCTTTCTCTGAAGCACTTAATGCAGGAATGCTTAATGATATGTCAGAAGCAGGATTCACCAAAAAAGAAATGCTTGAATCTATAAATCAATTATTCCCATCAATAGGCATTTCTCACGGAGATGACGGCAGACCGATTGTACCATGGGGTCATGGTGCAGATGCTCAAGCAGTGTTTACACAATTTATAGAAACATTTAGTGCTACCGAAGGTCCTAATCAAAGGGATGATTTACAAGTTGCAGAAATGGATAAAGCTGTCAGAAATGACAAAATTATCACAGAAATGAAAAACAATGACTTCACTTGGAAAGAAACTGCCTACACATTAACAAAATTGTGGCCTGCAGGCGGCATAGAATACACACTTGGTGAAAAAGAAGTTACTTTGCCTATTGGTGATGAGCAATCAAAAGGAACATTTGATATCCTTGAAGAAGAAATCAAGAAAAACTATCCCGATGTAGTTGTCAACAGGGGAACTAACCCCAATGGCGACGGCGATGGTGACGGAACAGACCTTCCGCCGGATAGAACAGACCCTGTCGGCTTCCATATAGGTGATAACAGCTATGAATTTGCAATAGATAGAAACCAAGACGGTGTACTTAATGACTTCACTGAAATGGTGGGCGCTAACGGCGTTGATGGCATGGAAGAAATGGCACTGTTTGATACAAACGGTGATGGTCACATAAACGGCGATGAACTTAAAAACATACTTGTATTAAATACTGAACACACAAACCGTGACTATGAATTCCTAACTGCAGAACAACTTGGCATAAAAGACATAGACCTAAGCTCTTTTGCAGAAAAAACACAATCACGCGGCGAAGGAGTTGAAGGCACTGAAGACTTCATCAATATTAACGACTCACTTATTACAGGTACATTCAACATAACATTAAATAACGGCGAAAAAGCAGAAGGATACCAAAAATATGTAACTGATGAATATATGCAAACAGTATACAACCCAATTTTAGGTGAAAATATATACTCTGAACTTGATGGCGACACCGTAGATAATGTTATTGACGATGCATTCAAAGAAGCAGATAACGAGCTTGGTGACTTAAATGAAATCAAAGATGTTATAGATGAAGCCAAAAAATACGGCGACATAAAAGCAGCCCTTAGAACAAAAATTGACGCCGCACAAAATGAAGCTTACGGGTATAAAGCAAAGGCGATTTCTCAACATATAGTCTATCAAAGTTCAGATACTGAAAACGAACTTGAAATGTCAGAAGAAAAAGCTGATGAAATAATAAATTCTTACCTTGAAATGGGCAAAGAAAATGCTCAAAAAGCCAAAGAAATGGATCAATTAAAAGAAGAAGAAAAAGAAGAAAAATAACGACAACATTTAAAACATAAGGATTTAAAAAGGGCTCTTAGTTAAGAGCCCTTTTATATTTTTTTACCTTTAGAAATTTTAACTATATCCACATCAGATAAAAATTCATCATCAAATGCCAAAGTATCAACACTTGTTATAATAGTTTGAGTATCATCGGTTATTGTTTTTAAAAGATAATTTTGCCTTATATTATCTAACTCGGCCAGCACGTCATCCAAGAGCAAAATAGGATTTTCCCCTGTTTTGTCTTTTATGATATCAAGTTCAGCAAGTTTAAGCGCCAGCACAAGAGTTCTTTGTTGTCCTTGCGAAGCGTATTTTTTTGCATCAACATCGTTAATGAAAAATGAAATATCATCCCTATGAGGTCCAAAAAGACACTGCGCACGACGAATTTCATCATTTTTTATATTGCACAATTTTTCATATATAACACTAGATAAATCTTTTAAGGGTAATTTAGAATCGATTTCACAATCATATTCAAAAGAAAGCTCTTCCTCGCCTGAAACCGTTTTATGCTTAAGTTTTGCCAATTTTTCAAGTTCTTTTAAAAATTTAACCCTTAAATAAATAATATTTGCTGCAGCACTCGACATCTGCAAATTGTAAGTATCCAACAAACTCGTGTTTTCAGGATACAAAGACAAGAAATTACTTTTCTGCAGCCTGATTTTATTGTATTTTGCAAGCTTATCGTAATAAGCGCCGTAAATCTGACATATGGCTAAATCAAGCCATTTTCTTCTGTTTGAGGGCTCACCACGCATCAACAGCAAATCAGCGCTTGAAAAATTAACTACCTTTAGCACTCTTAAAAACTCTTGAGATTTATTTTTCTTTAGACCGTTCACCTTGAGAACTTTATTTTTTGGAGGATTGATAAAAACCTCAAGAGAAATTTCAACATCATTTTTTGTACACTGTGCCTGAATTTTACAATCTTTAGAACCAAACCTTATAAGCTCGGAGTCTTTTTTTATTCTGTTTGAACTTAACGCACTAAGATAATAAACCGCCTCAAGCAAATTCGTCTTCCCTTGAGCATTTTTACCCACAAAGAGGGTTTTTCTTTTTGCAAAATTATGCTCAAGTGTTTCATAGTTTCTAAAATTATTTAATTTTATTGAATCTAAAAACATAATTTTTCCTTTGTATAAAGTTATTATAGTATGTATAATAAAGAAAAGACAATTTTAAACGGAGATAAACAAAATGTTTGATGTTATTACAATAGGTTCTGCCACACTTGATATATTTGTAGAAAGCGATGGCGCAAATATAGTTTCCGTAAACTCACTGAAAAAGAAAACTGAATTTATGTCATTTCCTTACGGTGCAAAAGTAGAAATAGACGGATTTTCAAGAAACATAGGCGGTGGCGGCATAAATACCGCAGCAAACTTTGCAAATCTGGGTTTTAAAACATCAACCATAATCAAACTGGGAAATGATGAGATAGCTCCTGTTATAGAAAACAAAATGAAGCATGACGGAGTGGATACATCAAACATAATACATTCTAAAGACAATTTAACAGGACTCTCTATTATTCTTGTAAGTTTCCAAGGGGACAGAACCGTCCTTGCTCACAGAGGAGCAAACTCTACAATTGGCGAAGATGAGATTGATTTTAACAAATTTAAAGAAGCAAAATGGATATATGTAGCCCCACTTGCAGGAGATACAAACAAACTTCTTGATAAAATTGCGGATTTTGCCGGCGAAAACGGTATAAACCTTGCAATTAATGCCGGCAGCACGGCAATTAAAAAGGGTGAAAAATATTTCAATAACATTTTAAAAACGGCAAAAATAGTCGTTATGAACAAAGAAGAAGCCTCAATGCTTACAAAAATCGAGGTCAGACCTGATACAAAAGACGAAAAATTCTCTGATGCCGAAATTCATCCCGATGTCATTACAATGCTTAAAAAACTTCACTGCAAAAGTGATTCAATTGTAGTTATAACAGACGGAAAATATGGCGTATATAGCTATGACGGCAAAAGTTTCTACCATGCGCCTGAATTCAGTGCAAAAGTTGTTTCAACTCTTGGCGCGGGAGATGCCTTTAGTTCAACCCTTGTAGCATCCATACAAAACTACGGCGAAGATGTTATCAAAGCTCTTACATATGCCTCGGTTAACGCTGCAGCGGTAATTGAAAAGTTCGGAGCACAAGAAGGATTTTTAACCTTTGAACAAATTGAAAAGAAACTCAAAGAACACCCTGAATATAAGGTTAAGGTAATAAATGAGGTTGGATAAATTTTTAAAAGTATCAAGACTTATTAAAAGAAGAACCGTAGCAAACTCTGTGTGCGAAAGCGCCAGAGTATTTGTTAACGACAACCCCGCAAAACCCGCAAAAACAGTAAAAGTCGGGGATATCATAACAATAGAATACAAAGACACCATAAAAAAAGTACGCATATTGAGAGTTCCTGACGGAAACGTATCCATAAATGAAGCCTCAAGTCTTTATGAGGAAGTTTCTTAACTTTCTTGTGCTATATCAAGGAAATTTTTAAAGATTTTTATTCCATCCTCGGTTAAATATGCCTCAGGGTGAAATTGCACACCATATATCTTTCTGTTTTTTATCTCAATTGCCATAGGTAAATTGTCGTCACAATAAGCCTTTACACAGACATCCGTGTTGTCACAAGCAGATATAACAAGTGAGTGGTACCTTGTAGCACTAAAGCCCTGCTTTAAATCTTTAAACAAAAGGTAGTCTTTATCAAAATATATATTTGAATTTTTACCATGAAAAGGTTCTTTTGCTCTTGTAACATCTACGCCAAAATATTTTGCTATACACTGCATCCCCAAACACACGCCTAAAATTGGCAATCTATCCTTACAATAGTCAATTAAATCCATACTAACACCGCTATTAGAGGGATTTCCCCACCCCGGAGAAATTAGCAGTGAAGAAAATTTTCTTTTTTTAAGCTCTGCAAGTGATAATTCATCATTTTTCACAACAACAGGATTTACACCGAGAATTTTAAAATACTCTACAATGTTGTAAGTAAAGGAATCATAATTATCAACTATAAGCATAACTCTACCTCTACCATCTTCCTTACGGAATTAAAACAAAAAACTCTTTGAGCATCTTGCAAGTCCTTAGGATACAGGATTTTTTCCTTTAATTTACCTGATTTAACAAGTTCATCCCTATATGTTCCCGCAAGCAGACCACAACTCAGAGGAGGGGTATATAAAACACCGTTTTTTTCTATTGCAACATTAGTATATGTTCCTTCTGTAATCTCGCCTTTTTCATTTACTCTAATAAAATCAAAATACTCATCCGGCACATTTTGAGTCCTTATATTTGTTTTGTGATACAGGAACGGATTTTTTGAATCTACAGCACCCGATATTTTTACCCTATTTGTTTTTCTCTGTACAATATCTTTTTCTTCAAGCGTATAGTCCCCATTTTTATAAAGACACACTCGTGTAATCAACCCGCCTTTTAGCTTTATTTTTTCTATTTCATTATTCCAAGTAAAGCCAAGTGCTGCGGCGGATTTTTTCATGCGCTCAACATGAAGATTCCAGTTATCAACAGCTGTTTCAATAAGATAGAAGTCACCTTTCAAAAAAGCTGTCTTTACTGTTGTTTCTTCCCATTCATCATTTTTTTCCGAATCATAAACAATTGCACCGCCAACATGGCAGCAAAAATTCCCGTTTTTATATTTTTGCAAAATCCTTATAGGGACACTAAATTCACAATCACTTGGCGACAAATAACCAATGGCGCCACAGTATATGCCTCTTGGATATTTTTCCGTTTCTTTTATTATTTTCATCGTTGATATTTTTGGTGCACCGGTAATAGAACCGCAGGGAAAAATTGCACTAAATATCTCTGACAATTTAACATCTTTTCTTAAAAGTGCCGAAATTTGCGATGTCATCTGAAAAACTGTTTCATACTTCTCTATTTCAAACAACTTATCTACACAAACCGTGCCCGTTTGAGCAATTTGCGAGAGGTCATTTCTGAGTAAATCAACTATCATAATATTTTCAGCTCTATTTTTTATATCGGTTTTTAAAAAAGCACTGTTTTTAAAATCTTCAGCCTCATTTGCACCCCTTGGCATTGTACCTTTCATAGGTTTTGTAATAATCCTGCCGTTATCAATTTTAAAGAAAAGCTCCGGAGAAAAAGACAAAACTGTATAGTCATCATTTTTTATAAAAGCACTGTATCTTGTCTTTTGATTATTCAATATGGCGCAGTACAAGTCGTAATCAGACAAATTGGTAAATAATTCATAAGGGTATGTGTAATTAACCTCGTAGGTATGACCATCTAAAATATATTGTTTAATTTTATCAAAATTTTTACAGTAAGTTTTTTTTGAAACAAGACTTTTTTTAATTACTCCATAAGACTTTTGCATTTTTGGCATTTTAAAATTGTCATAGGAGTCATATACTTCAAAATAAAGCTTATCAAATTCATAGGTTACATACCCCAATAAATAGTAATTTTTTCTCAGATTAAATATCTCATCAAGCGCATCTAAAGCTTCATTTTTACAGTTTGCTTTTATAATTTTTAAAGGTTTATTAAAGACTTTATCTGAATATATTTGCATTAAAAAATCCATCTACAGGTACATAAAAGAAGAGCCGCATTAAAGCGGCTGATTAGGGATATTTAATCGTTACGCATTTGTAACAGGATATATTTTACTTAAATTTCAAAACATCGACATCATCCGATAAAGCGAATAAAATCGGATGTTTTCATATAGATATATGATGTCAAAAGAGTCTGATTAAATGACAATATTATCAAAAGAGGACTTGGGATATAAAATAAATGAATCAGCAAAATATCGAGGTCGATTCATACAAAAAAATAGTAAGATTGTCTGACGAAGAGCTAAAGGCTCTTTGGGAAGAATATTATACTGACCGCACAAACAAAATTGTGCGCGACAAGCTTATTGTACAATATATCTACCTTACTCGCTACGTTATTGGTCGTGTTAAAGTCAATTTACCCCCAAGTTTTTCTTATGAAGATATTGCAAGTTATGGCGTTGAAGGGCTCATAGATGCTATAGAAAAATTTTCGCCAAATAAAGGTGCAAAGTTTGAAACATATGCTCTTATGAGAATAAGAGGCACAATAATAGATAAAATTCGCTCATCAGACTGGCTGCCTCGCACAATAAGAAAAAAGATTAAAGACGTAAAATTGACAGCGGAAAGGCTTAAACAGGAGCTTGGAAGAGCTGCAACAACAAAAGAAATAGCAGATGTCATGGGACTTGAAAAGGAAAAAGTTGAGGAAATTCTTGCCTCAGATACATCTGTTGACTCATTGTATGACAAAAAAGGTACAGGCGAAGACAGCGTCGAGATAATTGATACCATTGAAGATAAAAATTCCGCCCGACCTGAAGAAGAAGTTGAGAAAAAAGACGCAAAAAGAGAGCTTGAAGCAGCACTTAAAAAACTCCCCGAACGCGAGAGAATGCTACTTGTGTTCTATTACCACGAGAATATGACACTAAAAGAAATAGGTGAAGCAATTAATGTTTCAGAATCTCGTGTATGTCAGCTGCATGCACAAGCTATTATGAAACTAAGAAATATTTTAAGTGCTAAACGTTCCGAGAGAATGAATAAGTCAATTATTTAAAATGTTATTTTGCACATCGCGTCACGATTCGAGCTTCGCTTAGTCCAGTGTCGCATAAGCCCACCGCCTCATCGGCGCTGTGCATATGCTCACATTCTTTAGATTCGCTTGCTCTCATCGGACGCATCGCGTCACGATTCGAGCTTCGCTTAGTCCAGTGTCGCATAAGCCCACCGCCTCATCGGCGCTGTGCATATGCTC